>CANQXQ010000088.1 GCA_947627845.1 uncultured Bacilli bacterium | reverse complement strand
TAAAAATTTGACAAAAAAATAACCATTTTATAATGGTTTGCTTAATTTTAAATTTTCAAAACTGATAAATTCCCGGGCATGATATATTTATCATTGGTAGGGAAATCCCTACTTTTTTCTTGTTTATTTATTTTCATCTTTAATATTAAAATATTTTATGCTATAATAATCTATAGAATAGGGTAGAGATTATGAATGATACAAAAAAGCCAATTACAATAACTACTATTTTATTAGCCCCATTTTTATTTATTATCAGTTTTATTAAGCATTTCTTTATTGGGGTTAAATTTGTTTTTTTTGATGCTTTTCATAATTTATTTTTATATCATCAAAGTTCTCGAGAATTTAAAAAAATTGAAAAACAGAAAACCCCACAAGTTCAAAATAATTCTAAAAACATTAATAAAGAAGAAGAGACTGTCATATTATCTTTAAACGAAAGACAAAAGATTGCTAGTGAAAAACAAGCTTTAATTAAAGAGATGCAAAAAGAAATAAATATTCGTAAAGTATCTAAAGAATATTATACTTATTATGGTACCGATAGTAATGGAAAAAAAGTCAAAGGAACTATGAGTGCCACCAATAAAATAACTTTACATAACTTTTTAGCCAGTGAAGGAATAGATGTCTATAATATTAAAAAAGATTATTTTGCTAATTTCTTAAAAAAGATTGGTTTAGATAATGAAAAAGAATTAAGTATTAAAGATTTAATCTTTTGGTTAACTCAAGTATCTACTTATTTAAAAGCCGGTATCACTTTAAATGATACAATTAAAATAATGACTAAACAAGCTAGTAAAGATCCTAAAAAAAAGAAATTATATCAATCTATTTCCTATGAATTAACTTTAGGTGAAACTTTTAGTAATGCGCTTCAAAATCAAGGTAAAATATTTCCACCTTTATTGATTAATATGATTAAATCCGCGGAAGCTACCGGCGAATTAATTAAAACTCTTGATGATATGAGTTCTTATTATACCGAAATTGATAAAACGCATAAAGAGATGATTAGTGCAATAATTTACCCCGCAATCTTATTAGTTTTCGCTTTAGCTATTTTAACTTTTATTATGGTCTATGTTATTCCAGAATTTATTAAAGTTTATAATCAAGCTGGAATTACCGTAAGTGGTTTTACTTTAAGTATAATTAATTTAAGTAAATATATTACTAGTCATATTAATAGTATTCTATTAATTGCTTTAATCGTTATTATTACCTTATTATTCTTATATCGCCGCGTTAAATCATTCCGTAAATTTATGCAAATAATTGGTATGAAAATTCCTTTCTTTGGCAAAATTATTATTTATCATGAATTAACTATATTTACAAAAACTTTTGCTAGTCTATTAAAAAATAGTGTCTACATTATTGATAGTATGGAAATATTAACTAATATTACTAATAACGAAGTCTATAAAGATATAATGCTTGATACCATGAGTAATATAGCTCGAGGTGAGAAAATATCATTATCATTTTATAATAAATGGTGTATTCCTGATGTTGCTTATTATATGATAGTAACCGGGGAAACAACTGGGGAACTTTCTTTAATGATGGAGAAAGTTGCTAATTATTATAATGATATGCATAAATCTCGCGTGACTAATTTAAAAAGTTTTTTAGAGCCCATTATGATTGTTATTTTAGCTTTAATAGTTGGTATAATAATTTTAGCTGTTGTTATTCCAATGTTTAGTTTATATGGTCAAATAAGATAGGTGAAAATTATGATATTTATATTATTTTTTGTAGGATTTATTTTAGGTATTATTTATGCTTTAATCGCCGATGAAATACCCATGCATTTAAAAGAAGTCCCCCTAAAAGAAAATAATTCTTGGATTTTAAACCTTTTTATTGGCATTATAAACGCTTTAATTGTTTTAATCAGTTACTATGCCTATGGTTTTAGTTATGATTTTTTAGTTTCCTTAATCGTGGCCGAATTAGTGATAATTATTGCTATTACTGATTTTAAATATATGATTATTTTAGATAGTCCGTTAATTTTATCAAGCTTAACCGTTCTAGGTTTAAAAATATATTACTATGATTTTAAAACAGCCGGTTTAGCTTTATTAAGTGGTCTAGGATTATTTGTTTTTATGCTGGTTATGGCTATTTTAGGTAAAAAAATATTTAAGAAAGAAGCTTTAGGAGGCGGTGATATTAAACTCGCGGGCGTCATGGGCATTATCATGGGCTTTAGATTAGGTTTAATTGCTATTATATTCTCATCTCTAATTGCTCTTCCGTATGCCTTAGCAACAATTATGCTTAATAAAAACAAAGAAGTGCCTTATGGTCCATTTTTAATAAGTACTATGGCTTTAGTCTTTATTTTTAGTGATAAATTTATGAATTTAGTTAATCTTTTAACTAGTTTTTAAATTAATTGCTTGGCAAGTTTTACTGTTAAGATTTTTTAAAAATGTCCCATTTTTGCATTTACTAATGCAAATGAGTTGATAAGAAACAAAGATAAACT
>CANQXQ010000087.1 GCA_947627845.1 uncultured Bacilli bacterium | reverse complement strand
CCTCGACTTACATCTAACATGGCTCCGACTAAATTACGAACCATATAACGATAAAAACTTTTACCAATAAATTTTATTTCTAAAATATTATCTTTTATTTTAAAATTTATATTATAAATAATACATTCAAAGTTATTTCTACTGCCACTTACAAAATTTTGAAAATTATGCACTCCTAGAAATAATTTAGCACATTTTTTCATACTTTTAATATCTAATTTATAATTAGGAAAATATGTATAATTAACTAATAAAGGATTATATTCACCTAAATTAATTTTATAAATATATTATTTACTTCTATAATATTGGTAACATATATATAGGGTTCAATTAAACTATTTAAAGCTTTTTGTAAATTTTTAGGATTAATGGCAATATCTAAATCAAAAGTGGCTTTTTGATCTAAAGCATGAACTCCTCGGTCGGTTCTTCCGGCACCTTTGATGGTTATTTCTTTTTTATTTATCAAGCTTAAAGCTTCTTCTAGTTTCTTTTGAACAGTATCATAATTCTTTAACCTTTGGAAGCCATAAAACTTGGAACCATCATAACTTATACTCATTAAGTAATGCATTTTACTTCTTCTCCTTTAATCGATATATTGCTTTTAATAAATCTGCAGGATTTTTATAATAAGCAATATCTAAACCTTTAGTATGCATTAAATCAATAAATTCAATAATATTAGGTTTAGTTATATAATTTAAAATATTAAAATCATTTTTATTATAAATATTAATACTATTCTCTTCAACATATATTAAATAACTAGCTATTTCCCAAATAAAAGTAATATCATTAGTAAATATTAAAATTGTTTTATTATAGTCCGTCGCTAATCTTTTAAATAAGCGTTTAAATTCTTCTTTTTCTTTATTAGTTAAATCTTTTTCAAAATAATTAAATATTAAATATTCTTTATTAGATAATAAGGTTTTAGCTAAAATTATTCTTTTTATTTCTGATAAAGATAATTCATTTACTTTTTTAGTTAAACAATCTTCATTTAAAAGTACCATTTTTAAAGCCGCGATAGCTTTAGGATTATTTAAATATTCCTGGGCTGTATCTTTAAATTTATAATCGTCTATAATAAAATAATTATTATTATTGGTATTTATATCAATATTACCCATTAAACCATAAATATTAGATTTCTCAAGTTTAGGTATTATTTGCATTAATTCCATAAATCTGACACCAAACTTTCATTATCATAATATAATTTATTGACTAAACCATAATATTTTAAGCCATTTGATAATTCCACTATAAAGGGAAGATTAAAACCTAATTTCTTTAAGATTTTTTCTTCTTTTAAGATATCTTCTTTATACCCCTCCATAATTATTTTATTATCATGAATAACTATTATATAATTTAATAATAAAGCTTCTTCTATATCTTCAGTATAGTTGATAATTATTTTATTTTGTTCTTTTAAATAATTAATAACTCTTTTTTTAAATTCATTATCTAAATAAGTTAAAACATTTAAAAAAACATATACATCACTTTTATTATTTAAATTATCTAGAATTGTTATTTTTAAATTATCTATTCTAGTTAAGTTGGGTTTATTTAGTAATTCTAAACAATTAAAGCTTTTTAATAAATATTCGGGTATATTATTTATATTAGCATTTTGGTCTTTAGTAATTACAACTATATTATGATGAATAAATTCTTTAGCATCATCTAAATAGTTATAAGAACTCGTATAAAGAACCGTGGTTGATACTTTATTAAAATCTTTATTATTTATTTGAAATAATTTTTCCATATATATTTCCTCTTGTTAATATAATAACAAATTATTTATTTTTTTTAAATAAAAAAGTAGGGATTTCCCTACCAATGATAAATATATCATGCTCATATTTGAATAAGAAGAAGCAATATGAGCATGTTTTTTTGTTATTTTCAAGAAGGAATGTATGGATCCCTTACGGTTCCTGTTCCACTAAATTTTGTAGTAGATTTCAGATTGATTACTGGTCGCACACCAGACATGGTCTCCACGTTGTAGACACCGTGGAGTTGCCCAAAGGTTCCAAAATTGAACACGACAGCGTAGCCTTTAAAAGAATACGGAGACATGGTCCAATAATGATTTTCTGTGCATAACCAATAACCATAATTACTAGAAATCAATATTTTTCCTGCTCCTGCATACATTATTTCATCCGCGGTTATTAATCCTACTGGTACTTGGCCTACTCCATTTCCCGTATTTCCTTCTGTTGTAAATAAATCTTGACTTGCTTGTGGACATTCATATGTTGGCTGTTTAATTTGGTTTAATCTAAAATATGCTCCATACGCTGTATCTGTTTTTCCAAAGCCATATTGACTTGTATCGGGTTCTGATGTTGCTGTTAGTCCACTATACTGATATGGGGTTCTATCATTGCAAAATCCGGTTGCTCCATCTATCTTTGCTTTATCTGTAGCGCTTAATTTGCTATCAGTATCATACCATTTTATTATTGCATCTAATATTGTACTATTTGTTGTATTACTATGGGC
>CANQXQ010000086.1 GCA_947627845.1 uncultured Bacilli bacterium | reverse complement strand
CGCGTTATTAGGCCGTGAAAAATATGTCGAAATTTATATTCCTGGTGGTTGTAATATAGGCGCTCGTCCTATCGATATTCATATTGAGGGCTTTAAAGCTTTAGGCGCAAATATCACTACTCACGAAGATAAATATATTTTACAAGCTGATAAATTAATTGGAACTGATATTTATTTGCGGTTTCAAAGTGTTGGTGCCACTATTAATTTAATGCTGGCTGCTACTTATGCTGAGGGTACCACGATTATTCATAATGCCGCGGAAGAAGCCGAAATCGTTAATATTGCTGAATTTTTAAATGCAATGGGCGCTAATATTAAAGGTGCGGGAACTAGTGAAATAACTATTGTCGGAACTACTTCTATGCATGGGGCCGAAATTTCTGTTTTACCTGATCGCATTGAAGCCGGAACTTATATTATTTTAGGTGCTTTAGTGGGTGATAATTTATGTATCAAAAATATTATTCCCAAACATATTGAAGCTTTAACTACTAAATTACAAGAAATGGGCGCTAATATTAAGGTTAATAATGATAACGTCGTCATTTCCAAGACCAATAATTTAAAGCCCTGTAATATTAAAACCTTAGTTTACCCTGGATTTCCTACTGATATTGGCCAACCTATGAGTGTTTTACTAACCCAAGCAAATGGCACATCTTTATTTGAAGAAACTATTTGGGAAAATCGCATGGGCCACGTTCCATCTTTAAATAAAATGGGTGCTAATATTAAAGTTAATGGAATGACTGCTATTATAAATGGTCCTACTAAACTTCATGGTACTGAGGTTTTAGCAACGGATCTTCGTGGAGGAGCAGCCCTGGTTTTAGCCGGCCTAACCGCGGAGGGAATTACTATTATAACTGATGTTGAACATATATTAAGAGGCTATGAAAATATTGTAAATAAATTAACTAATGTCGGTGCTAAAATTGAATTAGAAGAAATATAGTATATTGTACTATATTTTTTTTTGAGGTAGATATTAATGAAAAAAAAGCTACTTTTAATTACTATTTTAGGCACAATCTTATCATTTATAATTTATTTTTATACCCAAAATGATGAAATAACCATTACTTCTTTAGGAGATGGCCTTGCATCAGGTATGACCCCTTATAATATTGAGGGTTATAGTTTTAATGATTATTTAAAAGAAGATTATAAAATAAGACATAAATTAAGAAACTTTTATGAATTTGCTGGCTCTAATTTAACTATTAAAGAATTAATTTATGAAATAAAAGAAAATGAAACTCGTTATTTTAAAAATAAAAAAATCGAAATAGAGCGAGCTATAAATGAAGCTGATATTTTAACAATTGCTATTGGCATGGATGAACTTGTAAACACTAAAATAAATAGTACGGTAAGAAAAGAATTTACTCATGATTTAGAAGAATTATTAAGTATGATTAAAATGTTAAATAAAAATAAAGTATTAGTTCTAGGTATTTATTCTAAAGGTCAAATAGATAAATTAAATACTGCTAAAATAAATGCTATAATTAGAGATATAACTTTATCTAATAATTTTATTTTTGTTGATATTAATAATATAATAACCGATAATTATTTTTTAACTAATAATAGCCATTACTTAAATTACGAAGCTCATAAAGCAATTTATAAAGAAATAAAAAAATACTTGTAAACTATTAAAAATATGATATAATACTTAAGACGAATTAATTACTATGTCAAAAAATTTGATATGGCGGGAGGGAAAAAACATGAAAAAAGGAATTCATCCAGTAACTAAAGAAACAACTATTACTTGTGCTTGTGGAGCATCATTTAAAACTGTTTCAACTAAAGAAAATATTCAAGTTGAAGTTTGTAGTGAATGTCATCCATTCTATACCGGTGCTCAAGGTAAAGTTAAAAAAACTGGTAATATCGAAAGATTTAACCGTAAATATGGTTTAAATACTGAAGAAAAATAATTTATATTTTATTAAGACGCTTGTTTAAACGTCTTTTTTATTTTCCAAATATTTAGGTTCATCAACTCTACCAAGTAAATAATCAGCCGAGATATTATATTTTTTACATATCGTATATAAAAAAGGTGTCGCAATTAAATAGCGACCTTTTTCATACCCACAAATAACAGTTTTAGTAGTATTAAGTATATTACCAAGTTTAGTTTGTGTTAATTTATTTTCTTTTCTAAATTCTTTTAATCTATTTCCAACTACATAATTATCAATTTCTTTATTTATATTTTTATAACATTTATCATCACTAAAATCAAAGATATAATCTAAAGAAACATCAAAATAATCACATACTTTAATTAAATGCTTAAGGGGCATAATATAATATTCATTTTCATATCTTGCATAAGTACCATTATCTATATTAAGAATTGTACTTAAATCTTTTTGCAATAAATCTTTATCCAAACGTAAATCCTTAAGCTTGCTATACATAATTAATCACCATATATATTTTCTCATTAAAAAGAAATCATTAATTTATAATGTTAAAATACCGAACTTTTTCTTGACTTTAACTATAGGAGAATATATAATTTAAGTATAAGTTAGAAAATTATAATATGATTGATAGAAAAG
>CANQXQ010000085.1 GCA_947627845.1 uncultured Bacilli bacterium | reverse complement strand
TTAGCATCGACACTAGAAAAATCTACCTCTTCATCATTAACTGTTATTCCCGAAACAAAATTCTCTTCTAAAAAACTATCTAAATCAATTTCGCCTATTTTTACCACTTTATCATAAATTTCTTTACTACTTACATAAACATTTTTATTCATTAAAGCCGCTAAAACTCTAACAATATCTTTATTACCATCACCAAGGCCAAGACTTACACTACCTTGTTTTTTAGGGTTATCAATTCCTAATCGTAAATTATAATTAATCCCGGTTAATGGTTTAATTTCCTCAACATTACTATTAAGTTTAGCATCTAATTCAACCGTAAATGGTTCAGTTTCCCCATCAATTTTAAACTTATCTAACTTATTATCATCACTTATTCTTTCGGCTAAATAATCATGCATATTATTAATTGCCATTTTATAAACGATTAAAGGATCTTGCGTTAATTTAGTATAGCCAACAAATAAACCTATACCAATTGCAATAAGCACTAAAATACTAATGATAATAAATTTCCATTTGCGGGTTTTATTTATTTTTTCAAACCCCTCATAAGTTTCATTTTCTTCCATATAACTCACCTCTCGTATAATATATTTTAATTTTATCAAAAAAAGACAAAAAAAGCTATATTATTCTAATTTTTTTAAAAAGTTTTTACTTTTTAAATATAAACCCGTATAACGATCATAATAAGTATCTAAAAATCTATTTATTTCTTCTTTGACATTCTTACTAATTTTTAATTTAGAAATACTTTTTATCTCGACATAATAATACATTCTTAAAATTTCAATAGTTTTAGGCTCGACAATTAATTCATTTTGATAACAGTTTTTACAAATATAACCGCCCCGATCTCCATCAATAGTTAAAATATTCGCCTTACTTCCACAAGAGACACAAGCATCTAAATTAAGCCCTACTCCTAAATAATCTAAATATTTTATTTCTAAAATATTACCCATAATTAAAGGATCTAAACCCTCTTCTATTTTAAAAATTGTGGTTATATAATCATCATAAATATTCTCATTACTTTGTTTTAGAACTTGTAAAGTAAGTTCAGTTAAATAATTTAAATAACTTAATAAAATAATATCATTCTTAATATTAGTTAAAGGATTTAAAACATCAACACTATGCAAAGTCGATAATTTATTTTCTTTATAATATATAATAAATTTGCCATAAGTAAATTTTAAAGTTGTTGCTCTAAAAGGACTTTTTAAAGATTTAGCTCCTTTACACATAATCCCAATTAAACCCTCATTAGTTAAAAGATGAATAATTTTTGATGTTTCTCCATAAGGTATTTCTCTTACAATAATTCCAATAATTTCTTTTAACATACTACCACCACCAATATTATAACAGATTAAAAAATAAAAAAACACTTAAAATATTTTAAATGTTTAGTTATTTTCTTCATCCCGTTCAATTTCTTTATACTTTAAATAATCCTCAACTTTTCCTGATTTTTTAAATTTATTCCACGCTTCCTTTTTATTCATTTTTAGCATCCTTTCTATTTTATTTATGCTAAATAATAAAATATTTTATTCACTAAAATAAAAAGAATTATTAATTTTTGTAAAATGCCCGAATATCTTCTTTTAAATGGGGATTAAATATTCCCTCTTTTAACATTGCAATTTCAAATTTATAAGGCGGGTATATTCTTTCTTTATCTTCTTCATTTTCCCCAATATAAGGAGTTTCTAATATTTTAGGAATATCTTCTAATCTTTTATTAGTAACAATTTTATAAATACTCTCAAACCCTATAGTTCCCCATCCAATATTATCATGACGATCTTTATGGGAATTTAATCCATTTTTACTATCGTTTATATGAATACATTTAACATAATCTAACCCAATTAACTCATCAAATTGTTCTAAAAAACTATCAAAATTCTTAATATCATACCCTGCATCATTTAAATGACAAGTATCTAAACATACTCCAATTTTATAATTTACTTTACTTATTAAATATTTAATTTCTTCTAAAGTTGAACATAATTCTGTTCCTTTTCCGGCCATAGTTTCTAATAAAATCATTACTTTGGCATCTTTATCAATAATTTGATTTAAAGCAAAAGCAATATTATCTAAAGCTTTCGTTCTTTCTAATCCGACACTAGAACCCGGATGAAGAACTAAATATTTAATTTGTAATTCTTCACATCTTTTAAGTTCATTCTTTAAAAAATTAATACTAAAATTATATTTAGCCGAATCCAAATCATTAGCTAAATTAATTATATAAGGGGCATGACATATAACTTTATTTATATCAATATTATTTTCCTCCATTAATTTTAAAGCTTCTACAACTAAATTATTATCAATAGTCTTTCTAATAGTATTTTGTGGAGCTCCTGTATAAAACATAAAAGTTGAGGAACCATAACTTAAAGCTTCCTTAACACTGCCCACTAACCCCTCTTTTCCATAAGAAACATGTGAACCTATAAGCATCTTTACCACCTAATTTCATTATAAAAAAAAATACTTGTTTTAACAAGTATTTTTATGAAAAAGAGGAAAAGTTATTCCTCGAGACCACACACCGTTGAAGCATCCTCGGATGAATCAGTAACATCATCACTCGTTATATCGGGCGTTTTTCCCTCAAT
>CANQXQ010000084.1 GCA_947627845.1 uncultured Bacilli bacterium | reverse complement strand
CGGTAAATTTTTTTCGCATGAAAAAATTTCATATTACAAAAGATAATGATTGGTATGTATTTTTTAAAATTCCGTTTAAAATAATGGCGGATTATACGAATGATCATAAATTATATAGTAAAGAGCGATATGGGAAATGCTATGAATCCTATTATATAGCTTTAAAAAATAAATTAGATGTAGTTTTAGCTCTAATTAAGGGAGAACAAAATTTTAAGTGTATGCATGCTTTTTTAGTGGGGGTTATAGATGGAACTCAAGTAGTCTATGATTATACTTTAAATTTAATTTTAAAAAAAGAAGATTATTATGATTTAATGGATGTTGAAGAAATTTCCTATTTTACTTATCAGGATTTACAAGCTTTAGATGATGTAACTCAAGAATACGAGGAAATTAATAGATTTCTTTATGTCCATGAATTATTATGTTTTCCTAAAGAGATAACAAGAGCATTAACATTAGAAAGAAAAAAAGAGTAATAAGTTATTCCCAAGCGATAGGCTTATTACTTTTTTCAAAGGCAAGAATATTATTTTTACTAATTAAACTATAGATGCTCGCGGCGATAAGTTCATATTTATAAGTTAAACTATTAGGAATGGGAACTAGTCCCACTTCTAAATCTTTTAAATTGCGTAAATAATTTCGGCCTATTTGATTAAAACCTAGGATTTTAATATAATCGATGTCCGCGATAACATTTACATCTTTGGGTACACCAATTAAGATATGAATTAACATTCGACATATTTTATTATAAGTATATCTTTTAGTTTTAACATTTAAAATAAAATCATGTAAATTATTTGAAATTAAGATTTTTTCTTTTAATCTATTTTCAATACCCTCATCAACCGTTAAATATTTGGCTAAATCATTATCAGTTAAAATTTTATATTTTAAATAAGGGAAATATTGGTCTAAAGAAATATTTTCAATTAAATTAATAGTCTTTTTGGGAACATATAAAGAAATATCTTCATTATGTTTTAATTTACTGCGAATATTAGAGGCACTAATTATTTCATCATTAGCCTCTAAATCATGATAATTGCTAGTTCTTTTAATGGTATGAATAGTGATATGAGCTTGTAATTTATTTATAGCTTTAAGATAAGAGATACCTAATAAATCATTGGGATTAAAAATATTTTCTTTAATATCTAAAGCTTTAGCTAAAGCCGTGGGGTAGTTGATACCTGTAGCAAGTAGTTCTTTTACTTTCTTTTGATAAGTGGCACTTTCTTGTTTTAAAGCTAATTCTTTTAAGAGTTCAGGATTATTAGATTCACTTCCAAAAATTAAATCAGTACAACCTAAATATTTTAAAATTTTAATTGCCGCTTTGGCAAAAATATCGGCACTTTGCGAGCCAAAAATAAAAGGAAGTTCGACGACTAAATCTACCCCATAAATTAGAGCTAATTTTGTTTTATTTTCTTTAGATAAAACACTTATTTCACCTCTTTGTAAAAAATAACCATTTAAAACTAAAATTAAAGGTTCGTTGGGAAACATTTTTTTAGTTTCGTTTATATGATAGATATGACCTTTATGAAAAGGATTATATTCTCCAATAATTCCAATAGCACCCATACAATTCACCTATAAATTAGTATATCAAAGATTTAAGGAAAATTTAAGGTATAAGAATTAACTTGTAAAAAAAAGATGTTTATAATATAATTTAAGTGGTGATAGTATGAAGATAAATATTAATAATTTAACTGATAAAGTATATTTAGATGAAGATTTTACTTTTGATAAAAATATTTATGATAATAAAGATATTGTTGCTTTAAATAATTTACATGTTAAAGGTTATGTAGGTTATAATACGATAGATAATTTAGAAATAGATTTAAATGTTACAGGGAAAATGGTTTTAAAAGATAGTGTTACTTTAGATAATATTGATTACCCTTTAGATTTAAAAATTAAGGAAGAATATGAAGTTAATGAAGAATTTTTAAAGGAATATACGAAAACAGAGCAAAAAACACTTGATATTATGAAGATTTTGTGGGAAAATATTGTACTGGAAGTCCCGATTAGACTTACAACCGTAAATGATGCTCACATGTTTGGTGATGGTTGGAGTTTAGGGGAAGAACCTAAAAATGATGAAATAGACCCACGATTAGCAAAACTGACTAATTTATGGGATAAGATAGGGAAGGAGTGAAATTATGGCAGTTCCTTTTAGAAGAACAAGCAAAACTAAAAAAAGAATGCGTCGTACTCACCTAAAAAAAGAGGTTGGAGCATTAACTAAATGTCCTAAATGTGGAGAAGCTTTAAGACCACATAGAGCATGTACTAAATGTGGGTATTATAAAGATACTGAAGTCGTTAAAGTAAATAAAGATGAAGAATAGTTAGAGTAAAGTCTAACTTTTTTTATGCCGGAATATAGATTATTATAGCTATTTATGATATACTATAGTTATTATAAAGGAGTGTTTCAAATGAAGTATGACGATTTAGAAAAAACTCAAGATTTATTTGCTTTAAATGAAGAAGTTCCCGAACCGATAGATAATATTGAAATGGAGGGGGCTAATAAAGAACATGTGACCGATGAATTAGATTTTGGTTTAGCACCAGACTCTAAAGAAGAGGAAACAGTTAAAGGGGCTAAAGAAATTAAAAAACCTAAAAAAGAAAAAAAGAAACTAAAAGATAAGTGGAATAATTTAGGAAAGAAAAAGAAAATTATTATAATA
>CANQXQ010000083.1 GCA_947627845.1 uncultured Bacilli bacterium | reverse complement strand
AAAGCCTTTTAGGCTCTATTTTATTCTTTTTCTTTTGTTTTGCATATTCACAGGCTTGAATAACAAATTTAGAAAAAGAAATATTATTTTTATTTGCAATTTTTTCAATATCATTTATAACATTGACAGGAAACCTTACACATATTTATTTATTTATTGATTTCTTAAGTTCAATATTAAGATTAAAAGCCATTTATAATATTACCTCTTTCTAATTACATTGAATATTATTGAGACATTATTAAAATATTATAAAAAGTTATATTATTTGCATTGCTTAATTATTTAAGGTAAATATAAATTAAAAAGTATAGCTTTATTTTAAAAAACATGGTAATATAATATTATACTGAGACTAGGGTGATGTTATGGCAAAAAAGAAAAGATTTATTTTTGATGAAAGTTATAATAAAAAGTATGGCAATAAGGATAAAACTAAATGGTTAATTATGGGAGCATCAGCTTTACTTTTAATTTTAGCTATAATTATTGTAATACTTGCGACTAAAGGTCATAGTAGAAGAGTAATAGAAAATAATAAACCTAGTTTTACCCTTAAAAATGAGTTAGTTATTGAGGCTGGCAGTAGCATTCCTCAAATTAAAGATTATTTTGAAGAAATAAAGAATATCGATTGGGATGAGATTAAAATTACTTATCCGGAAGAATTTGAAATTAATTATAATTTAGCAACTTGTACAGAAGAAGAGGTTAATGATATTGCTAATAATGAAGATTTATTAGAAAAATATGATTGTGTAAAAGCTACTTTAGTTACACCGGCTAGTTATGGAATTACAATTAATATTTTGGAAAATGATTATACCATTAATTTAAAAGTTGTAGATACAACGGGACCTCAAGTTAAGACTAATGATTTAGAAATATTTGTGGGTGATACATATGATATAAGAGATTTTGTCCAATCTTGTAATGATACTAGTTATGTATGTAAATATGAATATGTTTTAGATGATAAAGATGAGAATGGGAATACTATAGATTATAGTGCTTATAAAGATGAAGGAACATATGATATTAAGTTTAATACTATAGATGCTTATGGAAATGTTACTAGTAGTAAAGTTAAATTAAGTATTATTAAATCTGAAAAATTATTATATTTAGTTACCTTTAATGCTAATGGTGGCAGTGAAGTTAAGAGTTCAAGAGTAGAAGAAGGAGAACTTATTAAAGAACCACCAGCACCAACTAAAGAGGGTTATAATTTTAGTGGTTGGTACAGAGGCAACAATAAGTTTGATTTTAATACCCCTATAACGACTAATGTTACTTTAACAGCTCATTGGGAAAAGATCAATACAACTAATCCACCTCCAACTGTGGGTAATGTTCCAGTTAGTAGTGTATCTTTAAATTATAAAACAATGTATATATTTGTGGGTGAAAGTAAGACAGTTAAAGCAACAGTTAAACCAACAAATGCGACAAATAAAGCGGTGGTTTGGAGTAGTAGTGATGCTAGTATAGCAACAGTAAATGGCGGAGTTATTACCGGAGTAAAAGCCGGAACAGCGATTATAACAGCGACGGCCGAGGGTAAAAGTGCAAGTGTCGAAATAATAATTAGAGATAAAACAGCGACGACATGTCAATATGGAGATACGAATTATAATACTAATTATATTTTATCGGTAGATTTATCTAGTAATGGTTGTGCACTAAATCCTAATAGTAGTCCTAATGAGACATTATCAACCAGAGATTATACTAAAGCTCGAGATGACTTAAAAGCGATGGGAATTAAATTTAGTAATCAAGATTTTCGGCATAAAATAACAAGAATGCCAGTTAAAAATAAATCAGGTTTAGGTTTAGTTGGTTATCAAATAGTAATTAATATTGAAGTATTAGATCAAGACAATCCTTATTTTGTAATGACCGCGGAATATGTCTTAAATCCTAATGGTTCACGAGTTATGAGATCAAATAATATTAATAAAAATGGAATAAAATTTCAATAAAAAAGGGTTTTACAAAAAGTAAAACTCTTTTTTAACGATTTTCTCTAAAACGATCTTTAGGATCTAAAATCTTTTTTCTTAATCGAATATCAGTTGGTGTTACTTCGACATATTCATCATCTTCAATAAATTCTAAAGCTTCTTCTAAAGTAAAGGTTTTAGGTCTAGTTAAATTGATTGCTTCATCAGAGCCACTTGCCCGGGTATTAGTTAAATTTTTATTTTTGCAAGGATTGACATCCAAATCATTGTCTCGATTATGAATACCAATAATCATTCCCACATAGACGTCGGTCGCGGGTTCAATTATTAAAGTTCCCCGTTCTTGTAAATTCCATAGAGAATAGCCTAAAGCTTTACCATTTTCCATAGAAACTAAAACACCATTTTTCCGACGTGTAATAGGACCAACATAAGGTTTATAACAATCAAATGAACGAACCATGACTCCTTCACCTTTAGTGTTAGTAATAAAGCTACTACGATAGCCAATTAAGCCTCTAGTTGGGGCACTAAATTCTAAGTGAACATAATTATCTTCATTATTATTAATTAATTCTAGAGTGCCTTTTCTTTCTTGTAAATCATTAATGATAGTTCCAGAATAGTCACTAGGAACATTAATAATAACTTTTTCAAATGGTTCACATTTAACACCATCAATTTCTTCAAATAATACTTCGGGTTTAGATACAGATAGTTCATAACCCTCGCGGCGCATATTTTCGAGTAAGATAGATAAATGTAATTCACCCCGACCACTTACTTTATAGCCATCAGTTCCCGGGATTTCTTCGACTAATAAACCAACATTAGTTTCAAGTTCTTTTTCTAATCTTTCTTTAATATGGCGTGTAGTTAAGAATTTACCACTTTTACCAGCAAAAGGGGAGTTATTAACTAAGAAATTCATAGATAGGGTAGGGCGTTCAATAATTATTGG
>CANQXQ010000082.1 GCA_947627845.1 uncultured Bacilli bacterium | reverse complement strand
CTCTTGTTTCTTTTCTTCTTTTATTATTGGGTGTATTCATATATTGACTCCTTTAATTAGACAAATGTCTATAAATTGTTGATTGTATTTTTCTTTTTAAAAGATTATACTAAAATTGTAAAAAAAAGACAAGTGTCTTATTATTGAAAGGAGTGATTATATGTCTAAAATTGTAGATGCTAATAAAAAAATTGAAAAAGCCGTTGTGGGAGGCTACAAAAAAATTGAAGATACTGTGGTTGGTGGCTATCAAAAAGTAGAAGATAAATTTGTTGATACTTTCTTAAAAAAAGATGATGAAACAGTAGAGGAAGCAAAAGCAAGATTACAAAAAGAACAAAAGATGCGAGAACAAGAAAAATTAAATAAATAAAGTTATGGGAGGAAATTATGAAAAAAGAAACTTTATTAGAAATTATTTTAGGAACTATTGGGGGTTTAGTATTTGCAATAGGTTTGACGATGTGTTTAATACCAGAGTGGGATTTATTTAAAGCAGGTGTTGTAGTGACAGTTTTAGGCTTTATTATTCTCCTTTGTATTATTCCTGTATATCGCAAAAATCATCCTAAAAAAGAACATGGTCCGATAAACTGGGGAATAGTATTTACTTGGTTAATAGGAATAGTTGGAGCGTTAGTCATGGGCTTTGGGATGAGTAAAGTAATGGTGGGTGATCCATCTAAAACTGATTTATTAATTGGTATAATTATAGGTATTCTTGGTTTACTTGTATGTGTATTTAACTATCCAATATATTCTTATTTAAAAAGTAACAAAGATTAGTTATTTACTTGGAAGATATTCTTCCTTTTTTCTTTTAATGATATAATTATAAAAGTTAGAGGTTAGTTATGAAAAAGATATTAAACAAATTATTTGGGCCAAATAAAATAATTGGATTTATTTTATTTAATTTAGCTTTTGGGTTACTTATTTATGTTTTTAGTTGGCATTTAGAGAATACCCCACTTGCTTATATAAGTTATTTTTTATCTACTTATGCTTTAATTATATTCATTATTTGGTTTTGCAAAATGGGCGAATTTAGTAATAAAGCTATTAAGAAATCTAAACTTTATGAGCTTTATAAAAAACATGAACTTTTAATAACAAAAATTAGTTTAACATTTGCTACATTACTTCATTTTGGGTATGGTATTTTTAAATTAGGCACAGGAATATATTATATGTCGTGGTGGTTTATTACTTTTGCAGTTTATTATTTAATTTTATGTTTCATAAAATTATCTATTGTAAAAGATATAAAAAATGAAGTGGGAAAAAATTTAAAAGAAGAATATAAAAAACTAAAATTAACAGGTATAATTCTATTATTTCTAAATTTAATATTAACTGGTATGATTGTCTTAATAATTAAACAAAATCAAAAAATAACTTACGCAGGATTTATTATTTATATAGTTGCTATGTATGATTTTTATTTAATTATAAGTGCTATTATAAATGTCATTAAATATCGAAAAAATCATAGTCCACTTTTAGCTTCAAGTAAATGTATTAACTTAACGGTTGCCATGATTTCGATGATTTCTTTAGAAGTTGCCATGGTTTCCATGTTTGGAGCAAATGATATAAGATTTAAAACGATAATGACGAGTATAATGGGATTTGTGGTGTGTTTAATAAATACAGCTATGTCTATATATATGATAGTGATGGCTAATAAAGAGTTAAAAAAATAAAAAACAAAGACTTAAACTATTTTAGCTTAAGTCTATTTTATTAATTTCTTTTCAATATAGATAACTAATTTATAAAGTATAAATGAGATAATTATTAAGATAACAATACCACTCATAACAATATTTAAATTAAAGATTTGAGTACCATAAATAATCAAATAACCAATTCCTTTAGTACTAACTAGAAATTCACCCATAATAACACCAATTAAAGTCATTGATATATTTAATTTTAGGCTTGAGATAATGGTTTTATAAGAGGCAGGGATAGTTAGTTTTAAGAGAGTATCTATTTTTGATGCTTTAAAAGTTTTAAATAGATTAATTAAGTCAGGATTAATATTATTAAAACCATTATAAATATTCATTATACCAACAATTAAATTGATAAGTAAAGCCATCGTAATAATTGACTTAGAATTAGCACCAATAATAATTATTATTAAAGGACCTAATGCGACTTTGGGTAAACTATTTAACATAGTTAGATAGGGATCAACAATCTTATAAACAATTTTAAATTGGTAGAGAATGATAGCAATTAAAAAGCTTAAGATAATGCCTAAAGAAAAAGCAATGATAGTTTCATATAAAGTAGTTAAGATATGAGAAATTAAATGATAATTTAAATATAAGTTTTTGATAGTACTTATAATTCTACTAGGACTAGAGAAAATAAAAGGATTGATAATATTATAATTACTTAAAAGTTCCCAAGTTATAAGAAAAGCTATTAAAATAAATAATTGAGAGAAAAAGATAAAAAATTTTTCTTTTTTTAAATGTTTTAGATATTGTTCTTTACTCTTCATAAGCTAAATCTTTCCAGATTAAGTCATAATATTTGGCAAAATTTTTATCTTTACGATTTTCGATGGGGTTTAAATTTTTCTCTCTTTTTATTTCATAAATATTTTTAATATAACATGGTCTTTTACTTAAAACAATTACTCGATCAGATAAGCTTATAGCTTCCGCTAAATCATGAGTAACCATTAAAGCTGTTTTATGTTCATTTTTAATTATTTTATAAACATCATCACTAACTTTTAAGCGGGATTGATAATCTAATTTACTAAATGGCTCATCCAAAATTAAGATATCAGGTTTTAAGGCTAAAGTTCTAATTAGGGCTACTCTTTGAATGCAGTGAAGACATTTTTCTATTTTTTCCTTTATTTATAAGGGTTTGCGTGTGGTCTGATACAGACCTATTTTTTAACTATTTAGAATAAT
>CANQXQ010000081.1 GCA_947627845.1 uncultured Bacilli bacterium | reverse complement strand
TTGTTAATACAACTCAATTATACTACTTGAATCACTTTTTTTATATATAATCGTTTCACATCAATTGTAATACAACAGTTTAGTTAAAATCATATAATAATAAGAGAATTGGTATTTATTCCAAAATATGGTATAATATAAATATAAGGAGGTAAACATGAATAAATTATTATCAAAAACATTTCTTTGGATGTTTTTAGGCTTATTAGTAACATTTATGACTGGTTATCTTGTTTCAGTTAATGAAAATATGATTAATGCTATTTTTAGTGGTAGTCTTTATTGGTTATTTATTTTATTAGAATTAGGACTAGTTATTTACTTTTCCACCCGAGTTATGAAAATGAAACCCACATCAGCTAAAATATGTTTCTTACTCTATTCTTTTGTAAGTGGTCTAACATTTTCCAGTATTTTTCTATTATTTGAAATATCTTCGGTTATATATGTTTTCTTAATCGCGGCGGTAATTTTTGGTATATTTGGTCTAATAGGTTATTTTACTAAACTTGATTTAAGTAAGATAGGAACATTTTTATTAATGGCTTTATTAGGTGTAATTATCTGTACGGTTATTAATTTATTTTTAAATAATTCTACTTTTGATTTAATTATTTCGATTATCTGTATTTTAATCTTTCTTGCTTATACCGCTTATGATATTAAAAAAATTAAACTATTAAGTGAAACATCTATTGATGAAGAAGTATTAGCTATTAATGGAGCTTTTGAATTATATTTAGATTATATAAATATCTTTATTCATTTGTTATCAATAATTGGAGATTCCAAAGATTAAGGAATCTTTTTTTTATAAAAAAACTAATCGTTTGATTAGTTATCATTTTTCCATCTTCTAACATGCGGAACTTTTTCCCATGTTACTTTCTTTTTTAATAAAGCTTTTATGGCACATGGAATATAAGTTAAAAAGAAAAGGGGACTAAAGAATAAAGCTTTTATTTGCATTTTTTTATTTAAATTAATAGTATCTTTATCAATATATAAAACTTTCGCTATTAGACATAAAACAATTAAATAAATAATTAATAATACTAATAATATTTTCATTAAAGAATTAATAAATATACCTTTAAATACCATATTAACTATTTGACTAATAATAAATAAAAATACACCTATAATTATTAATATATAAGGTTTCATTCCGACAATTTCACTAATTAATGAACCATAATTAAAATTATTTTTTAAACTTTGTTTAAAGATTGGAATGTATTTTTTACGATTATCAAAATAACCTCTAATCCACCGCATTCTCTGATTTATAGTATTTTTATAATAAATTGGTTGTTCATCATAAAATACCGCTTCATCATTATAAACACTTGTTAAATTATTAAGAATTGAATATAAAGTAAGTTCATAATCTTCCGTTAAACTATGAAAAGGGAAACCATGCCATTTTTTAATTAAATCCCCGGCAATAAATAAACCAGTTCCCGATAAAGTAACATTTCTAGTTTGTTTACATCTTTTAGAATTAATATTAGTATTTAAAATAGTAAAAGTAAGTCCTGAAGAAGCGGCGATTAAAGAGTCATTACCATTTTTTAAATTCCGATAACCCGTGGCAATATCATAACCATCTTGATAAGATTTTTCCATATTTTTAATATAATCCTTATCTAAAACATTATCGGCATCAAAAATAAAATATATATCATAATCTTTATTTAAATTATTTATTGCCTCATCTATCGCATAACCCTTACTTTTAAGATTAGTATTAACTCTAACAAAGGCTGTAGCCTTATATTTTTTAGCAATTTCTATAGTTGGATCATTACTATCTTCTAGAATAATTATGACATCTTCCATCTTAATTTCTCTAGTTTGGTCCTTGATACTTATAAGTAAATCTTCAATTACTGATGATTCATCTCGGGCCGGGATTAAAATACAAGCATTTTTAAATTTATCTCTTTTAATTATTGGCTTGTTTTCATTTTTAAAAACCACAACTTTTAAAAGTAATAAAATATCTAAACCTAATATAATAAAAATAATACCTATAAACTCCATTAAACTTCACCATTAATATTTTCTTTCTACCTAAATTATAACATATCCTTAAATAAAGTGCAAAAAACCCTAAAATTTCTTGACAAAACCTCAAAAAATGGTTATCATAACTAATTACAAACAGGGAGGTTTTCAAAATGAAAAAATTATTTACATTACTTTTATGCATATCTGTAATTCTAATGCCAATTAAAGCAGAGGCTAAATCTCAAAAATTCAATTACTATTGTGATGCTAAACAAAGTTTAGATGACAAAACATTTTATATGACTTGTCATATTAATCTTGAAACAGATTTTGATATTAATCATGTTACTGGTAATTTAATTTTAAAGAATGTTTCTTTACAAGATATTCGAACTAAAAGTGATTGGACTAATAGTAATGGTTTAAATACAACAGTTGATTTTAAATCAAGTACTTCTCATAAAGGTACTATTGAAGTAGCGGATTTAGTTTTTACAGGTAATTTAGCTGATACGGAATGTGAAGCTAGTTTTGAACCATTAGTAGTCGAAAATAATGTTCAAACTTGTGTCATTATTGACAATGAATATTATGGAAAAAATGGTACTAAAGTAACTGCCGAAAAATATTATGAAGAATGTTATAAATATACCTGTACAGTTGTGGATAACACATATTATTATAATCATGAAGGTAAATCTGTAAGTTATGATGAATTCTTAAAAGATTGTAGTGAAGTAGAAACGCCCGCGACAGGAATAAATTATGGTTATATTGTTCTTCCTTTAGGCATAGTATCTATTATAGCTATTACAAAGATAGCTAAGAAAAATAGTAAAATTTATAAAATATAGTTGAAAAAATTAGATAATATGATATAATTTATATTGTCTAACTTATGCGAGTGTAGTTTAATGGTAGAGCTTCAGCCTTCCAAGCTGATAACGTGGGTTCGATTCCCATCACTCGCTCCAAATTGATAGGAAACTCGGAACA
>CANQXQ010000080.1 GCA_947627845.1 uncultured Bacilli bacterium | reverse complement strand
TCTAAAGAATATCGTTCTCAAAAACAAATCATTGAACGTTTTAATCGTACTTTAAAATATTATTATCGTCCTAAAGGCGGTTTTTCTTCTCTTGATAATGCCAATTCTTATATGGTCTTGTTTGCTACTTATAATAATTTCCTAAGGCCTAACAAAGCTCTTGATTGGATGACTCCTGTTGAACTTGATGAACTTAAAAATATTACTAATATGCCTAATAAATGGATTGAATTACTTAATCTTGGCTATAAATATTCTGATATCTACGCTTAAGTCAAAAATTCATTTATTTTTACTTCTTTTCATCATGCTTTTTTTTATTAATTACTATTTTTCAAAGAACATTTTTTCTATCCTTTTGATAGATTTATATTAAAATTTTCATTTTAATATCTTTTTTATTTAGTGTGACTAGTTTTCCATAAAACTTTTCACACTATCTATATCGATTGCATTATATCACGAATTATTAAATAACACTAGAATTTTTGTTATAATAATGATGGTGATGTTATGAACGTTTATGTAATTGGGGCTGGGTCATCAGGTTTAACTTGTGCGATTGTTTTAGCAAGACGAGGATTTAAGGTTTATGTAATTGAACAAAATAATAAAATAGGTAAAAAATTGTTATTAACCGGGAATGGCCGGTGTAATTATTGGAATGAGAATCAAGAAATAACGAAATATCATTCTAAAGATTTAGATATTTTTAAAATAATATACAATAATACCAAAGAGGAAGTTTTACCTTTTTTTCAAAGTATAGGAATTATGCCTCGAATTAATAATGGCTATTATTATCCTTATTCTAATCAAGCTATAAGTGTCGTTAATGCTCTTGTTAATACGGCTAAAAATTTAAATGTGAAGTTTATCACTGAAGAAAAAGTTTTAAATTTGAAAAAAACTACCAAATGGGAAATTATAACTGATAAAAATAAGTATTTGGCAGATAAAGTAGTTTTAGCTATGGGGTCCAAAGCTTATTTAAAAAACGATATATATAATGGTTATGAATTAATAAAGAAATTAGGTCATAATTTAACTTCTATTTATCCGGCTTTAGTTCCTTTAATCGGGGATAATAACTTTTTAAAAGATTTAGCAGGGGTAAGAAGTGAAGTAATATTAAATTTATATATTGATAAGCAACTAAAAGCTCAAGAATTTGGGGAAGTCCAATTTACAGATAGAGGAATAAGTGGGATATGTAGTTTTAATTTAAGTGGAATGATAAATGAAAGTATCGCAAAGGAGAAAACTGTCGAAATAGGAATTAATCTCGTACCTTGGTTTAAAAAGAATAAAGAAGCTTTAATTGAGTTTTTAGATAACCAAGAACAAGTGTTAACTAATTATACTTTAAGTAATATTTTAGAGGGATTTTTAAATTATAAAATAGTTAATGTAATTTTAAAGAAAATTAAAAAGGATATTAATACTAAATGGCAAGAGGTTAATAAAGAAGAAGTTGTTAATATACTAATGGATTTTAAAATAAAAGTAATTGGTACTAAAGATTATGATAACGCGCAAATTTGTCGAGGGGGAGTAGTTTTAAAAGAAATTAATCCTTATACGATGGAATCTTTAAAAGTTAAAGATATTTATTTAGTGGGAGAATTATTAGATGTTGATGGTGTTTGTGGTGGCTATAATTTAGGTTTTGCTTGGATGAGTGGAATCGCGGCTGGGAAAGGTATAAAATGATTAGAGTAAGACAAATTAAATTAAGTATATTAAATAATAAGAGCGAAAATTTAAAAAAGAAGATCGCTCAAGTTTTACATATTAAACTTGAAGATATCTTAGCATATGAAATAAATAAATTATCTTTAGATGCGCGAGATAAAGAAAATATTTTTTATGTTTATGAAATAGATGTTAAAGTAAAAAACGAAAAACAGGTAATAAAAAAACTTAAATCTTCAGATATATTTCTAGTTAAAAAAGAAATTTATGAATTACCAAAATCAGGGAATGAACCAATAAATAATCGTCCCGTAATTGTGGGTGCGGGTCCAGCAGGACTGTTCGCGGCCTTAATATTAGCTAGTGCTGGTTATAAACCAATAATTATCGAACAAGGAAAAATGGTGGAAGAAAGATGTCAAGATGTGGATAACTTCTGGGAAAAGGGGATTTTAAATGTTAATTCCAATGTACAATTTGGGGAAGGTGGAGCTGGTACATTTTCTGATGGTAAGCTAAATACTTTAATAAAAGATAAAAGAAATTTAGGTAAGAAAGTATTAGAAACCTTTGTCGAATGTGGAGCCCCCGAAGAAATAATGTATGTTAATAATCCCCATATTGGTACCGATAATTTAAGACAAGTAATAAAGAATTTAAGACAAGAAATAATTAATTTAGGAGGTAAATTTTGTTATAATACAAAATTAACGGATTTAATAGTTGAAAATAATAAGTTGGTTAAGATAATAATTAATGATAGGGAAGAAATTCCTGCGGATGTTTTAGTTTTAGCTATTGGTCATAGTGCAAGAGATACTTTTTATATGTTAAAAGATAAAGGAATTAATTTGCTACCTAAACCTTTTGCTGTCGGAGTAAGAGTTATGCACAAGCAAGAGATGATTGATAAAAATCAGTATGGTAATTTTTTTAAATACTTACCACCAGCTAGTTATAAACTTACTTATAAAACTAAAGATAATCGGGGAGTTTATTCTTTTTGTATGTGTCCCGGAGGATATGTTGTAAATGCTTCTAGTGAACTTAAACATTTAGCTATTAATGGTATGAGTAATTATAAGAGAGATAGCGGTATTGCAAATAGTGCCATAGTTATGACGGTAAGTCCTAAAGATTACGGCGAAGATACTTTCGCGGGTATTAACTTTCAAAGACAATTAGAAAGTAAAATGTATAATTTAGAAAATGGGAAAATTCCCATACAATTATGGAGTGATTTTAAAAAGAACCAAAAATCATTAAATATTAAAACTATTAAACCAATGGTTAAGGGAGCCTATGCTTTAACTAATTTAAGAGAAGTATTACCTACCTTTATTACGGAATCTTTATTAGAAGCAATCCCAGAATTTGAAAAAAAGATAAA
>CANQXQ010000079.1 GCA_947627845.1 uncultured Bacilli bacterium | reverse complement strand
ATTGCTCTAGGTGTTTTGGTTGGTGTTATTATACTTGATACTTTACAAGCTAAAATCTTTGATAATAGTCCATTATTAAAGATAAGAGATAATTTAGATGGAGGAAGTATTGATTATATTGATAAAGGATTATTTGTAAACCATTATCATTGTAATAATAATGAAAAAGTTACTACTTGGAAAGGAACAAAATTTGCGTGTTCATTAGCTGAAAATGAACAAGGATTATACTTAATAAATAAAAATTATAATATATATTCTGATGAATTGGATCCAGTATTTATGGTAAATGAAGAGAAAACATCTATAAAAGATTATTTATCAAATTCTAGTGATGGACCAAATATTATTCATAATAATAGTAAACCTATATTATCTTTAAATGATGGTGGGACAAAAGTATATGAATATCAAGTCTTAAATACTAAATATTATTATGTGGAATGTCATAAAGTACTTTCTAAATATAATAATGCTATATTAATTGGTAAAGATTATAATAAATTATTAGCATTATGTTAGGGTTAAGTTAAAGAAGAAAGGAATTAAAAAAATGAAAAAAGGTTTAAAAATTGCTTTAATTAGTTTAGGAGTAGTTATTATACTAGCAAGTATTTATTTTATTTTTAATACATCACTTTTAAAACCTAAAAAAGAAGTTTTGGAAAATGTTACAATGACTATTCAAGATGGAACCTTAACAAAAACTGGGGCAACTATAATTATTACTGATTTAAATAAAGAAAAATGTATGTTTGGAAGACCTTATCATATTGAAAATTATACTGCTGGTAAATGGAAAGCATTAAAACCTAAAAAAGCTATGAATTTTACTATGGAGGGCTTATTTGTTGGAAATGACAATGAATTAAAATTAGATTTAGATTGGGAAGATTCTTATGGAGAGCTAAAACCAGGAAGATATAGAATTGTTAAAACTGGGACACTTATAGAAAATGGGGTATTAAAAAAAGATAAATATTTATATGCTGAATTTACCATTAATGATCCAGAAGTTAAATTGGGTTTAATTACAAATGCTTTAACTAATACAATTTCTGTTAATAATGATGAAGCACAAGTTATTTTAAATTTATTTGATAAATATGAATACACTACTGAAACTTGTGATGGAGAAGCTGTATATGAATTAATTATTGATAAAGATACTTATGGAATTGAAGTTTATGGTTATGGTGTGCCTAATTCAGATACGGAAATTCATATTACAACTATTGGTAAGGAAATAGTTCTAGATGAAGAAGATAGTCTTAAACTATTAAAGATAATAAATGATTATGTACCTGATAATTATAAGCCAATTGTTGATTGTTTAAAAGATCGGCTAGGGGCTTTTATTGCAGATCAATCTTTAGAATTTAAAGAAAAAGATATTACATCATTAATAAAAATAGACAAGACTAAATTAGATTATTCTTATCTAAAAACTAATGAACATGGGGGTTTTTATTTAATAGTAAAAACTGATGATAATAATATTTTAGAAGAAATTACGGAACAATTAGAGACTAAATATGAAAAAGTAAAATCTACAAGTTATGAAAGCTACAAGTTATATGTTTATAATGGTAGTGATGATGCTTTACAAAATTTAGATTTTAGCGTTTGTCAGTTTAAATAAAAAGACTAGGGCACTAATTCAGTTATTGAAAGTGCCATTTTTTAAGAATAAATGAAAAATTTGTATGAAAATATCGTACAGCTAGAATTGTATTAATTTGGAATTTTAATGAATGGAACGTATAAAGAGTGTTCAATATTTGACATATTATCTTACAAAGACTCTTATCTTAATTTCAAAATATTGAATGAAAAGCAAAAAATTGATATAATCTTATTGAATATACTTAATTAGTGTTAGGTGCACTCCTTTGCAAAATTTTGCAAAAGGAGGTGATATTTATGACAAAAAGAGAAATGACTCAATTTATTATAATTATCCTCCTATTTATTCTAGTATTTGTAATACTATTTAGATAGAAAAAGCACACTAACGCTTCAGCTGGAGTATTAGTGTGCAAACCGTATAAGGAATGTACCTAACTGTACGAAAGTTAAGTATATTCTTTTTTTATTTTATGCAAGTTTCCTTGACAAATACATAATAACATAAAAATAATTTTTTTACAAGTTGTTTTTAAATTACTTGAAATAGGAATTTTAAAGCTTTAAGAGGAAAATCTTTATTATTTATCATATTTTTAATACTTCTACTTGGTATATTTATTTTATATAAATTAAAAATTAAATAAATCTATATAATTCATAATGTATGTATGGTATAATTTAGGTAATAAAAGTGTTAGAAGCGGAGAAGTTATGAAAAAGAAAATTTTATTTATTTCAGGTATAATCGTATTAATTGGTGTTTTTAGTTTTATATCTATATTAATTTACAAAAATTATAACTATAAAATAGATATTCAACAGACTAATCAAAGTTGGCTTAATATTGATAATAACTTAGAAAGCATTAAAAATAATATGGATTCTATTACGGAATCAAATGAATATTTCGATTGGTGGCAATTAAAAGATTTTGATATTGAAGATGATGTTTATGAAAAATTTTTAAATAATTTAGTAATGCTTATAAGAAGATGTTATTTATATTATACTGATGATGGTACATATTATACTGATACTAATCCAATTAGAAATTTTAGAGATAAAAAATATATTACTAAAAAAGAATTAGAAAAATTAAATTATGAAATGAATAATGAAGTAAAATTTGGAACTATTGCTGATTTTGAAAATTATAGTGAAAAGTTACTTGGAATGCCTCAAGAAGTAGCTGATAAAGTTTTTAATAAATTAAATACGCTTTTATTAATTATGCCAACCAATTTATTTCAAAATGAAAATGCTACATATAATGAGCTTTTATTAAGAAAAAGTATGGAAATAGAATTAATAAAAGAAATTAGTGATTTTTTAGTAGAAGAATATAATAGTTTAAAATAAAAATAAAATTAGTAATTATATAAAATAAGGGGTAAATAAGAGGTAAAATTAATTAAAAATAAGAAAAACCCCGATAAATTCCAATGTCATTAACTTAAGAGATATTGTGAATGGGGGCTTTTAAAAGATATCTAAAATTTAGTAGATATCTTTTTAT
>CANQXQ010000078.1 GCA_947627845.1 uncultured Bacilli bacterium | reverse complement strand
TTTTTAGAAGTACTATAAATATCATTTATTTTTTCTTGATTATCTTCGGCAAAGGCTTGATATAAAGCTTTATTAAGAAGTAAACCAAAGCCAATATCGGTAATTGCAATATAACCAAATACTTGATAGAATAATTGATTTAAAGAGTATATATCATTGCTTAAGCCGTGAACAAAAACTCGAACTTTAATAAAACCTAAAATACCAATTATAAGATTAAATATTAGTACGGATATAGCATTGATGAAAGATTTCTTGGTTCGCAATGTAATCACTCCTATTTTTTATTATAGCAGAAAAAAAGAGCTTATTCAATTTTTTGCTCTTAAAAATGTTTTAAAGAAAATAGGTTAGGAAATTATAAGGGAGTTTAGCCATAGTAACTAATATAAATAAACTACTATAATTAGCTAAATGATCTTTAGGTTTAATAAGGGGTTCTTTATTTAAAAATTCCGTTAATTCGTTATTGGTTTTAATATTATTTAAAAATAAAGAAATATAAATTAAGTTAATTAGAAAGGTAATAATAAATAGAATAAAACTTAAATTTAAAATAGCATAATTATTAGCTAAAGCTCCAATGATAAGTAAAAAATAAAAGATTAAGATTAAAAAGTTAACTAGTTTTTTCATAAAATTAATTTTAATATTGCTAGAAAGAGTTTCTAAACTGACATTATAAGCCATTAAACTTGCATATAAATTTTGATCATCAAAAACATTAGGTGATAATTTTACAACATTTCTCTCATTATCATAATAATCTAAATTAGGCCAATTTCTTTTTTTAATAATATGAGGTTCTTTATGGGTAAAATTATTAGTTATTAAACAAACTATTTCAAAACCCGAAAGATTGGTCTCATTGGTGATCTTTTCATATTTTTTTTGATAATTTAATAGAACTAGATTAGCTAAAACTATAATTAATACAAGAGTAACAAATGTTATTTCTATGATGGTTGACATTATTTAACCTCATAAGTAGTGCCTTGGTCGCGCGTATCTTTTAAGATTATGCCCTCGCTTAATAATTGATCACGAATACGATCAGCCTCCGCATAATCTTTATTAAGTTTAGCTGCATTTCTTTTATTAATCATATCTTTTATATATTCTTCATTTAAAGTGACGGTTTCTTTTTTAGTTAAATCTAAAGATAAGACTTGATCAAAATATTTGATTATTTCTAATTTAGTCGCATCGGTGGTATTTTCTTTTAAGACATCATAAATTAAAGTTAGAGCATTAGCAGTATTTAAATCATCACTTAAGCATTCTTTAAATTTATTCTCATAACTAGTTTTGATATCTTCATTGATTTCACTACTATTTTCTAGACTTAAAACTTTATTCTTTAATTTTTTATAAGCATTCTCAGCCCCAGTTAGAGCATCAAAACTAAAAGTTAATTGTTTTCGATAATGGCTTTGTAAAACAAAGAAACGATAACTTAAAGGATTATAACCTAATTCTTCTAAATAAGAGACAGTTAAAGTTTGACCTTTGGATTTACTCATTTTACCACTCGCATCGTTTAAGTGTTCACCATGGACCCAATACTTACACCATTTATGACCTATATAAGACTCGGATTGAGCAATTTCGTTAGTATGATGCGGAAAAATATTATCTACTCCCCCACAATGAATATCAAGATATTCTCCTAAATATTTAAGAGAAATACCGGAACATTCAATATGCCAACCTGGGTAGCCTAAACCAAAAGGACTTTCCCATTTTAAGTCTTGATCTTCAAATTTAGATTTAGTAAACCATAGAACAAAATCAGTTTTATTCTTTTTATTAAAATCTTCTTCAACTGTATCACGGACTCCGCTTATTAATTCTTCCCCTACATGATTGGTTAGGCGATAATAATTCTTTAGTTTAGAAGTATCAAAATAAACATTACCTCCCGCTTTATAAGCATAGCCATCCTTTAATAATTTAGTAATTATTTTAATATATTCCGCAATATTTTCAGTCGCTGGACTTACAATATCAGGCTTTTTAATATTTAATTTTTCAGTATCTTTAAAGAAAGCATCAGTATAAAATTTAGCAATATCTAAAACAGTTTTATGTTCTTTTTTAGCACTTTTAACCATTTTATCTTCACCGGTGTCGGCATCACTACTTAAATGACCAACATCAGTTATATTCATAACTCTGGTAACATTATAACCTACTAAACGTAAAGTTTTTTCTAAAATGTCTTCCATTATATAAGTACGTAAATTACCAATATGGGCATAACTATAAACGGTTGGGCCACAGGTATACATTTTAATATGGGTATTGTCCCAAGGAATAAATTCTTCTATTTGATGAGTTTCAGTATTATATAATTTCATAATTTTTACCGTTTAATCAATTTGTGATTAAATCCTTTCTTCTTAATAAATATTATATTATAAAGTTAAATACTTGAAAAGAAAAAAATTAATTATATGATATATTTTTAAATTATGGTAAAATTAATAATGAGGTTAGATTATGAAAGTAGAAAGAAAAACTTTAATATTTAGTGCTATCGTAAATTTGATGGTCGCAATTATTAAAATTATTGCCGGTAATATCTTTAATTTTGCTTCTTTTATTGCCGATGGTTTTTATACCATTAGCGATTTAATTACAGATATTTTGGCGATGATTGGTTCTAAATTAAGTAATAAAAGGCCTAACAAAAGACATCCTTTAGGTTATGGTAATTTAGAATATGTGATGCAACTAATTATGGGTTTTGTTATCTTTTTGGTAGGTATTATTGTTATTTATATGAGTTTTACTCTTAAATATACTAGACCTGATTTATTAGTGATTATACCAATTTTATTAGTTGTCGCTTTAAAAATATATAGTTCTAATATTTTACTTAAAGTAGGAAAGAAAATAAAAAGTGGAATGCTTATTACTTCTAGTAAAGAGTCTTTTATTGACGGTCTTTCTTCTTTAGTTTTAGTAATTATTATTGGAGCTTCTTATCTTTTTTCTAAAGCTGATATGGTGGGAAGCATTGCAATTGGATTAATGATTATTTACCAAGCAATTAAAATAATTTGGGAAAATATTGGTTTATTAATTGGGGAAAATACCCAAGATGAAAAAGTTGAGGAAATGCTTCAAGATATTTTTAGTAATTATAAAAAAATTA
>CANQXQ010000077.1 GCA_947627845.1 uncultured Bacilli bacterium | reverse complement strand
AAATGTCTAATTTTTGTATGATTAAAAATCATAAATAAATAAAAAAAATGACAAATTTCATATAATATTAATAATGAATTTAATTTTTTTGATTTTTATTATAAAAAACCTAAACTCAAATAATATTTAATTGACTTAAAGATTATTTTTTCATATAATTCTTATGTACAATTAGAAAGGAATAAATTATGTTAGAACTTAAAAAAATAACTAAAAAATATTTAAGTGGTACAAATACTGTCCATGCTTTAAAGGGTATAGATTTAAAATTTCGGGAAACGGAATTTGTAAGTATTTTAGGCCCCTCTGGATGTGGCAAAACTACTCTTTTAAATATTATTGGTGGATTAGATAATTATACTTCTGGAGATTTAATTATAAATGGTAAATCTACCAAAAACTTTAAAGATAAAGATTGGGATACTTATCGTAATCATAAAATTGGTTTTGTTTTTCAAAACTATAATTTAATCCCTCATCAAACGGTTTTAGCCAATGTTGAACTTGCTTTAACTCTTGCCGGAGTTAGTAAAACGGAAAGAAGAAAAAGAGCTCTTGAAGTTTTAAAAGAAGTAGGTCTTGAAGATCAAATTCATAAAAAGCCTAATCAAATGAGTGGTGGTCAAATGCAAAGAGTGGCAATCGCTAGAGCTTTAATTGGTAATCCTGATATTTTACTCGCGGATGAACCAACTGGAGCTTTAGATACTAAAACTAGTCTCCAAATTATGGAATTACTAAAAAAGATTGCTCAAGATAAATTAGTAATTATGGTCACTCATAATCCGGAACTAGCGCAAAATTATTCTACCCGAATAATTAAATTACTTGATGGCAATGTAATTGATGACTCTAATCCTTATAATAATGCCGAAAATGAATTAGATACTAGTAAAAATAAGAAAACAAGTATGTCTTTCTTAACTGCTTTATCTTTAAGTTTAAATAATCTCTTAACTAAAAAAGGACGCACTATATTAACTTCTTTTGCTGGTTCTATTGGTATCATAGGTATAGCTTTAATTTTATCATTATCAAATGGTATGCAAAAATATATTGATAGTGTGGAAGAAGATACTTTATCAAGTTACCCTATTACCTTACAAGAACAAACGATGGACACTGGTGAATTATTACAAGCTGCCTCCACGGAAACTAATGATGTTGAATATAATGATCAAAAAATTCATTCTCTAAATATAACAAGTAATATGTTATCATTAATGAGTAAAGGTATAAAAACTAATAATTTAGAAAAATTTAAAGCTTATTTAGAAGAGCAAAAAGACGAAATAAACAAATATACTAATAATATTCAATATTCTTATAATTTAAATTTAAATATCTATAAAGCAAATGAGAATAATTATGTTTTAGTAAATCCTGATCAAACACTTGATAAAATGGGCATGGCTGGCATGAACCAATTTGAGGGATTATTCCAAACTAGCTCTTATAATGCTTTTAGTGAAATGTTAGATAATCAAGAATTAATTAAAGATCAATATGAAATATTAAGTGGTAGATTACCTGAAAATTATAATGAAATAGTTATCGAAGTAAATAAAAATAATGAAATAAGTGATTATACTTTATATTCTTTAGGTATTCTTGATAATGATGAATTAATCGCGAAATATAATGCTTTATTAAAAGGTGAAGAAATTACCGATTTAGAGCCTTTAACATATACATATGATGAATTATTAAATCTTAAATATAAAGTTCTATTAAATACTGATTATTATGTTAAAAATAAAAATATATGGCTTGATAAAAGTAATGATGAAAAATATTTAAATAATCTTTTAGATAATGCTTTAGAATTAAAAGTTGTTGGTATTATTAAACCTAAAGAAGAAACCATTGCAAGTACGAATAATTTTGGAGGTATTCTTTATACTTCTGATTTAACTAAATATGTTATTGAAAAAATAAATGCTTCCTCTATTGCGAAAGAACAATTAAGTAATCCTACTATAAATGTTTTCACCAACAAAGAATTTACCAAAGAAGAATTTAGTATAAACAACTTAAGTAATGAAGAAAAAAAATATTTACAAACTCTATCCGAAACTGAACTTGCCGAATTAATTCAAAACTATCAAGATAATGCATCGGCAACTTATAATTCTAATTTACAAAAACTAGGTATTGTTGATTTAGATCATCCAAGCACTATTAATATCTATGCTAAAGACTTTGACTCTAAAGAAGCTTTAAATGATTTAATTGCTACCTATAATAAAGAAAACACGGAAGAAAATAAAATTAGTTATACTGATTTTATTGCTGTCATGATGAGTGGTGCTTCTAGTATTATTAATATTATAAGTTATGTTCTAATGGCTTTTGTTAGTATTTCCCTTGTCGTATCTTCCATTATGATTGGTATTATAACTTATATATCAGTCTTAGAAAGAACTAAAGAAATTGGTATTTTAAGAGCTATAGGAGCTTCTAAAAAAGATATTTCTCGCGTCTTTAATGCCGAAACTCTAATCGTAGGAGCTACGGCTGGTATATTAGGAATAGTTGTTACTTTATTATTAAATATTCCTATAAACTTAATTATTAAAAACTTAACTGATATAAGTCATATTTCTAAATTACCATTTAATGGTGCCCTTATCTTAATAATTATTAGTATTTTACTTACCGTTATTGCTGGTTTAATCCCCGCTAAAATGGCTAGTAAAAAAGACCCAGTTGAGGCCTTAAGAACTGAATAAAGATTAGTAAAAGTGAAGTTGTAAGATAAAAATAGACACAAAAAAGATGTGTTTACTTTTTCTTTGGTATAATGTAATAAAAGAGATGAAAGTATGCAAGGAAGACCAAAAGGTGGTAAAAATAACTATCACTCAAAAGAAGAAAAAATAAGAATAGTAAAAGAAATGTTAAAATGTAATCTTAGTCCACTCGATATAGAGAGAAAATATAATATTTCTCATTCTTTGGCTGGAAAATGGAGAAAAGATTATTTAGAAAAAGGAGAAAATTCTTTGGCAAATCAAAAGAAACCAGGTAATCCCCTATGTAAATATTCCAACAAAAAAAATCTAACTGATATGGAAAAATTGGAATATGAAAATATGAAATTAAGAATTGAGAATGAACGATTAAAAAAAGGATACCTAGTGAAAGACTCTTATAATAAAAACTAGATAAGTCAAGTTATGCAAAATTTGATAAAATTAATCTAGGAGGATGAAATTA
>CANQXQ010000076.1 GCA_947627845.1 uncultured Bacilli bacterium | reverse complement strand
ATGTTTCAAGGAATTGGGGCCGATATTGAAGCTAGTTATTGGCTTGAAGAAGAACGGCTTAAAAACAATCGGATTATTGATATTAATGGTCAAGAAAAAACTAAAAAAGAAGAAAAGCCTTTCCTTTTAAATCTTAATACTATTGGTTCTGATGAAGTTGGCACTGGTGACTTTTTTGGTCCTATTATTGTAACCGCGACTTATGTAGCTAAAAGTGATTTTGCTTTTTTAACAGAATTAGGTGTTCGAGACTCTAAAAAAATTGATGATGCCAAAATTCAAAAAATAGCTCCGCAAATTATGAAACGAATTCCCTACTCCAGTTATATCTTAACTAATGAAACTTACAATAAAAATTGGAGTGAAGACCTAAACATGAATAAAATTAAAGCTCTTCTTCATAATAAAGTTTTATATACCCTAAAAAGTAAAAATTATGCCTATGATAAAATTGTTATTGATCAATTTGAATACCCCAGAAAATATTATGAACATATTGCGCAAGCAGAAAATAAAGTCGATAATATAACTTTTATGACGAAAGCAGAAGATAAAGTTTTAAGTGTCGCCGCGGCTTCCATTATTTCTCGTTATTTATTTTTAAGAGAAATGGCTAAACTAAGCGAAGAATATAATATTAATATTCCTAAAGGCGCAGGCCCTTTAGTTGATCAAGTAGGCGTGGAAATTGCTCAAAAATATGGCTTTGCTAAATTAAACGAAATAGCCAAAATGAACTTTAAAAATAAAGACAAAATTAAAAGTAGCCTTAAAAATAAATAAGGCTCTTTTTTTAGGCACAAATATCTAATATAAATAATTCTAAACCCATAAAGCGATCAATTTTTCCACTTTTGATATCTAAATCTAATTTAGATAATTTTACCATAATGCTTTCTAATTCTTTAATCTTATAGGGAAATATTTTCTTTAAGTACTTTTCTAATTGCCAATCCATTAAACCTAATTCATTCATCATGGCATACTCTCTTTTCCCCTCTTTTTGTAATAATTTTAAATTAAGCATTATTCTAAAATCACGAGCTAGTAAAGAAATTAAAACACTGGGTTCTACTTTCATAATTTTTAAGTCTTTAAAAAGATTTAAACTAGTTTCCAAATCATTATCAACCACGGCATCTACAAATAAAAAATTATTAGTATTTATAGTTTTAGCTGAAATATTCATTACATCTTCATAACTGATAAAACCGGGATTATCATAATATAAAATAATTTTTTGGGCTTCATTCATCGCTAAATCATAATTATTAGAATTATTGCTCACAATATATTTAATAGCCTCATCATCAATCGTAAAATTTCTTTTCGCAAAAAAAGATTTTAATCTATTTTCAATTTCATAAAATTTTAAATTAGGTATAACTTTTAAAGTATATTTATCTTTAATTATTTTAGTTACTTTTTTACGCGTATCAACCTTTTCATTACATATAAAAATTAAAACAGATAAATTATTAGGTTGATTTAAATAATTAAGTAATATTTCGGTATCTTTATCATTAAGTTTTTGAGAACCAAAAAAATTAGCATTGCGAACAATAATATATTTTACTTCTCCAAACATAGAAAAATAGCCCGCTTCTAAAATTACATTATCTAAAGTATCAATGCTTAAATCAAAAGTCGCAATATTTTTACTATCTTTGATAATATCATTTATATATTCATTTTCTAAAAGATAACTTTCACTATTAATTACATATACATTCATTTTTACCACTTCTTTATTATAACATTAATTTTCTAAAAGATATACTAGGGAGCATAAAAAATAATTTTTTTATCTAATATTACTTCAATTGTCCCCTCTTCTTTAGTTGAATAATACTCTAAATTAAGATTATTTAAGGTTGCAATAGTTTCTTTATGCGGATGATTATAGCGATTATTTCTTCCCGCGGAAATTATACTTAATTTAGGATTAAACGCTTTTAAAAAATCTACATCACTACTAGTGTTGGAACCATGATGACCAAGCTTTAGAATATCACAATTAAAGTGATAATCATTTCTAACTTGTTCTTCTACTTTTTTAGGTGCATCTCCCATATATAATAAATTATGACCAGCTAAATTTAACTTTAAAACTAATGAACTATCATTCTCATTACTATTAATTAAAGTATTTAAATTTTTAATAGCTATTTTTTTCCCTATATATTTATTTTTAATTATCTTGCTATTATTATCAATAATAGCCTGTTCATTACTATTATAAGAATTATTGTTAAACATCATTTTTTTTACTGCTAAATTTTCTTTTATATCTTTAGCATAACCGATATGATCCAAGTCCCCATGTGATATAACTAATAAATCTATTTTATTAATTCCTAAACTTTTAAAAAACAAAATTATATTATCTGCTAAATTAAAATTATTATTGCGGATCTTCCAAGCTTCTTTTTGATAATTTATTACTCCACCCGTATCAATTAATATTATATCTTGATGATTAGCACTTATAATTAAAGAACTATCTCCTTGACCAACATCCAGATAATAAATATAATTATTGAAATCTAAATAAGGTGAAATTTTTTGAATTAAAATTAGTAAACCAATCCCCGCGACACATTTAAAACCTTTTTTATAAATTAAATAAATTAAACTATAATAGATTATTATAAAGAAAATATTTATTTTCGGCACTATAATATTTATTTTAAAAGTATCTAAAAATAAATTAATTTTCTCTAATATATTAAAACCTAAATTTAAAAATATTTCTAGAAAAGGACATAAAAAAGTTAATAAAGAAAGAGGAAATAAAATTAAACTAACTAAAGGAACAATAATTAAATTATTGAGTATTGTTAAAATATTAAATTCATAAAAATTAAGCAAAGTTACGGGTAAACTAAATAATAAGGCTATTAAACTAACTAAAAGTAATTTCTTAAAATAATTGCCCTTAATTTTTTTAGCAAAGATAATTAAACCAAAGGAAGTTAAAAAAGAATAAATAAAACCTAAATTATAAATATAAAAAGGATTTATTAATAACAAAATTAAAAATAAAATATATAATACTCTACTTGTTTCCAGATTAAGTCTTAATTTTTTATTTATAATCAAAAATACAAATAATAAAGAGGCCCGCATAACCGAGGCACTAAATCCTACTAAAAACATATAAAATCCTAAAAAACCACTAATAACTATATTTCTAATATTTTCTTTAACGCGAAGTTTTTTTAAGATATACTGCATAAAACCTACTAAAA
>CANQXQ010000075.1 GCA_947627845.1 uncultured Bacilli bacterium | reverse complement strand
TCCCGAGGAACAACTCCACCAACAATTGCATCTACAAATTCATAACCCTTATCAGGATTTGGTTCAAATTTAATCCAAACATGACCATATTGTCCACGTCCACCTGATTGCTTAATATATTTGCCTTCACAATCAGCTGGTGTTTTAATAGTTTCCCGATAAGCAACTTGTGGTTTACCACTGTTACATTCAACATTAAATTCCCGACGCATACGATCAATTATAATGTCTAGGTGTAACTCACCCATTCCTGATAAAACTGTTTGACCAGTTTCATGATCAGTTTTAACTCTTAAAGTAGGATCTTCTTCTACTAACTTTTGTAAAGCTAAAGCCATCTTATCTTGATCATTTTTACTCTTTGGTTCAATAGCTATATCAATAACTGGATCTGGAAATTCCATTCCTTTCATAATACATGGAGCTTTTTCATCACAAAGAGTATCGGCTGTTGTTGTATTCTTAAGTCCAACTGCGGCCGCAATTTCACCTGCATATACTTCGGTAATTTCTTTTCTTTGGTTCGCATGCATTTGTAAGATACGTCCGATTCTTTCTTTTTCCCCTTTAGTAGAATTAAGAACATAAGAACCACTATGTAAAACTCCGGAATATACTCGGAAGAATGATAATCTCCCTACATACGGATCAGTCATAATCTTAAAGGCTAAAGCGGTAAATGGTTCAGAATCACTAGGATGTCTTTTAACATCATTACCATTCATGTCTGTACAGTCAATTGCTTCTACATCAAGTGGACTTGGTAAGTAATCAATTACAGCATCAAGGGCAAATTTAACACCCATATTTGATAAAGCTGAACCACACATAACTGGGAAGAATTCCGCGGCTAAAGTACCTTTACGAATAGCTCTTTTAATATCTTCTACAGGAATTTCTTTGCCATCTAAATAAGCCATCATTAAATCATCATCAAATTCTACAGCTGTCTCAATTAATTCGGCTCTTTTTTCTTCAATCGTAGCTTTTAAATCTTCAGGAATTTCAATTTCGGTAAAATCTTCATGTTCCCCACCATCATAATGATAAGCTTTCCGATTTAAAATATCAACAATACCATTGAAGTTTGACTCTGATCCTATCGGCCAAGCAATTGCTTTAGCTTTAGCTCCTAATCTTTTATCAATAGTATCTAGACTATAAACGAAATCAGCCCCCATTTTGTCCATTTTATTAACGAATATCATTCTTGGAACTTTATATTCGTTAGCTTGACGCCATACTGTTTCGGTTTGAGGTTCAACTCCCGCTTGAGCATCTAATAAAGCAATTGCTCCATCAAGTACTCTTAAACTTCTTTGAACTTCAATTGTAAAATCGACGTGTCCTGGAGTATCAATAATATTATACCGATAACCTTTCCAGTGGGCTGTAGTCGCTGCACTAGTGATAGTAATACCTCTTTCTTTTTCTTGATCCATCCAGTCCATTTGTGATTCTCCATCATGAGTTTCACCAATTTTATGAGTTATTCCGGTATGGAATAATACTCTTTCTGTAAATGTTGTTTTACCGGCATCAATATGAGCCATGATACCAATATTTCTAATTTTATCTAAACTAACATCTCTTGCCATAACTTAATTACCATTTATAATGAGCAAACGCTTTATTTGCTTCTGCCATTTTGTGAGTATCTTCACGCTTTTTAACGGCGCCACCAACTCCATTAGCTGCATCTATTAACTCATTTGCTAAATTAATGGCCATTCCCTTTCCATTTCTTGTTTTTGCATAATTTACAATCCAGCGAAGTGCTAAAGTTTGGGCTCTTTCATCTGTAACTTCCATTGGAACTTGATAGTTAGATCCCCCAACTCTTCTTGATTTAACTTCTAAAGCTGGTTTAACATTTTCTAAAGCTTGATTATAAATTTCCATTGGATCTTTACCAGTTTTTTCTTGAATAATATCGAAAGCTTCATATAAAATACCTTCGGCAGTACCCTTTTTACCATTTTTCATAATTCTATTAACTAATTTAGTAACCGTCTTAGAATTATATATAGGATCTGGTAAAACATCTCTTTTTATCGCTCTTCTCTTACGCATAATTGTTATCTCCTTTCTTTAATTTTTATTTAGGTTTTTTAGCGCCGTATTTACTACGACCTTGTTTCCGATTATTAACTCCTTGAGTATCAAGTGTACCTCTAACAATGTGATAACGAACACCGATTAAGTCTTTAACACGTCCACCTCTTACAAGTACAACACTATGCTCTTGTAAATTGTGTCCCTCTCCTGGAATATAGCAATCTACTTCTTTTCCATTTGAAAGTCTAACTCTCGCATATTTTCTTAAAGCTGAGTTCGGTTTCTTTGGTGTTTTAGTTCCAACTCTAGTACAAACACCTCTTTTTTGAGGTCCTTTTGTATCAGTTTGTTGTCTAGTCATAACATTGTAACCTACATTCAAAACTGGAGATTTACTCTTTTTAGTTTTACTCTTTCTGTTTTTCTTAACAAGTTGATTAATTGTTGGCATTTAAATCCTCCCTCCTAATTAACACACATCCTGGTGTATCAGATATTCTATTAAATTAAGTTCTACCTAGGTAGAACCTGAATTTAAAATGCACAAATAATATAACATTATATTATATGAAAAGTCAAGTATTTTTTCACTTAAATCTTAAGTTTTTAACTACAACTTGCCCCAATATTTTTATAAGCTTCTATCATATCATCAACTTTTATCTTGCCATTTTTTAAATAATCTTTCATCATTGGATTTACTTTAAGTAAATCATTCATATTTATATGAGCATAATCAATAGTTACTACACTTCTAATTGTTTTATCACTAATATCTATATAAGCATCATAATATTCTATATTCTTAAAAAAACTTGCTTGCTCTTGCGCTTTATTATAATAATCTTTTCGGGTCTCATCATCGAAAACAGCCATTTCTTCTGTTGATTCCACAAAAGTTACATATTTTCCTTTAGAAGTTATTTTATAATTTGCTTTAACACTCATATTTTCAGAATATAACCCACTTATAGTACAATTAGTAATCTTTTCTTCTTTAGCTCCACATCCACTTAATAATATAACTAAAACTAATAATCCTAACTTTTTCAAAACCAATTTCACCTCATAAAATATAATATAACATATAATTTATTAATAGTCATCAAATATTTCACTTATTTTTCACACATCCAACCTATAATATTTTTGAGTTTAGGTAAAAATATTCCTTGCCAATAGAAAAGATGAAAAAGTGGAAAACTTTTTCATCTTTTTTACATAAAAATAAGGAAAACATCCATTTTGTTTAG
>CANQXQ010000074.1 GCA_947627845.1 uncultured Bacilli bacterium | reverse complement strand
AATTTAATTTTAGTCAACAAATATTATGAGTTAACCGAAGAATACCAACCAGATGATTTAGTAAATATTTCTCGTGATTATTATTATGGGGAAAATCATCAAATTAGAAAAGTAGCCTATGAGGCTTTTAAAAAAATGTGGGAAGAAGCTCAAAAAGAAGATATATATTTAATTATTAATTCAAGTTTCCGGGATTATAAAAGTCAAAAAACTACTTATGATAATTATAAAGACCAAAAAGGTACTACCTATGCCGATAGTGTTGCTGCTCGGCCTGGCTTTTCAGAACATCAAACCGGACTTGCTTTAGATATATTTAGTAAAACTAATTTATCTACTGCGACATTTAAAAACTCCCCAACCCATCTTTGGTTACAAAATAATGCTTATAAATTTGGCTTTATTGAAAGATACCCTGAGGGAAAAGAAAACATCACTGGTTTTTCCGCGGAACCATGGCATTATCGCTATGTAGGAATAGAAGCCGCGACTTACATTCATGAAAACAATATAACTTTTGATGAATATTATGCTTACTTCGTTGAAAAGTAAGCTTTTTTATTTAAAAGTAAGCACAAAAAAACCTCGAAATCTCGAGGCTAATATTCAATTATTGGTGACCAGTACGAGATTCGAACTCGTGAATGCTGCCGTGAAAGGGCAGTGTGTTAAGCCACTTCACCAACTGGCCAAAAAAATGGTGGGACTGGGGGGACTTGAACCTCCGACCTCACGCTTATCAGGCGTGCGCTCTAACCAGCTGAGCTACAATCCCATCCGCTAACAAATATTGGTGTCCCCTCAGGGATTCGAACCCTGGACCCACTGATTAAGAGTCAGTTGCTCTACCAGCTGAGCTAAGGAGACATCTCGTAAATGCTATTTAATTATAACATATTTTCTTTAAAAGGCAAGTATTAATTCACACATTTTTAAAAAATCTCGATTATTTTAATTTTAAAAATCTCCTCTTCCCTTTTATAATATAGATTATAATTATTTTTTCTTTTCTACTGCGACCATTTTAGGAAAACGTTTATGCATATAATTATCATTATATATTTGATCAATTTTTTTAAAAACTTTACTTTCTCTAGTAATGTTATTAGCTCTCTCCCCAAAACGCATAACAGCCACAAAAGTTAAATTTATATTTATAAGCATTAAAACACTTACCATTATAGTAATAGTCTTTAATAATTTAGGAGTAATTTTATTTATTATTTTTTTAAATTCTGGGTATAAAAAATCAATACATACCACTGCGATTAAACCCCAAATAAGACAATATGGCAAATATAATCTTCCCCCAATATTAAAATTAAATTTGGAATAATTCCAAGTAGAGGTATTAAAAACATATTCTTGAAATAAACTACATATATATTCAAAAACACTTCCAATAATAACCCCTAAAGTAAATTTAAACCATAACTTTTTTTCTTTAAATTTCTTCATTATTAAGACAATTAAAACAAAACCTAAACCATATATTGGCTTAAAAGGTCCATATAAAAGACCTGGCTTATTAATCCATACACCATGTTTTAGAAAATACCATGAAATTTCAATTATATAACCACTTATTGCCCCAATTATAAATAACCAAATATACTCAATTAAAGAAATTTTTTCTTTTTTCATCTAAACACCTATATTAAAAATTATATCATGTTAAATAATTAATGTAAATTAACTTTTTTTATGATACAATAATGATGAGGTGGATTATGAAGAAATATTACCAAACCCTAAAAAATGAAAATAAGCAAAAAATTAAAAAAGAGTATCAAAAGGAGTATCAAAATACCGAATTACAGACGAGATTTACAAGATTAAATATTTATATTATATTAGCTTTTTTATCAGCCCTAATTTTACTTGTCTTATCATATAAATATGAAGATAATCATGTCTATAGTATTATTGTTGCCATTATTCTTATTTTAACTGGTTTAACCTTTATAATTGGTAAATATATGATTAAGATAAATCTATTAAATAAAATAGCTTTAAAAAATAAAAATTCTAAGTAAACAAAAAGTTTACTTTTTTCTTGTAAACTTATTTAATTTCTTTAATTAATTCTTGAAGATCTTCTTCAGTTCGAAAACCTATTACTTTATTTTTTAATTCACCATCTTTAAAAAAGACGAGTGTAGGAATACTCATAATTCCAAATGTTTGAGCTAAATTTTCATGAGTATCAACATTAACTTTTAAAACATTCTCTTCTAATTTTTCTAAAACTGGTCCTAACATCCGACAAGGTCCACACCAATCGGCATAAAAATCTACAATCCAAAAACCACTTTTAATGACTTCTTTAAAATCCTCATTTTCTAAATATTTAACCATGTGCATCCTCCTTATAACTATTTATGATACTCATTGCTCCTTTAAATGGCAACTTACCCTCATTTACTAGTTCTTCCGCCATTTCCGGAGTAATAACTTCATAATCTAACATAATATTTAAAATTTCGCAATTATACATATCTTTATTATCGGAATTTTTATATTTATCTTCTAATTTAGTAATATCTTCTATAGCTTTATAAGTATCTTTTACCATCGGTCCAATAAATGGCGTTTTATTAAGTAATTTCATTCCAACTTTTGAAGATCTAACCCAAGGATTAGATACATTAAACTGCAACATCACAAATAGCACTATAAAAGTAAAAACTAATGCTTCCAAAAAGCCTAAAACCATCCCTATTAATTTAGAGGGAATACCTAAAATTATAGTCGCATTAAGAATTTTTTCAATTACTCCCGATATTTTCAAAAATAAACTTAAAACACTCGATAAAACAACAAATACTAAAATATAAGCGACACTTTCATATAATAAAATATTTAAAGTGGAAAGTCCCTCCCAAGCTCCTTTAAAATTTAAAAATGGTCCGTAGCGAAACAATACTTCGGCGACCGGATTTTTTAAATAATAAGATACTACTACTAAAATAATAGTTCCAATTAGGGCGACTAAACTTTTAATTGCCCCTTTTTTAAAACCTAAAACCGCGCCACAAAGCAAAAATAAAATAATAATGGAATCAACAATTGTCAAAATATCACTCCTCATTATAATTATATATTAAACTTTTTGAAAAATAAAGCATTATATGTTATTATATTTATAGAGGTGTCAAAATGACAGTAGTATTTAAACTTAGTGATAATTTAAAAGACCAAATGATTAAATTTTATCAAGATCGCATGAGCGAAACTAAACCTCCATATTCGGTATTTCAAGTTAAAGATTATGATTGTGTAATTACTCTTTATGAATCAGGTAAAGTAATGTTTCAAGGAATTGGGGCCGATATTGAAGCTAGTTATTGGCTTGAAGAAGAACGGCTTAAAAACAATCGGATTAT
>CANQXQ010000073.1 GCA_947627845.1 uncultured Bacilli bacterium | reverse complement strand
GCAAGAATTAGAAGTAATATTAGAAGATTACTTATTAAATATAACTATCCTCCAATAAAAAGAGAAGGTGCAGTTGATAAAGTTATAAGACAAGCTGAGCTAAAATACTCGAATAATTAATTAAATATTGTTTAAAAAAATTTTAATAGTTTTACGATCAAAATAGAAAGAAGGATTTATGAATACTGATTTAAAAGAGGATATAGTGAAAGAAGAATTTAAAAGTTCTACATTAATAAGAAATGCAAATAAATCTTTAGTACTTAAATTTGATTTAGGAATTATAGAATTATTAGGTAGTCAATTATATACTAGGCTTCCATCAATTATTTCTGAATTTGTTTCCAATTCATATGATGCTGATGCAACAGAGGTTGAAGTTGTAATTAATGAGAATGATTTAGGTCCAAATAAAATTACAAATATTATTATAAAAGATAATGGTACAGGAATAGCTTCGTCAGCGACTGATTATATTGAAGAAATAAATAATAATTTTTTAAGTATAGGAAGAAAAAGAAGAAAAGCGGAAAATACTTCTGAATCAAAAAAATTTCACAGAAAGTTACAAGGAAAAAAAGGAATAGGAAAACTTGCTGGTTTTGGTATTACCAATGAGATAAAGGTAACTACAACTACTTCTAAAATTACAAATTCTTTTATATTAAACTACGAAGAAATGAAAAATACTACTGGCGATACTTATTTTCCTACTATTATTCAAAATAATGAACAAACTAATTTAGATGATGGAACGATAATAGAACTTTTAAATATTAGAAGAAAAACTGATATATCGCTAGAAGATTTATCTGAAAGTATTGCTAAAAGACTTCAAGTCTTTGATGAAAATTTTTCACTACAATTGATACATATTTTTAATAATTTTGAAGTTAATAAAATATTATTAACTAATAATAATTATTTAGAATACATCAAAGAAAAAAACAATATACAATTTAGTTGGAAAATTCCAGAAGATTTAGATAAATTAAATCTTTCTGACAAAATAGTAGAATATTTTAAAAAGCATAACATAAATGGAGAAATATTTACAACTGATACACCATTAAAAAAAGATGATCAAGGAATTATTTTATATGCTAATAAGAAATTATGCCAAGAAAATTATAGTTTTAATGATAGGGCAAACGATAATTTTTATGCTTATTTAATTGGAAAGCTAAATATAGATTACATAGATGCTGATATTAATACGGACAATATTTCAACTGCTAGAGATAGTTTAGTATGGGAAAATGAAATTAGTCAAGAATTAAAAAAAATGATTGATGAAGTGATAAAAAAGATACAAATTGTATGGAGACAAAAAAGAAAAGAAAATAAAGAAGAATTTGTAAATAAACAGTTGAATATTGATATAGGTAGTTGGATTGCATCTCTAGCTCCGCATGAAAGAGAAACTGCGAAAAAAATTATAAATGTCGTTGTTAATGATGATAGTATAGGAATAGATAAAACTACAGAATTTGTCCGTTACATTCAAGATATGTATTCTTTTAGTTCTTTTAAAGATTTTGCTGCTGGATTAATTATTAAACCTATTACTAGCTTATCAGATGTATTAGCATTTATAAAAGATTGGGAGCTTATTGAAGCAAAAGAAATGGCAAAAATATCTGAAGGAAGAATTGAGGCAATTAATAATTTTGAAACTATGATATTAAATAATAAATCAGAAACTAAAGTTATACAACCTTTTTTAGAAAAATTTCCTTGGATATTAGATCCTAATGTTGACAGTTTTAAAAGAGAACTATCATTTTCCACAATTTTGAAAGAAACTTTTCCAGATGAAATATTAGATGAATCTAATAGAAGAATAGACTTTATGTGTTTTAGTAGTAATAATGAAATACATATTTGGGAGTTAAAAAGACCAAATATAAAAATAGATGAAAAATATCATAATCAAATATATAGATACCAAGAATTTGCAATGGAAAAATATCCAAATTATAAAATAATTACTACTTTAGTAAGTGATAATTGGTCTTTCGATAGAGGTGTAGAATTAATGTTTGATGATGCTACAAATGGTGGCAAGTTTCAAATTAAGTCCTATACAGAAATGTTAAAAGATGCCAAAAATTATCATGAAGATTTTATAAATAAGTATAATGAGTTATATAAAAAAAATGAAGAATCAAGTTAATGATTCTTTTATTTTTTTTGCAATTTTATCTGCCATAAGAACTGGAACTGCATTGCCAATTTGTTTATAAGCACTTGTTTTTGAAGATTCAAAATAATAATCATCTGGAAAGGTTTGAATTCTCGCTGCTTCTCTTACTGTAAGAGATCTACACTGATTAATATCTGGATGTATATAATGATGTCCATCTTTAGATATGTGAGCGACCATTGTTTGGCATGGTTTAAAGTAGTCAACTACTTTAAACCTGTCTTCAAAGCAATTTTTATTATTATGTCTAATTAAATGAGCCGGTAAGTCTTTATATTTTATATTATCATTTTTAATACATAATTTATAAATCTCCTTATCATTTGAATTTAATTTTCTAGCTTCATTATATGTCAATATATTCCAATCTCTATTTCTTATTTTTAAATCTTTTAGGCATTTTGTTGTGTCAGTACGATAATTATTGTTGACTTCGCCATCATTTATAAATGGTAAATCTTCAAATAAATTTTTTATAGTAAAATTAGTTTTTTCTTTTTTAAAACAAGGATAATGTAAATTTAATTCTTTTTTATAGCCAATTATTATAACTCGTTTTCTATCTTGTATTACACCAAAATCATTTGAATTTAATAGTTTATATTCAAAGGTATAGCCTAATTCGTTCATTCCTTTTTCTATATCTTGGAATATTGTTCCCTTTTTAGCCGAAAAAATTCCTTGAACATTTTCAAAAACATAAAACTTTGGATGATATTTTTTGATAAATTGCAAATAATATTTATATAGATAATTTCTAGGATCATCTGCCATATCTTTTTTTCGGGATCTTCCTGCTATTGAGTATGCTTGACATGGAGGACCACCAATAATTCCATCAATAGAATCATTTTTAATTAATGTATCAATATCTTTAAAAATATTGTTTATGGTACTTTTACTAATTTCTTCATTGATAACTTTATTAATAATTCTGTTTGGTATTTTGGAATAAAATTCGTCTCTTGTTATTTTTTTAGTTATATATTGATTATAATATGGTAATTTGTTTCTTTTACAATAATAATAGGCTTCTCTAGTTTTAAGCGTATTAGCAGCATCTTTATCCATTTCAATATGTGCCACTATTTCAAATTTATTTCGTCTAAATCCCTCAGATAAACCTCCTGCACCTGCAAATAAATCTATTACTTTCATATTATCACCTTAACTAAAACCAGGATACCAGGTTTTAAATTTAATGTCAATACATTTAAATTAATTTACTAATATTTTTGATTTACTTTTTCATAGTTTCAAAATAATTTCAATAAGTTCTTATAAATAAAGGAAAAACTCGTCTTTTTAAAATTAAAAATGTCCGTTGACTGTCCGCCTAAAATGTGCTATTATGGTAATATAGACAAATTATAAATGAGTGTTTGAAAGGGAAGCAAAAACTTCTCTTTTTTCATGTGATTTTTCTATAATTAAAAGAGAAA
>CANQXQ010000072.1 GCA_947627845.1 uncultured Bacilli bacterium | reverse complement strand
TTAAAAGATTACTATGAAAATAGTGTTTACCCTAACATGAATATATCTCATATATTAGTTAAAGCTGATGTTACTGACGATATGGATGATGATGCTAAAAAAGAAGCAGAAGATAAAGCTAAAGATACAATTAATGAAATTATCGCCGAATTAAATAAAGCGAAAAAAAATAAAGAAGACATTGCTGCTAAATTTAGTGAATTAGCTAAAAAATATTCTGAAGATGATGGCACTAAAGACAAAGCTGGCGATTTAGGTGAAATTAATATTGGATCTTCAAATAATCAATATGATGAATTAGTTGAAGCTGCAGCTAAATTAAAGGATGGCGAATTTTCAACTGAACTTATAACTACGGAAGCTGGTTATCATGTTATTTTAAAAACTAAAACTGGTGAGAAAAAAAGTTATGATGATTCTCTAGATGACATGAAAGATGCCATTACAGAAGATAAATTAACTGAAGATAACTCTTTAGCTATAGAAGCCATTGAATATTATCGTAAAAAATATGATGTTGACATTATTGATAGTGATTTAAAAAGCCAATATGGTCGTTATATGAATAACCTAATTAATAGTGCTCATCAAGATAATTAACCACTTATAGTGGTTTTTTTATGCAAAAAATACTCTATCTCAAGATAAAGTATTCTACATTTTCAATCGGACTCATTTATACCCCGCACCATTAATAGCGGCTAACATTTTCTTAAATGCAATAATATTGTATAATATTATAGGCAAAAAATCAAAAGTACTCCATATCGGCCATTATTTAATTATCAATATATAAATCTATATCTACATTACTATACCCTTTATTATATAAATAACTTTTTATTTTTAATTTTGTTGTATTTATATCATATTTATTTATATATTTAGTATATAAGCTATTTATAATTTTTTCTATTTCCCTATCATCTTCAATTATCTCAATATTATCTAAATATATCAAAATGTCTTCTTTATTAAACCCTTTATTAATTAATTCATTTAAAGTTTTATTAATAAATTCTTTTTTACTTTTTTTATTAGCTTTTAATTTTTTATTTATATACTTTTCAATTTTATCTTTATATATACTTTTATCAACTTTATCTAAATATATTTCAATTTCTTTAGTATCAAACCCTAAATTAATTAAATCATTTTTTATTTTTAATTCTCCTACCATATATAAATTTAACATATCATGTATATAAGCTTCAATGTATACTTTATTATTTAAATAACCATCTTTTTTTAATCTTTCCAAAGCATAATCTATTTCTTTATTATTAAAGCTTTTTTTCTTAAGTAAACTTCTTATCTCTTTTTCACATCTTAATTTAATATTTATAGCCTTTAAAGCCATATAATAAGCATTTAATAAATTATTTTCTTTTAATATATTATCTAGTTCTTTATCACTTATCTCTTTTTTAAGTAATAATTCATATTTAATAATTATATCATCATATAATCTATATATTTCTTTATCAGTATATATCTTATATTCATTATCTTTTCCTTTTTGATATTTTAATATTTTCATATTCCCTCACCCCCTATAATTTATCACAAAATAACATTAAGTCAAGAATTAGTTATTTATTTTTTTTATATTCTTTTAAAAAGTATTCATCAGTCATACCGGCTATATAATCAAGAACAATTCTCTCCTTTGTATTATTAGTCTTATATTGTAAATCCATATTATTTAAATAAGAAGATATAATTAAAGACTTATCATTATTAGTTTTTAAATCATCTAAATACTTAAGAAATAAGGTCTTAAACATTTCTTTTAACTTTAAAAAATATTCATTAGTCATTGCCTTATTATAAATATTTTCATAATTAAATTTTTTTAAATTTAAAATAGCTTTATAAACATCCTCACTTAACAAGATATAATCTTTATTATAACTATTCTTGATAATATCATTAATACATGTATTAACAATATCTTTAGTATTATTACCCAAAACTTTCGTTATCTCCTCAGGAATATCTTCTCTTTTTAATAATTTTAATCTTACGGCATCATCAATATCTCTTCCTAAATATGCGATTAAATCACTTACCCTTACCACACATCCCTCTAAAGTCATTGGTTTTAAAGAAGTATTTTGCTTTATATCTTTATAAGAATTATGGTACTCCTCTAAAAATTCTTCTTTGGTTTTTTCTCGAGGTTCATATTTTCCTAATAAAAACTCGCCATTATGGCACATTATTGCATCTAATACTTGAACACTTATATTTAAGCCTTGACCATAATTTTCAATATTCATTAAATTTCTCACACTTTGAATATTATGATTAAAATAACCCTCTTTATATTCTAAACTAATTTCATTTAATATTTTTTCACCTTGATGTCCAAAGGGAACGTGACCTAAATCATGGCCTAAAGCCGAGGCTTCAATTAAATCTTCATTTAATCCTAAAGCTCTTCCAATAGTTCTCGCAATTTTACTTACAAATTGGACATGGATCATTCTTTTAGAAATATGATCATGATCTACTCCCGCGAATACTTGAGTTTTATCTTGATACCGAATGTAACCTAAAGAATAAATAATCCGATCAATATCCCGAAAAAAAGGTGGTCTTATATCAGCTTCATATTCTTTTAGATAATAAGCATCTTCATCTTTAGTCGCATATTTACTTAATATTTCATTGTGTCTTAACATTTGTTTTTTTATTTTTTCATCCATTTTTAGCACCTCTTTACTATATTTTTTAATCAAAGAAAAAGGTAACCAGGTTACCTATAAAACTTGTGAAAACATATCAGATATATTAAATTCTTCTATTAAATTTTGAAGATTTTCCATTATCTTAGTCATATCATTTTGACTTATATCTTCATAATAAATTGCATCAGTCGCATTTATTACTTCAATTTCACCCTTACTTATCGTACTTTTTCCACTTAAAGATAGTGAATCATTACCAACATTAAGGGTAACCCCAAAGTTCATCGCCATTTTATTTTCCGTAACTTCTAAATTTGCCATTTCAAATTTTAAATAAACTTCTTCTTGCGTTTCCGTTTCTATTCCCTCTAGAGCGATAGTAAAGCCATCTTCATCTTCTTTTACTGTCAAACTAAAGAGTTCATTTCCACTTTCTAAAGCCTTTATTATAAGTTCATTTTCTTGGCCTTGGAAAATTATTTCATCATTTTGATAAATAAAGGAAACTTTATAACCATCATCTTCTTTAGTATAGACTAAATATTTATCACCATCAACAAAAAGGTCAGCCTCTTTAACTTTATTCCAAGCATCGACATAAATATTAATCTCTAATTTATCAAGATCAAGATCCATATTTTTAGTTAAATTATCTAAAATTTCTCTTAAATCATTTTTGCCTTTCATTGAGATAGAAGCCATTACATCTAAAATCTCACTACTATTACTAACTTCAGTTAAAATATATTTTAAACTTGTTTCTAAATCATTTTTATTTAAAGTATAAGTAGCTTTTTTTAATTTTTTATTATTAATTGTGGCATCACTTATCTTTAAATTATCTTTTTGTAAAGATTTAATTAATATATTTTTAAATTCTTTTAATGCGGCTTTTACTTGTTTAGCATCAACACTAGAAAAATCTACTTCTTCATCATTAACTGTTATTCCCGAAACAAAATTCTCTTCTAAAAAACTATCTAAATCAATTTCGCCAATTTTTACCACTTTAT
>CANQXQ010000071.1 GCA_947627845.1 uncultured Bacilli bacterium | reverse complement strand
GTGGTAGTTAAAAGCATACTAGCAATAGAAGTGGCATTATTTAAGGAATTAATTACTACTTGAGTTGGATCAACAACACTAGTATTTGTAATATCTTCAAATTCATTAGTTTTAACATTATAGATAGTAGTAAAATTACTATCTTTTATTTGATTTAAAATAGTATTGGGAAGACCAGCATTGGTTAAGATTTGAGTTAAAGGCGAAAGTAAAGCTTTCTTTAAAATTTCTTCACCGGGATTTTGGGGTTTTAACTCATGACTAATTTTACCTAGTATTAGGCCTGAACCAGGAAGAACGCCCTCTCTTGCCGTTTTGATAGCCCATAACGCATCTTCATACCGCATCTTTTTTTCCCGAGCTTCAGTTGTCGTGGGGGCTCCGATATTAATGGTAATTAAACCTTTAGTAAGCATGCCTTTTCTTTTATTAGTTATCGCCTTTTCTTTTAAATAGTTAGAGATTTTTTTACTCGGTGTAAAGCTAAAAGTGGTTACGTCTTTATTTATAACTACTTGTTTTACTTGACCTAAATTAGCTGGCATAAAATTATTACTCATAATCTTACCCTCACTAATAAGGGCTAAATCTTCTAAAAAAGTTAATTCTTCTAAACCATAGCCGGGGGATTTTAATAAAATAATATTCGCAGTATTTTCAAGATAAATATTTAAAATAGAATTTAGAAAATATTCATCATAATCTTTGGCAATAATTATTAAACTATGATGATTTTCAATTATAAAATTTAAGATAGAGCTTATTTGTTCTTCACTCATAATGGTTTCATTGGTAAGTAAAATATAGGGACTTGGAAATACCAGTTCTAAAGAAGATTTTAAAAAATAAGATGAGCCTAAAATAGTTTCAATTTGGTAGCCAGTCGTATGATTAATGGTAGTTTGTTCTTGATTAGTTTCTTCTAAATAGATATTATCTATTCCTACTTTAGATGAAGCTGCACTTAAAATTTGGCCTATTTCTGGATCATTTGAGGCAATGGTGGCAATGTTTTTTAAATCATAAGTAGTTGGTTTATGGCTGTTTTCTTTAATTTTTTCAATAATATTTGATACTGCTTCTTTTAATTCATCTTTTAAAATTATAGGATTATTATTAAGTTTAGAAGCATTATTAAAAATACTTTGAAGCAAAACTAAAGTTGTAGTGGTGCCATCGCCTACGACATCATTAGTTTTTATCGATGCTTCTTTAGCTAATTCTAAAATAGTGTTAATAATTGGATCATCACTAACAATATTTGAGGCAATCGTAACCCCATCATTAGTAATAAAAGGGCTAAAAAGAGAATGGTCGATAATTACATTACAGCCTTTAGGGCCTAAAGTGGCTTTTACGGTATTACATAATAAATTAATAGCTTCCGTCATTTTTAAAGAAAGTTCTTCATTACTAACTACTTTTTTCAATTTCATTCCTCATTTCTATAATATTTTTCCAATATTTTTTGGGCATAAAATTAAGACGGCAACGATTATTTTTCCTTTCTTTTATGCCAATTGTGTCATAAAACGTGCACCATAATTCTTCATATTCCTGATCTTTTTTTTGAAGATTTATTTTTAAATTACAATCTGCGATTAAATAATAATCTTTTTTATCATAAACACTAATTAAATTTCTTTTGGTATCATGAATTAGCCAATATTCACCGGCTAATCTTTTTTTAAAATGTTCTGATAAAAGAGAAATAACATTATTAGTTGGCTCAATTTTGGCATATAAAACTTTATTATCTAACTCTTCGAAGCGAAGAAAGCCTTTTAATTTATGGGCTTCTGTACTGACATATTTAGCTATCTTTAAAGTTTTGGCAACACAATTTAAGTTACGCATATTAAGAACTTTATTCGAGTATTTTAAAAAATTTAAATAAAAATAAAATATAATTAATTCTTTATTAGCTTGGTCAGATAAAAAGACATAATACATAACTTTTAAAATATCGGGATTTTTAATTTTTAAATTTTGAAAAAGATTTAGATTGTCGGGAATATTAAGGGTTATTAATTCATCTAAAAGACTGGGGTTATAATTATTATTTTTGATATTAGTGGGCCGGACATTATTTTGGATTAAATAGGCAATTAAACTTAAAAGATTTATGAAAGTAGCATTATATAAATATATTTTATTCATTAAATAATGATAACTGAGTAGTTGGATTTTGTGTTTTTAAAGTATTTTCTAAAATTAAGTTACTTTCAATAAAATCTTTTTTAAATAAGGAAATGTCAAGGCAGTAACGATTGTTACATGTGATAAAATATTTAGCTCGTTTTAAGACTATGCCCATTTTTTTTAAATCATTATAAGTTATTTTAAAATATTTACGAGATTTAATTATTCTTTTAGCAGAGGTTACACCTATACCCGGGACTTTTAGTAAATCTTCATAAGAGGCGGTATTTATTTCTTTAGGGAATTCTTTTAAATGTCTTAAAGCATAATCAGCTTTGGGATCAATTAACAAATTAAAGTTAGGATTATCAGGGCTTAATAAATCATCTATCTTAAAATGGTAATAGCGAAGAAGCCAATCAGCTTGATAGAGACGATTTTCTCTTTTTAAGGGTGGCATTTTAAGGCTGGGAAGTAATCTATCTTGATTTAGAGGAATATAGGCGGAATAAAAGACTCTTTTCAAATTATAACTATGATACATATCACTACTTTTACGCATAATATCATAATCAGTTTCTCTAGTAGCTCCGATAATCATTTGGGTACTACTTCCCGCGGGAGCAAAATATTTACTATGGTGTTCATTAACATATTCCATAATATGAGATACTTTAGCATGATTTTTATCGGGAGCTAATAATTTTAAACCAGCTTCGGTTGGAAGTTCAATATTAGCACTTAAACGATCTACTAACTTACCTAATTTATTTAATAAACTAGAACTAGCGCCCGGAATAGCTTTAGCATGAATATAACCATGGAAATTATATTTGTAACGTAAAAGAGAAATAGTTTGGATTAAAAGTTCCATTGTATAATCAGGGTTTTTAATAATACCAGAACTTAAAAATAAGCCTTCTATATAATTACGGCGATAAAAATTAATGGTTATCGCACATACTTCTTCGGGAGTAAAAGTAGCTCGAGTTATATTATTACTTCTTCTATTTAAACAGTATTTGCAATCAAATATACAACAATTTGTCATTAATATTTTAAGTAAAGATATGCATCTACCATCACTAGCAAAAGAATGGCAAATACCACTATAAGAAGCATTACCAAGACCGGCTTTATTAGTTCTTTTACTTCCTGATGAGGAACAGGAGGCATCGTATTTAGCACTATCAGCTAAAATCTTTAATTTCTCTTTTAGTTCCATTTAAATCACCAATTATATTATACCAACAAATGTATGATATGTAAACATTTATTCGCTATAAAAATTTAGTAATTTTTGGCAAGAAAAAAACGACTATTGTCGCTTATTTTAAATATAGTATCAATGATATGATAAAGAATAAAATACCTAGGACTAAAGTAAGACGGCTGATAAATAATTCAAAGCCTCTTTCTTTCATATTTTGAAATAATGCTTCATTTCCCCCGGTTATTATTTGGCCCGCATCACTAGCTTTATTACTTTGTAATAAGACTACGGTAATCATTAAAACTGATATTATTAATAAAATTGTTTCTAACATATTAATCCGTCCTTTTGTTTACGTACGTATTATAACATGAAAT
>CANQXQ010000070.1 GCA_947627845.1 uncultured Bacilli bacterium | reverse complement strand
TAATAAAAAGAAGTGTAATAATCAACTACATTTCTGTAATTAATTATTACACTTTTATAGTACCAAACTGTCCGTAGGTAAGTTAATTTCATTATTTTTAATTGACTATAAAAATAAATAATATTATAATTTATAATAGAGAAGGAGTTGAAAAGATGAGAAAAAAAGTGGAAAAAGTTACAGCAAAGAGAAACGTTGCTATTGAGCTATGGCGCTTTTTAATAGCTATTACGATAATTGGCTTTCATGTAGGATGGATTATTGCCCGTAGCTGTGATGGTACAAATGGCTTTTGGATGGAAACGACAAATTGGTTCTTTGGATCTAGTGAAGTTTTATTAATATTTACCTTAACTGCTGGTTATTTCTTAACTTCCCATTTTCAAAGAAAAAATGAAGACAAAGATTATCAAAAAAGAAGTGCGTCTTCTAAAGCATGGGAGTATACAGCATCAAGAATTAAAGGATTAATCCCAGTCTTAATTATTGGTTATCTTCTAGGCGTATTAATAAGTACTAAATTCTATTACCCTGATTATAATTTCCAACAAATATGTTCTATGACAATTAATAGTATCTGGGAATTTTTAGGATTTCATGCGGTCGGATTACGTAGTGTTGGTGGTGAGTTCTTCAATTTAAATGGTCCATTATGGTTCATATCAGCCATTATAATTGTAGGTTATTTCCTATATTATGGCTTAAGTAAAAATGAAGATACTATGCGTGGTTTAATTGCCCCATTTATATTTGTTTTCTTAAGTGGTTGGTGGGCCTTTACTAATACCAGAGCTGCCCAAACTGCTTGGTCAACTTTAGGCTTACAAACAGCATCTACTAATGGCATGGGTGGAGCTGCGACTAGTAGTACTGCATTTATTGGTTTCAATAATGGTCTATTATTTGTTATGCTTGGTATGTTAGGCGGAATGTTACTATACTATTTAATTTCTTACTTAAAAGAAAAAGAATTTAGTAAAAATAGTCGTATTGCTTTAACTGTATTAAATGTTGTTTGTGCTGTATTACTATTATGGTACACAGTTTACCCAACTACTTGGTTTGATTTAGATCGTTGGACAGTATCTCTATTATGCATATTAGTAATTGGTTTAACTTTATTAAACAAAGATTACTTTACTGATTTATTAAATAATAAATACACTAATAAATTATTTAATTATTTAGGTAGTATCTCTTTATATATCTATATGCTTCATTACCCAGTAGGTATCTTTATGTTAAGAGTTTTAGGCCCAAATACTGCCGAAACAATTTATTCATTCTGGCTCATTTTTATACCAACCGTAATTATTACAATCATCTTAAGTATATTAATAAAAATGATACTCGATTCCACAATATACAAGAAGAAAGCTTAAAGATAGTGCAAACTATCTTTTTTCTTGGTATAATATAATCGGTGATAATATGAAAATAATAGAAGCCTCTGAAATAATTAACTACCTTAAAGATAATGATACTATTGCTATTTCTGGAAGTGGGGGTTCAGGCTCTCCTGAAGCTTTGCTAGAAGCCATTATGAATTCTTATAATAATACTGGTTCTCCCAAAAACATAACAGTCGTTACCGGAATATCACCAGGTAATTTAACAACCGATTTAGTCGGAATGAATATGTTAAGTGCCAAAGGTTTAGTTGGTAAAGCCATTTGTGCCCATTTAGGGATGGGAAAAGTATTTGGTAAAGCTATTGGTGAAAATATTTTCCCGGCTTTTGCTGTACCTTTAGGCGTTTTAAATCATCTTCTTCGCGCTCAAGCCGGAAATGAACCTGGAATTATAACGCATATTGGCCTCGATACTTTCGCGGATCCTCGGCTTGATGGTTGCTGTGCTAATGAACTTGCCAAAAAAGAAGAACCAATTGTGCAAGTTATGACTATTAATAATCAAGATTATTTGTTTTATAAAACCTTTCCAGTTAATGTTGCTTTGTTAAAGGCTAGTTACACTGACAGTAAAGGCAATATTAGCTTTGAACATGAAGCTGTCATAGGAGAACAATATAATATGGCTATCGCGGCCCATAATTCTGGTGGTATCGTAATTGTTCAAGTTGAAGATATCAAAGAATATGGTACTTTAAAAGCTAAAGATGTCTTAATCCATAATAAATTAGTTGATTATGTTGTTGTTTCAAAGCCTAATTTAGCTTTAGGCGATTATAATATACCAGTTTATCATCCCGAATATACTGGAGAAAAAAGAATATCGCTTGCTAAATTTCCTCCCGAAAAATTAACTGAACGCAAAATTTGTGGTCGTCGTGCGGCCATGGAATTAAAGAAAGGTTATGTTATTAATTTAGGGGTAGGCATGCCTGATATAGTTGGTAAAGTTGCCGCGGAAGAAGGCTTTTTAGACGATTTAACTTTATCTTTAGAATGTGGCCCTTTAGGTGGTATGCCTATTGGAGGAGTAGCCTTTGGTGCTAGTATTAATCCTGATTCTATTATATCTACTGCCGAAACTTTTGATATGTATAATGGTGGCTTTCTCGATATGGCTATTTTAGGTTTAGCCGAAGTTGATAAAGAGGGAAATGTTAATGTTTCATCCTTTGGTAATCGCATTACTGGTCCTGGTGGTTTTATTAATATTACTCAAAGTACTAAAAAAATTGTTTTCATGGGAACCTTTACTAATGGTGATTTAAAATTAAATATAAAAGATAATAAATTAACTATTCTTGAAGATGGCTTAAAAAATAAATTTGTAAATCAAGTTGAACAAATAACTTTTAGTGGTAAGAATGCTTTAAAAAATAATTTAGATGTTTTATATGTTACGGAAAGAGCAGTATTTAAATTAATGAAAGGAGGCTTAACTTTAATTGAAATAGCCCCCGGTCTCGATCTACAAAAAGATATTTTAAATCATATGGATTTTAAACCCATAATCTCTAAAGATTTAAAAATCATGGACCATCGTCTATTTAGTTCTGATAAAATGAATTTGACAATTAAAGATAAATAATATGCCCACTAAAGATTTAATAATTAAAACTCTTATCTTAGGTATTTTATTTCTTGTTCCTTTAATTTATTTTATATATAGTGCTTATGTGTCTATTTCATCTCTAGCTGCCAGCCTTTATAATAATGAATTAATTGAAATAGCTGCTAAACAATCATTTAATTTATTTCTTATGTTTTCTTATGAATATTTTATTTATATAATCTTATTAATTCTTAATTATATTTTATATCATCAAAAATGTTTTAAACTTTTAATAATTATTAATAGTATTATTTTAATATTTATATTTTTAAATATTTTAAAAACAACTTCTTATGATTTATTAATATATATAGTAAGTTCTCTTTCTGGTTTAATATTAGCTTTAAAATTAAACCATCAAAAAACTAGTTCTTAATTATTTTGAACTAGTTTTTTTCTTTTTATCTAAATTTTTATTAATAAATCTAACTTTTACCCCTTTAACGTGTCCAAATTGTTTTTTAACCCCATCTGGTAAGTTTTTCTTTATAGTTTTCATGAGTCCACCTCCACTTGCATAAATATTATATCACTAATTAAAAATATATGCTATAATAATTTAACTGAAAGGAAAGAAAAACTATGTTAGAAGCAAAACAAAAATTTGAAGAAATACTTATCAATAATAAATATCAAGAAAATAAAGATTTTTTATGTAAATCCCGAGTTTGACAGTTGAAATAATAAAAAAACATCATTTTGCCCAGTATTTATAAGGCTTCGTGATGTTTTAATTTT
>CANQXQ010000069.1 GCA_947627845.1 uncultured Bacilli bacterium | reverse complement strand
AATTAAAGAATATGCTTCTAATTCTTATCCGTCTGTAGATATGAACGATGAAATTGTTTCTAATTTATCTCAAATGGCTAGATTAGTTAATGAATTTCAAAAAGCAATTGATATTGTTAAATACAAAATCATTTTTTTAGCTAAACAATCTAAATATTTTAAACCAATTAATTCTATATTCGGTATTGGTGAATTTACTGCTTCTATCATTATTGCCGAACTAGGTGATATTAATAGGTTTCACAATATTAAAGAATTAACTGCTTATTGTGGACTTGATCCATCTATTAAACAATCTGGTAAATCAGTTAATGTTCATAGACCTATTTCTAAGTCAGGTAACAAATACATGAGAAAAATTCTTTATATAGCTTGTTCTAACATTATTACTATTGTTGGTAAAACAAAAGTAGAAAATGATATTGAAATTTATTACAGAAAAAAACGTAATGAAGGTAAACATCATTACGCATCAATTGTTGCTTGCACAACTAAATTACTTCGCAAAATTTTAGCTTTGTGTAAGCAATTAGATAAATAGTCATCACCACTTGACTACACTCATATTATATACCAAATTAACACATTATTTCAAAATTTTTAAAAAATTTTGAAATTTCGTGTTTTTTCAGTATGTATATAATACTACAAAAATTTATTCTTGACAAACTTAGAATGTCATAAATTTTCATATTTTCAGAGACATTCAAGATGATTTATGTTAAAATATCATTAGTGATTGATATTTTATATATCAAATCGTTATGAGTAATAGTTGTAAATATCTTCCACAATCGCTCCATTTAAAAATTAAATTAGTTTAACAAGACTGATTTTTTTTGTAATCCACGTTATCAGTTAAAGGCATGAAGCTTTATCTTCATTATATAGAGAACTATTATAATATATATTTTTCATAATATCATCAAATAGACTATAAACATTTTATTTGCACACTATACAGTCTTTTTCATATTTTAAATTTTTGTTCAAACATCTATTTTTAGGTTGAACAAACAAACTGCTAAAATGAACGCCAGTAGAATAATTATTACGATTTTTGAGTAAAAGTGCCATAATATCATCTCTACTTAGCCATAAAAAATCATTTACACTCCCGTAAACTAAAGCATCTATCTTAAAATCTGAATTATTACCTTGAATTACAAAACGATTTATCGCTTTTTTCAATAAATCAATATTATTTAATTCTTTATTTATTTGATCAGTTTCTTTTTGATGATTCCTTTTATATTCTTCAGCACTCACTCTATTTGCTCCTCTTCCATTTGAGCTTCCATCCGCATAATGATATTTTAAATATTCCATAACACTTTCTAAAGAAACCTTATTTTCTATTAAAAAATGCTTAAATTCAGTGATTGGCTCAACATGTACACTATTCTTATTTCCAAACTTTAAACTTATACCCTTTTATACTGTTAAAACAACACCTATCATTCGAAATATTTAAAATAGGGTAGTTTGGTGAACTATATAATAAATCATTGGCTAAATTCTCTTCATTTAAAGTAAATAACATACTTCTTAAGGAACTATAATGGTTTGCTGTTAAACAATTATTTTTAAATATATATCATCAGGCATAATAACTTGGCCAATCCAAATTTTATTTCTATCTATTTTATATCTTTTATTTTTCATAAAATCCCACAGTGCATCTTATCATAACACTATTTTTAAAGGAAATAAAGCTCACCATATCTAATAAAAAAAGCTCAATACAACTTGTCAAACCATCTAATTTATTATAAAATAAAAATGTGGTGATTAAAAATGGGACAAGTATATGATCATGTTATGTTATATAAAAAGAAATTCCCCGGAGGTGTTACTTGGTGGCGGTTAAAAAAGCATAGTAAAGTTATTGAAGACCATTTAAATCCTGGAGAAACCGTATTATATGCTTTTGCCGGTCAAAAGAATGACAAATTTTATGATTTAACTTCTACCGCGGTTATTGCTTTAACTAATAAACGTATTTTAATAGGTCAAAAAAGAGTTGTCTGGGGTTATTTTTTAAATAGTATTACACCCGATTTATATAATGATATGCAAGTATATCAAGGTTTATTTTGGGGTAAGATTACCATTGATACCGTAAAAGAAGTGGTAGTTATAACTAATTTATCAAAAGATTCTCTTCGGGAAATTGAAACCCAAATATCAGAATTTATGATGGAAGAAAAGAAAAAGTATGCTAAATCCAAAGTTGAAGAATAACTTAAAAATAAAAAATTTAAAAATAAATAAATTAAAACTTTTCCAAATATTATTAGTTTTAATTTTTCTAATTTTTTTAATCTTTCTTTTAAGTGCTAAAAATTATACAGAAAAATACACTATTAATAATGTCAAAATAGAAGAATCTTATTCTAAAAAAGATAAATATTATTATTTTACTTTTAATTATAATAATATTACTTTAGACATGTTATTTAATTCTAAATATAAACAAAAAAGATCATTTATTAAAGATATTAAAATAGTTAAAGATGATAATGATAATTTTTGTTTAATCCCTAAAGGTGATAGTTTTAACTTTTACCCTGTATGTTATGATAATAATGAACAAACAAGTATTTATGCAATTAATAAAGATTTAAAAAATAAACTAGATTCTAAATACTTTCCTAAAGAAAAACTAATAACAACCTATAAAGATATAAATATTTATAATAATGATTATTCTTATTATATATGGAACTATGATGGTTTTTATTATTTAAATGAGAAAGAAAATAAAAAAATAGATATATTTAATAAAGAACAATATACGATAAATTTAATAGGTTATACTAAAGATTATTTAGTAGTCGCCGATTATGATTCTAATTATACTTTTAGTAATTTTTATACCATTGAATTAAAAAATGGTCGGTTAAAAAAACATAAATTAGATCGTAATATTTATTTTGATAGTTATTACCCCGGCTTTAAGAAAAATAAATTATATATAGTTGATAGTAAAGAAAGTACCATGTATGAATTTAATGCTAAAAATGGTAAATTAGAAAAAGTTCCAACTCAAATCTATATAAATAATAAATGGGTAGATCGTAATATAAAAACTCTAATTGCGACCAAAGAATTATTTACTTATAAAACTAATTATCATTATACATTAAAAGATAATAGTTTATATTTAAGTTATGCCTCTAAAAAATTAAATACTTTAATTGCTAATAATATAACTAGTATAGTTAAAATAGATGATGAAAATATTTTCTATTTAAAAGATGATGAATTATATCATTATAGTCCATATACAGGCGAAACTTTATTATTAAGTTATTTTGAATGGAACTTTAATTATAATAATATGATTTATATTAATTAACCTATTTAGACTTTTATCATATCTTATACTAGGAGTGATAAATTTGAACGAAAATAATACTTATTTTACCTATTATACTATTGAAAAAGGTGATAACTTATACGAAATATCTCGGAAATATAATATTAATCCTAAATTACTAGCAGCCATAAATGGAATTAAAGATAATGAATATATTTACCCCGGTCAAGAATTAATGATCCCTAAAAGTGGTTATAGTTATTATATAACCGCGGAAGGAGATACTTTAGGGGGAGTAGCTAAAGCTTTTAGAACAAGTGTTGATGATTTACTTAAACATAATAGTACAGTATATTTATTACCAGAACAAATATTAGTTTATAAAGATGGTCGTTAATAAAAAATAGTTAGTAACTAGTAAGTTTGAAATTAAAAGATGAAAGTAGACGCAAAAAAGATGTGTTTACTTTTTCTTTGGTATAATTATTTAATAGATGAGATTATAATGTACAAGACTTACTAACAAATGTCAAGTCTTTTTCCTATCTTCGTTCTAGCTTGTGACACGAAAATACATATTGCATTTTAGCTTGCTTAATCTAATGTATTATACAGATGTCAACAGTTTCATTTACGAAAGACTCTTATAATAAAAACTAGATAAGTCAAGTTATGCAAAATTTGATAAAATTAATCTAGGAGGATGAAATTA
>CANQXQ010000068.1 GCA_947627845.1 uncultured Bacilli bacterium | reverse complement strand
TAATGAAAAAAGAATTGGTACAAAACTGTCCAATTCCTAGATTGACTTTTTTGTCCAATTCTATATTACCATTTACATTATTAGAAAATAAAAAAGAACCTGTTTTAAGTTCTTTATATTAAGTTTGAAAATTTCAAACATTTTTTTAATCTGGTGCTGAAAACAAGGCTCGAACTTGCGACCTACGCGTTACGAGGGCGTTGCTCTACCAACTGAGCTATTTCAGCAGTAATTAAATTATAGCATAAAAAATAAAAATAAAAAAGAAAAAATACGTTATTGCATAAGCATTCGCATTTTTTCTAAGCCTTTTTTCTCATAACGGGATACCATAACTTGAGTCATATTAAGTTTTTTAGCAGTTTCACTTTGAGTTAAATCATCAAAATAGCGATATTTAATTATAGCTTCTTCAGCATTATTTAAGGCTTTTAGACTATTATCAATATCTATTTTTAAGTCTATATTTTCTCTATTTTTATCTGGTATAACTTCATATAAATTAATTTCTTTAGCTTCATCATCTAAACTCATCATACTTTGGCAAGAATTTAGAGCATCACTAACTAAATTAACATCTAATTCTAAGAATAGAGCTACTTCTTCATTATTGGGAATATAACCTAATTTTTGGGCCATTTCATATCTAGTTTTTTCGACTAATTTATAAATTTTAAGTAAATCTTTACTAATTTTAAAATTACGATTATTATTAACTAGATTATACATTTCCCCAAAGATATAAGAATAAGCATAAGTAGAAAACTTGGCTTCATTATTATCTTGGTAATTTTGATAAGCTTTAATTAAACCAATTATACCTACTTGAATCAGGTCTTCTTTTTCCATATTGTAAAATTTGTTGGCAATCTTTTGAATTAAACCCATGTTATTTTTGATTAAATCATTTGTTGTCATTAGATATTTATCAATCTATTCGCAGCAAGTTCATTAGAAGCAATATTTATCCTTAGTTTTTTAATTTTGGTTCTTATTTCATCACTTACTTCACATAAACAAATTTTACCTTTGTTAGTTCTAATTGCACATTTAGTGTTTAGTAAAGCATCAAGACCTGATTCATCAAGATCTTTTAGTAAAAATAAATTAAATACTAAATACTTAATCTTATGTTTTAATACGGCTGGAACAATATAATTGTTTATTTTATATGCAACATCATGGGTTAGATTGCCTTCTAGTCTTACATATAAAATACCTTTATCATATTCCATATCTACTTTTAACATACACCATCACCTTTGCTACTTTAATATAGAACATTTTAAAATGTTTTTAAACACGTTCGACAAAACATAGCAAAACTTGTCATTTTATGCAAGCGTTTTTTTTAAAATTATGTAAAATATTGTAAATTTGTTAAAAATAACAATAAAAAAAAAGTAGTTTGCACTACTTATTTAACAAATGGTATTAAGGCCATAAAACGAGCATATTTAACTTGCTCAGCAATATGTCTTTGATGTTTAGCACAAGCACCAGTCATACGTCTTGGCATTATTTTACCTTTATCAGTAATATATTTATTAATAATCATAACATCTTTATAATCTATGCTTTTACCAGCACACATTTGACATATTTTTTTCTTTTTTCTAAAAAATTCTGCCATTATTTATTCCTCCTTTAAAATGGTAAATCATCATCACTTAAAGTTACTTCTTCACCAAAGTCTTTAAATGGATCTTCATTAGTTAAATCAGTGGAAGGCATATCAGCTTCATGATATGGTGTTGGTTCTTGATATCCCCCAATAGGTTGATAATTAGGGATAGGTTCCGGATAACTATTTTGATAGTTAGGAGCTTCTATATTATTAGCACCTTCAGGTTTAGAACCTAGAAAAGTAATATTGTCACATATTACTTCTGTAACATATCTTTTACTACCATCTTGAGCTTGATAATTACGTGTTTGAATGCGACCATCCACGGCGATTTGACTACCTTTATGACAATATTTAGCTAAATTTTCAGCTTGTTTACGCCAAACAACACAGTTAATAAAATCCGCATCTGGACCATTGTTGTTTTGGGCTACATAAGGTCTAGCAACCGCAAGAGAAAAAGTAGCTACACTTAAATTGGATGATGTAGTTCTTAGTTCTGGATCTTTTGTTAGTCTACCTATTAATATTACTTTATTCATAACTTCTACTCCTCATCTAATTTAATTATTAAATGTCTTATAATTGCTTCATCTATTGATGCTCGACGATCAAATTCTTTAACAACTTCAGCATTTGCTTCAATAGTTAAAACAACATAGTAACCGTTGGTTTCTTTTTTAATTGGATAAGCTAATTTTCTTTCGCCCATCTCTCTTGTGTCAACAACTTTACCTTTTCCAGTAGTGATAATCTTTTTCATGTTTTCAATAACTTCTTTGGCTTTATCTTTACCAGATGTTGTTTTAACAATGAACATAATTTCATATTTATTCATTATTCCACCTCCTTATGGTCTATTGGCTTATAATCTAGTTATAAGCAAGGAGTAATCTTCATCACTCATGCATTATTATAACCTAAAAAAATATGTTTGTAAACAAAAAAATTACTCTAAGAAAATATATGCTCTATTATCTTATAATTTTAATGACAATTACTTAGGAATTTAAATTCAATGTTATTAGAAATCTTAATATTTTGACTTATATTTACTATTTGAGGTTAAAACATTTACTTTTAACTTAATTTATAGTATATTGGTATTGCATTAATTAATGCTTCAATAAATGTTAATCGCTTCTAGGTGGTGCGAGCTATAAATGATCCTAGTTGTGAAATGTTAATCGCTTCCGGGTGGCGCGAGTTATAAATGATCTCGGTTGTAAATGTTTGAAAGCTCTATTATTTTTGATAAAGCTTTTTATTAAAAAAAAAGCAAGATTTTAACTTGCTTAATCAATATTAATTATTTTTTTAGAGATATCTTCTTGTTTTTTAGGAGCAACTACTTTTAAAGTACCGTCTTTAAATTCTGCTTTAATAGCGTCTTCATCAATTTCACCTAAGTAGAAACTGCGAGATACTTTACCATAAAATCTTTCTCTACGAATGTATTTTTTGGCATCTTTCTCTTCACTTTCACTTTTCTTCTCGGCACTTATAGTAAGCGTACCTTTATTATATTCAATATTTATATCATCTTTGGTAAATCCAGGCATATCTAGTTCTAAATTATATGCCTCATTTTCTTCATAAATATCGCATTTCATTTTTACAGGTTCACTTTCTAAAAAACTATCAAACATATCATCTAAAAACATTTTTCTTGGTAACATAACCAATCATCTTCCTTTCATGATATAATCATATCACTTAAATTAGCACTTGTCAATATAAAGTGCTAATTTTTATTAAAAAAAATAATTAAAGTTTACTGCTTTAATTATTCTGGCTCTAGAATTTCTAGTGTGAAGTAAATTTTAAAAAAGGCTAGATAAAATCTAGTCAAAATAGGTATTTTTAATGAAAAAATTTTAATACCTATTTTTTTATTATTTTTCAGCATTTTTTTTGATTTTTTAAAAATGCTATTTTTAGAAAAAACTAAAACCATCAAAAATGCTATTTTTAAGAATTTTTATTATCTAAAATTAAGTATATTATATCTGTAATCTCTGAATCTATTTTAGAAAGTATTGTAAGTTCTTCTAACTCTTTTGTATATTCTATTATATCTTCTGAATCTATTTCTTTTTTTAACATATTAAATACTTTTCTTACTTTTCTTTTGCTACTTCTTAATTTATTTATTATTTCTTCCATTTTTACTTCCTCCTCCTAATTGTTTATTAAAGATGTATAATATTCTCTTTCTAAAAAATTTAAAGTTTTTATAACCAAATCCATTTCTTTTTATTACTTTTATTTTATTATTAATTCCTTCTGTAAATCCATTACTATATCTTTTATCTATAAATGAATTAACTATATATTTTAACCAATTTTCTATTGTTTTTGATGCTTCTATAAATTCTTCTATTTTACTTTCTTTACATAAGTCTATCCAATTATTTAGTTGTGCTTTTGCATCTTTATATGTTGCATGATTAACTATATCTAAAAATAATTCTTTTAATTCATATCCTCGTTTTAATTCATTTGATATTCCTTTTAATTCCATTAAAACTTCACCTGGTAGTATTTTTACCATATGGCCATTTTTATATCTTTCTACTTCAACCCACCAATTTATATCATTTCCATATTTTCTAAGTAAACTTACATTCTTTTTATTTTTTAATAATTTATATTGGGAACTTTTTTCATTATAACTTTTTTGTAATCTTATTCGAATTTTATCTAGCGCATCCATGATATATCGTGTATAATGAAATCTATCTACTACGTACTTTGCTTTTGGAAACATTATTT
>CANQXQ010000067.1 GCA_947627845.1 uncultured Bacilli bacterium | reverse complement strand
CTTTAATCATTGTCATCCTTTTACTTATAGCATTACTTTTCGTAATTCTAAATTAAAAGTGCACCTAACTCAAACAGCTTGAATTAGGTGCTACACAAATTATTGGGTAACACTCAACATAGCAATATTGAATGTTCCTTTTTTATTTTATGCAAGTTTCCTTGACAAATACATAGTATCATAAGATGACTTTTTTTACAAGTCGTTTTCTAATATGATTAATTGTTTATTACTCATAAAATCCACGAGGGAATGCTTAAATTGTCTAATTTTTTGTTTTTTAGTAATTTAACTGTTTGAGGGAAATAAGATACAAAAGTACAAATAGAAACAATTTCCTAACATTATGCAAGGAATTTTTCTCAATTCAAATTTAATATAAAAGCATTTCATTAAAAACAAATGTTTGATATAATTATTTTAGGAATACTTAGTTAGTTTAGGTACTATTCTCCTTTACTTTTTAAAGTGGAAGGAGGTGAAGTTATGAAAAAAACAGAGAAATATCTTTGTACTATCATAATACTCCTTATTATTGTGATATTAATCATACTAATAAAAATGGTACCAACTGTATAGGTCGGTACTAATCTTAAATTTTAGGAATAGTACCTAACTCACCAAAATTAGGTATTCCCTTTTTTATTTTATGCAAGTTTCCTTGACAAATACATAATATCATAAAACGACTTTTTTTACAAGTCGTTTTCTATTTTACTCGAATTTTCCGAGTTTGTAAGCAATTTGGTGGAGTAGAGGAGAGTCGAACTCCTGTCCAATATATTCTATAATACAATATCTACAAGTTTAGCTTGATTTAATATTCATTATTTTACTGGCTCAAGACCAACCTATAAAATAACTAGATTAATAAAAATTCATTTGTTTAACTTAATCAAATAAACAAATATATCTTATATATATGAACCTCTATTTAACCTATAAGAAAATTAGATAGAAGCTTGCTATTCCTTATATTAATTAGGCAAATGCAAAAGCATTTGAAGCAAAAGAACTTTCATTCTTGTCATTTAATTTTAATTTAGACGTAAGGTGTCACTCCCACTTGCAATCATATCTAGTGATATATGTCGAAACCATAGGCTACCCCATGTATATGAATTATATCATATATTTATATTTTATGCAAAAATAAAAGAAGTATTGCTACTTCATTAAAGCTACAGCTAAGATAAAACCAATATTTAAAGTACCATAAAGAAGAATGGCAATATTAATAAAGGCGGCTCTAGATGAGTAATGGTGTTCTTCTTTTTTAGTTCGTACTAAAGCTTGACCTTGTTTTAAATCATAAGCTAAATTCATACTTTTGGTATCACCTAAACTTTTAGTTTCAGAAGAATAGGTATCTAGTTTTTCATCGATTAAGGCTTTTATGGCAGAGTTTTCAGGTAAATTAGCAATGTAACTTTCAACTTTACCAACTAACATTTTATTATCTTCGGTTAAAAGATTAAAATTATCTTTAGCTTTAAAATAACGATCCATGTTAGTATCAATTTCATGTTTTAACATTTCATTTGGCATATTTTTAAGCCTCACTTTCATATTCCGGTTTAATAAAAGGATCAAAAGCATATTTTTCAATAAGTTCTAAAAATTTATATAAACCTTTACAATCTTTATTTAATTTAATTAATTCTAAAAATTCTTCAGGGGTAACATTCCAAGCTTCTCCAGGGAGAGTTCTTAAGTCAAAAGTAAGGGCAACACTATCAACAATATTTCCATCTTTTTTTAAATATAAAATATTATCTTCACAAGTTAAACCATTTAAATTAGGGTAAAATTCTAAATTTTGGCGAAAAATAAAGTCGTTAATGTTTATTATTTTACTTTTGCTTAAATCAGAATCACGCATAGTCTCGGCCTCGACTTTCTTTATTATCATAATTATAACATAAATGGGGAAAAAAACAATAAAAAATAATACTAAACAAATAAAAAAAATTAGTGTATAATATGCTTGGGGATTAATTATGCAAACAATAGATGAAAAATATGTAAAAGATTTAAGTCAAAAAAAAGAAGAACCAGAATGGATGCTTAATTTTAGATTAAAAGCATTAGATACTTTTAATAAATTAGATAATCCGAATTTTGGACCAGAATTAAATATTGATTATAAAGCAATTACATATTATAAAGATAATAAAAATAAAATGACTGATGATTGGAATAAAGTTGATACAGATATTAAAGATACTTTTTGTAATTTAGGTGTTATAAAAGCAGAACAAGAATATTTATATGGAGTTACTAATCAATATGAAAGTGAAGTAGTTTATCATAATATTAAAGATAAAGATAGTGAAGTTATATTTACAAGTACGGATGAAGCTTTAAAAAAATACCCGAATTTATTTAAAAAGTATTTTAATAATTTAGTTAAATATGATGAAAATAAGTTTACGGCTTTAAATGGCGCTTTTTGGAGTGGTGGTTCATTTATTTATATTCCAAAACATGTAAAATTAGATAGACCTTTACAAAGTTATTTTCGAATTGATACAGAAAATTTAGGGCAATTTGAAAGAACAATTATTATTGTCGATGATTATGCGGAAGTAGAATATATTGAGGGTTGTACAGCTAAAAGTTATTCTTCAACTTCTTTACATGCCGGAGTTGTCGAAATATACGTAGGAAAACAGGCTAAATGTAAATATTCAACTATTCAAAATTGGAGTAAAGATGTTTATAATTTAGTCACAAAAAGAGCAATAGTAGATGAGGATGGTTCCATGGAATGGATTGATGGGAATATCGGTTCAGGTATAACTATGAAATACCCCTCATGTATTTTAAAGGGTGATAGAGCTCGAGGTAATTCCATTAGTATTGCGTATGCAAATGAGGGACAAATATTAGATGCTGGGGCCAAAATGATTCATTTAGGTAAGAATACTAAGAGCAATATTGTTAGTAAGTCGATATCATTAAATGGTGGAGTAAGTGTTTACCGAGGAACAACTAAAATTACAAAAGAAGCTACTAACGCTAAAGCATCAGTTAAATGTGATACGATTATTTTAGATAGTAAAAGTAAAAGTGATACTTTTCCAAATAATATTGTAGCTAATTCTTCTTCAGTAATTGAACATGAGGCAACAATTTCTAAAGTTAATAAAGAACAATTATTTTATTTAATGAGTAAAGGGTTAAGTGAAGAGGTGGCTAAAGAGTTATTAGTCATGGGCTTTATTAAAGATTTTAAACATGAGTTACCAATGGAATATGCCGTGGAACTTAATAGATTATTAAAAAGTTATTAATTTGCAGATTTAATAAAATCTGCTTAGCAGAAATGATAAAATTGGTTAAGCAGATTTAGTTAAATTGGTTAGCCAAATTAAATAAATTGGTTTTTGACGAAAGGTTATTTAAATGATATGCTTGCCGTGGAAGGGAGGCATACAATGAATAATGTAACTTTGGTTGGAAGACTAACACATGATCCCGAGGTTAAAGAGAGTACCGATGGGACAGTGAGAACAATAATTGATGTGGCAGTTTCGCGTGATTATAAAAATCATGATGGCATTGTAGATGCTGATTTTGTAAGATGTATCTTATGGAATGGCATTGCTAGTGCCACAAAAGATTATTGTCATAAAGGTGATGTAGTTGGAGTTAGAGGAAAACTACAATCACGAAGCTATGAAACAGATGATAACCAAAAAAAATATGTGACTGAGGTAGTGGTAGAAAAAATTACTTTTTTATCATCCGCGAATGGGTCTAAAGAATAAGAAATGGATTTTTAGACAAATTGATTGGTAATTTTTACCATAGGTGGAAAAATTACAAATAGACAGCAACTAAAGTTATAATCTGTTTATGAACGAGGGTGATGGGATGTTAAACGGTAGTAGACTAAGAGAGGTCAGAAAAAGAAAAGGTTTAACACAAACAGAGTTAGGAGAATTAATCGGTGTTGGTAAATCAGCAATATGCTGCTACGAAAAAGAAACACGGAATCCAACTTTAGAAGCTGTAATTGAAATGATACATGTTTTTGGAGTTAGTGCTGACTATCTTTTAGGATCTGATTATTTAGTTAAGATAAGCAATAATGAAAAAGAAACGCAATTTGTACAAATGACGCGCGAAGAAGTTATCTTTATTGATGAACTTAAAAAGAATAAGATGGTATATGATATACTTTTACAAGATCCAAAACGAGGCGCAGATTTAATTAAAAAAGAAATTGGCTAAAGAAAGTTTTAGCTAATTTTTTTTAGCATATAATTTCTTTAGGTGAATGTTATGAGGAAATACTATCAATATTTTGGTTTAGCTTTAATTATGGTTTTTAGTTTCTATTATACTGATAAGATTGCAAATATTGTTTTAAATAAAAATCCCTTAATGATAGAAATAAATAAAGAAAAAGAT
>CANQXQ010000066.1 GCA_947627845.1 uncultured Bacilli bacterium | reverse complement strand
ATTGAATCATTTAAAGGACCAAATGGTGGATATTTTATGATAGATAAAATTAAGAATTATACAAGCATTAATAAATATGACATTCAATTATTAGAAAACATATACAATTTTTTATTAAAAAGTGATTTTAAATATGTAGATAAACTAGAAGAACTTTTAGATAAATTAAAAAAAATGTATTCAATTTATGATGAAAAAAGCAAATATATTTCAAATGTAAATTTAAATACATTTGATGAAGTTGAAAAATTGATTGATGATGCTATAAAGAAAAATGATAAAATAGAAATAGTTTATAATGATATTGATGGTGGACAATCAAGAAGAACAATCCATCCCCTTCATTTATTTAAATATAAAGATAACTATTATGTTACAGCATTTTGTGAACTAAGAAACGATATAAGGCACTTTGAATTAAAAAGAATTATAAATATTAAATAAAAAAGACAAAATATTTCAATTTTGTATGTTATAATGTATTAGAGGGGGAATGTTGTTATGGCAACTGATTATACATTTATTGATTTTGATGGAGTAATATTGGATTCTGAAGAAAGAATGCTAAATCGAAAATATGATTTGGGACTTCATAATCATAATAATGAAGATGAATTTGATACATACTTTGCATATACAAATACGCATCCAGAAGAATGGGAATATATTATAAAAGAAGCTAAATCAATTAATAATTCTGTTGAAATAATAAAAGAACTTGAAAAATTAAAAAAAAGAATAGCAATTTTAACAAAGATTCATACACTTCATGAAATGAAAGTAAAAACAGAGGTTTTAAGAGAAAATTTAAAAATTTTATGTCCCTTAATTTTTGTCCCACCTGGCGTAAAAAAACATCAAATAATAGTGCCAAATCATCAATTATTAATTGACGACTCTCCAAAAAACATTAATAGATGGATTGAAAATGGCGGAAGAGGCTTGATTTTTGATTCAACAATTGAAAGCAATACTAATGAAAAAGTTAGGAGCTTAGAATTTTTGTTAAAGAGGTAGATATTATGGAAAGAAAAATTTTATTTGAAAATTATCTTAAATCATTAGAGCAAAAATATAATGCGGCATGTTTTGATATTGATGGTACATTAACTATTAAAGATTCTAAAAAAATTGATGATAGAGCAATAGATATGATTATTGAACTATTAGCAAAGAAAATCCCTGTTATATTTATAACAGGTCGTGGAGAAACTGGTTTGGAAGATTTAAAACGTGATATTTATTTGCGTATAAAAACTAGTGAAAAGATTACATCCAGTGATATGAAAAGAATATATGTTTTAACAAATGATGGAGCAAGATTATTTTATAGTAATGATATATCACAAGAAAAATTTTTAGGTGAAAATGTATATATAACAACAAAAGAAGAATTAAATCAATTACTAATAATAAACAAAATGATTAATGATTTAAAAAATAAATTAGATGATAATGCACATTTTGATATTACTTATTCCAAAGACTTAAGAACAAATCAAATTTTAAATGTTAGAATGATATTTAATACTAATGCAGATGGAATAATTAATTCAATATTTGATAATATAGAAAAATATATAATAAATAATAACTTAAACGGAATTCATTTAACAAGAGGTATATACGAAAATAAGCCGATTATTCAGATAGGAACCGCCACTAAAGATCAAGCAATAGCAAGAACAGAAAAAATAATTGGTGTTCCTCAAAATTCTATGATTAGAGTTGGGGATTGTGGTGATTTACGTGGTAATGATTATGCAATGTTAAATTGCGCTCAAGGTTATAGTGTTGATAAGACAAGTGGATCTAGTAATTTTTGCTTTCCTATATTTGATGATAACGGAAATATATTAAAAGGTGTAGAGGCAACTCTACAATTAATAAAAAGTGCTAAAATATTACCAACTGTATCGTTGGAAAAAGCGGATAAAGATACTTATAAATATAATCTTGCTAGAGTTGAAAGTAATATTGTAACTGGAAGGCAATCGCTTTTAAAAAAGTATAATAATTTGATAAGTAGCAGTTTTAATAATTGCAACGGAATTGATGATTTATTTGATAAAGAAAGTGGTAGTATAATTATTCCAATGTATGAAATGGAACTTTTAGAAAATAGTCCCTTAAAAGATTTTTGGTTATCTCTAGGCAATGAAACATTAATGTATTCATTAAGGGATAATAATAATTATCTTCTTAGAGGCTCAAAGACTTATTACTATTTTATATCAAATAGATTGTATATCAACAGAAAAGATGTTACTTCTAAAAAAAATGTCATAAATTGGCATGAGAACAATGCAAGATTTTTAGATTATTCTATAAATGCCATTTTATTTACTGAAAATTTAAATAATCAAAGTAATAAAAAATTATTATTAGGTATTTTGGATAACTGCCGAAATATTTTGCTAGTTTTAATTAATCATTATTTAGTTTCTAACTATTTTGACAGAAATATTTTATTAGAAATTTCTTTAGATGGTGAAAATGCTAATAATAAATTATATACTACGATTATGGAAATTGAGAGACTAATGAGCAAAATATGTTTTGAAAATCAATATATTTTAGATAAAGAAAGTATTCTCACATTAATAAGTAGTTCAAAAGAATTATTACTTAATAACTTAACACAAGAATTAGATAAAGATGATGAGAAAGATTATTCTAAAAAATATAGGGCATATAGAGAGATTGATAATTTTGCAGAAAACTATATTGCAGTGTCTTTATATAAAGAAAAAAATGATAATAATAAATTTGTAAATGCATGTGGTCTAAGTTATGGGGGTATAGAACTTCCTATATTAGCTAAAATAATTGACCAAAATAGAATTGAAAGATTATTACTTCTAAAATTTAATAAGGAAGTATCTGGATATACAAATAAACAACTTTTGGATTTAAGAAAATTTAATATTATAGATTTCGGTGGATTAATGAATTCAGAAATATTTGCAAATTCAAATGTAGATTTGTTTGATGATAATGTTTTAACCGGAAAGACCTTGCAACTTGCTATTAATTCACTATACGATTGTAATATTGGTGTCAATAATATTTGTATTGTTAGATATCCTAGTATCAATAGAATTGACCAAATGTTTTTAGATAATCCATCTGCTGTTGATTATAATTTATTCTTTAATTACATATATGGATTATGTTTTAGTAGTCCATATAGTTGGAAAGATAATAATTGGAAAAAAGAAAATGGCGAAATTGATTATACTGACTCTCTAGGAGTATTTGATTTGAATCGAAAAAAGATAATAGAGTGTTTAATAAAAAATCACGATTATAATGAAAAAAGTGAAGTAGGAGAATATATAAGGAGTGTCGCAAAATGAGGGTAGTTAGTATAGGAGATCTTGTAATAGATTACTATTATAAAAATGCAAAATTTTTAGGAATTAATGGGGGAATGACTTCGCATAATATAATTGCTAATTTGGCAAAAATGGGTATTGAGACTGCAGTGTTTGGAGTATGTGGAAATGATATCCAAGGTAAAATAGCAATTAAAAGTCTTGAAAAATTAAATGTTGATGTAAAGAATATTAAAATTTTAGATGGTATTAGAACTAGATGTTTTCATATATCATATTTTGATAATGAAGATAAACTATTATTTTCTTCCAAAAAAAGATGTCCTCTATGTAATAATAAAAAATGGTATGAAAATAGTTTAATAAATACAGATGATATTATAAATAATATTAATGATGAAGATATTTTAATATTTGATAATTTAAATAATAAAAATCAAATAATAATTGATGAAACTAGTAATAAAAAGATTATTGATTTAGGCCAATATTTTGAATTAGAAAATCTATCTAATAAAGAAATAATAGATAAAATAAATAATAAATTTGAAATTATTAATTTTAACGAACGAGTATCAAAGTTTTTAATAAATAGATTAAATTTAAATAACAATGTTGATTTATATAATATATTAAAACCAAATCTTATGACTATTACACATGGTGAAAATGGGGCAACCTTTGTTAGAGAAGGAATAGAATACAATTTCAAATTAAAAAGTAAAGGCCTTATTATAGATTTAACTGGTGCTGGTGATGCATTTATCTCAAGTATTATCCGGGATTGGATAAAAAATAACTTTATTTATAATACCACTATGTTTGAAAAGTGGTATGAAAATTCAAGCAAACTTACAACAAAAGTTGTTTCTAAAATGGGAGCAAGAGGGCATATTAGTTCATTATTTAAGGTTATACAAATTTCTGGAAAATGTACTTGTGATGATTTTATATATAATGAAAGAAAACAAATAAAACGCTGTAACATAAATATAAATAATTTTGAAACAAGAATTATTAATGCCATTAATTCAACTGCCAGTAATAAAATAAATGATATTTCTTTTAATAAAAATAATAATTGTTTATTTGTTGGCACTGGTGGTTCATATGCGGGAGCTTTT
>CANQXQ010000065.1 GCA_947627845.1 uncultured Bacilli bacterium | reverse complement strand
GTTGCGGGAGAAGGATTTGAACCAACGACCTTCGGGTTATGAGCCCGACGAGCTACCAGACTGCTCCATCCCGCGATATATTTTATTAACAAAATAAGTGGCGGAGGAAAAGGGATTCGAACCCCTGCGCCGATTGCTCGACCTCCCGGTTTTCAAGACCGGTCCCTTCAACCAGACTTGGGTATTCCTCCAGTCATATTTTTTGTCAACAAACAAATTATATCATAATCTTTTTTAGTGTGTCAATAAAATTTATGATTTTTTGGCTCCTTTTATATTATATTCCCCTTTTTTATTAATAATACTATAAGTTCTTTTCAGAAATATTAAATAATTTTTGAAAATAAGGGGTAAATTAAGGGTAAAAAAATTAAAGTATAAAAAAACTCCCTAAATTAGGGAGGTTAATTTTAAGATGGTGCCCAAGGCCGGACTTGAACCGGCACGAGCTTTAACACCCGCAGGATTTTAAGTCCTGTGCGTCTACCTATTCCGCCACTTGGGCAGGCACTTGTCTTAATTAATAAGACTATTTAAGTATAATATGTTTTTAAAAGTTTTGCAAGTATTTTTGTGCATTTGATGCTAAATTTTAGTTTTTTTAGTTCTTTTAGTTATTCTTTATCTATTTCTTGGAGTTTTTCATTAATCCATTCATTTAAATTTTCTTTTAAAGGTAAAAAACCATTAATATCTCTTTCTTCCATACTTTTACCATCAACTTTATAATTAATATTTTTAATTGATAATTTTAAATGCTTTGATTCTTCATCATTATCGATAACTGAAGCATAAATTGTTTCGCCTATTTCGCCATAGTCACTAACATTTCTAACAAAACTTTCAGATATTTCCGAAATATGAATTAAGCCATCATATTCTTCATCAACTTTAACAAATATGCCATAATCTTTAAATCCCGAGATTGTGCATTTTATGATATCACCTTTTTTATACATAATAACCACCATTTAAATTATATCATATTTAGCTTTACTTTAAAAATTTTTTAAATTATAATATTTTTGGTGACATTTTATGGACAATAAAATTAAAGAATTAATTGATGATTTAAGACCCCTTCTTAATCAAGATGGGGGCGATATAGAATTTATTAGATATGAAGATCATTATGTTTTTATTAAATTAACTGGGGCTTGTGCTAATTGTGGGTTACAAGATAATACGATTAGTTTTGGTATAGAGAATTATTTAAAAGAACAAATACCGGAAATTGAGGGAGTTATAAATGTAGATTTATAATTCTTTTTTTAATAACCATTCAATACGATCAATTGGGGCATATTTATTTATTTCTAAATAGGCTTCTTGTAAAAATTTTTCATAATTATCTATTTTTTCGATTAGAGGGATTAATTTTTCTTCGTTTTCTTCATTATTCATAATTTGTTCATATAAATCAAAATAATAAGTGGGGTATAAAAGACGAGCATATAACAAAGATAAACTAAATATGGAAAAATTAGTAGTTTTTAGTGCTTGTTTTAAATAGTTTAAGGCATCTTCATTACTAAAAAAAGCACTTTTAATAAATTCCGCAATATCTCTTATTTCATAATCAAAAATAAAACTTAAAGGATTAAAATAATTTAATTTATAGTTGGGAAATTTAATGCGACGATGAGATAAACATATTTTATCTAGATTAGTGGGTTTATATTTATTTAAAGTATTAGTAACATAGCTTATAGCATTTTCACCTAAACCGATATAATAGCTAAAACTATTTAAAATAAGATCTTTTCCTTGACCTAATTCCGAAATTTGATATTCAAAATAATCTATTTTATCACTCCAAAGTTTGGCCCAGGAAATACGATATAAATGGCTTTTAGGAGAGTTTAAAGTTAGATGGTTACTTATATTAATTAAATCAGGGAGATCAATTTCTTCTTTTAAATCTAAATTGGGTTTTAATAGACAATAATTAACATTATAAATATTAGTTATTAATTTATTATAAATATTAGGTATAATTTCATGAGCATAAATACCATGCATTTTTAATTCATTAACAACATCTAAAATATCTTTTAATTCTTTTTCATCACGATTAAAAGGCACTAGATAATAAGTCCAATTATTTAGTTCAAAAGTGTAGATATTTTCCCATTTTTCTAAATCAGCTATATTTAAATTATAATAGTAATTTAAACTTTCTTTCATATAAATCACTAATTATATATATGAAAAAACTGATGCTTTTATAACATCAGTTATTAACACCTTCGGGATTAGTTGGCATTAAATTATTTAAATCCATCACTCTTTTGGCATTATCATGAGCAATATTCGCGACTTGTTCTTTTGCTTCCGCATTAGCTAAATGTTCAGTGGCATTAGCCATTTTGATAGCAATTTCTTGCTCTTTCTTTTTTATTTCTTTTTCTCTTTCATTTAAATTCATTAGCTCTTTTTGATATTTTGATATTAAGGCATCAAACATATTTTCACAAGCTTTTAAGAAAGTTTCTTTATCAGCACTAAAATCTATTTCGATAGAATTTTCGACTTGAGGAGTTGCCTCTACTTGCATAGTTGTTTCAACTTGAGGGGTTTTAGATACTTCCGGAGCACTTGGCATTATGGGAGTTGTTGGAGCCACATTTACTTGGGGTTCATTAATGATTGGAACACTTGGAGCCTCAGGACTTCCTACGGGTTCCGGATTAGAAATAGTGGGAATGGGACTCACACTCGCCATAGTTTCGACAGCATTTGGTACAGGATTTGGAGCTGCACCCTCATTACTGGTAGAGCTTGGATTATCTTGGGGTAAATACCTATTTTTTATGGCATTAAATGAATCTATATTAGGCAAAGATAATTCTTTATAATAAGCTTCATCGGCACTTTCATTAGGATTAATCGTGACATATTCAAAATTAGTGCCATTAATTATGCCTTTTAAATAATTTTTTACAGATTGCCATTCATTATCATCAACTATTTTTTCTAAATGATCAGTTAATTTAGAAACATAGATTATTGGTAAGCCCATGGATCCAGTCTTTTCACTATCTAAAACAACATAAATGTTATTTTCTACTTTAAAAGCACTCATTAAATTAAGTGTATCAACACTTCCCGTTTTTTTGGTAATAGTTAATTTAGTCATCTTTTTCCCTCTATTCTTTTAATTATTATAACAAAATAATATTTGTTAATCAATCTTTTATTTTCTTTAACATAAACCACTTGCAGCCATAAGCACAACTATTGGTGATATACTCTTCAACTTTAGCTACATCATTTAGGGGTTTAAAATTTTTATTATCTTGATCATTAAAGCCTTTTAATCTTAATTTATTGTAAGCTATATCGCCTACTATATAATCAAAATCATCAAAATAATCCGTTAATTTTTCAGTTAATTCTTCTTTATTTAACGCTTCTTTATAATTTTTTACTATTTCATATTTCACATTATTTATTTCAATAACTTCCATAAAACCCTCCTACAAACTAAAAATTATAATGGCAAAGACACTAAAGAAAGTAACAATTACACTCATCAAAAGTAAGATATCGACAAAGCCATTTCCAGATGTTACTTTTCTTCGGCCATACATATTTAAATAATCTACCGAATTTTGTAATAATTCATCGCGATTAGGTTTGGTGGAATCTATTTCAAAATAGCTATAGGCTTCTTCTTTAGCCGTAATTAACTCTTGTTCACTCATATTAGTAATATTTGATAGATTGACACCGATTTGTTTTAAGGCATCTAAATTTAAATTCATATTAATGGTTTTACTTAAATCTTTAGTTACATCTAATTCATTAATTTTGGAATAATAATATTTTTCAATAAATCTGGGATCATCATTCATACAATAATTATCAGATATACGATAATAATCAGTAGTATGACTCGTATAAGCTAAATCTAAAAAAGTTTCTTCTTCATCATATTTTATGCCTATACTTTTTCTTTTCATGATAAACATATCAACTAATATTTTTAATACACTTCTAAAATAAGGATTACGTTCTTTGATATTTTTTTTATTATTTTCTAAAGCGAATTGGTAAAAATTAAAAAGTTCATCTTTAAAAATAACAACATCAGATTTACTTAAACCATATTTAGCTAAATTATTTAAAAAAGCAATATCATTATTTAAATAATAAGGATTAAGAATATCAGCTTCACCATAAATTAAGACAAGAATGCGAATAACTACAACAAGAAAAGAATTATAATTAACATTATTAGGTTGATTTTTAGTTGCTATATAAGTTTTTATAGCTTTATCAATGGCTATGTTAATAAAATACTCTTCCCTCATATTATTCACCTTTTATATTATATCAATTTTTTTAATTATCTTCAATTATCAAATTATGTAAATAATTTTACAATAGTTTAACAAAAAAAGAAAACTAGTTTTAGTCTTCTTTTTGCTATTTAGTATAAGTTAATATTTAATTTTGCTTTTCGGTTTTTTCCCGGGAATTTATCAGTTTTGAAAATTTAAAATTAAGCAAACCATTATAAAATGGTTATTTTTTTGTCAAATTTTTA
>CANQXQ010000064.1 GCA_947627845.1 uncultured Bacilli bacterium | reverse complement strand
GTATATTTTAAAGTAAAATTATCTAATTCTTCTAATTTATTAATATTATAATTACAGCCTAATTTTAAATCTAATAAATTAATCGGAAAATAATTTTTAGGTTTAGTTATAATTGCTAAAATATATTTATTTTCCATGCCTACCACTCCTTTATTAAGTATAATATAAACTTATTATTTTTGCAAATAAAAAACTGATAAAAAGCTGTTTATTTACTATTTTCAAGCTCAAACATTTCACAATTCATTATTTTAGTTTTATTTAATAATTTTAGTTTCATCAAATCCCAAAAACCAATAAATATATTTACGAAAAAAAACTCCGCATATACGGAGCTTATGATCAATAAGTGGTGCACCTGAAGGGACTTGAACCCCCATGGAATTATCCGCTAGATCCTAAGTCTAGTGCGTCTACCAATTCCGCCACAGGTGCAATAATGGTGGACCTCGTAGGACTCGAACCTACGACCGCCCGGTTATGAGCCGGATGCTCTAACCAACTGAGCTAGAGGTCCACTTGCTAATTTATAATATCATATTATGAATTGACTTTCAAGATTATTTCTTTAAAAAAATAATTATTTTTTAAGCACTCTTCCAAAATCATCACTATTAATATAATTATCTTTAATATCATTTAATTCTTCTAAAGTATATCTATCTTTTATTAAATAATCTAAACCCTTAGCTTCTAAAAAATCTTTTAAACTTCTAAATTTTATTTCTGTATTCATATTACAAGTATATAATTGACCTTCTTTTGTCTCAATAAAAATATTTAAAAAACTATTACCTTCATAATCAATAGTTATGATTATCCTTTTTATATTTGGATTATTTATCACTTCATAAATTTCATAACCACTTACTTTTTTATGTCTTTTTATTATTTGAATTAAAGCATCATCATAAGCATTTTTAATATCTAAACTTATTAAAAAAATTTTTTCTGAATAGTCAAAATTAACTTTGCAAGATACATCTACAATAGCTAAATGTTTTAAATTATATTCTTTTATTCCTAAATTCTCTATTAATTGTTTTATATACTCTAAATCTCTTATTGAATAGACATCTCTAACTAGATAATCTAAACCATTACTTTTTAAAAAATCATTTAAAGAAATAACTCCTCTAATATCAAAAAACATAATACTTTGAAAACCTTTATCTGTTTCTGTCATGAGACTAACTGCTTGATTAATTATATACCCTTCATTACTAAAAGATATTTCATAATTTAAATAACTAATCATTTTAGAATTTAAAACATTTTGAAATTTTTGACAATTATTAGTATGTGTATCAACCATAATAAAATAAGAATCTGTAAAATCTCCTTCACCTAAATTTATTTTACTTTTATAAGCTTTATCAAATACATATAAATCTGTACTTTTAAAAGTATCTAAAACTTCTTCTACCTTTGGTTCTTCTTTAGTTTCTGATTTTTTTGGCTTATTTTTTAAGTTTTCTGCTATCTCATTTCCTCCTGCAAAAATAGCCGTTACTGTTCCTATAGCCACTAAAGTTTTAAAAAATTTATTCTCCATAATTTCACCAATGAATAATAATAGCACGGGAATCTTTGATAGTCAAGTTTAACAGTTTATTTAAGTTTCGCTAGTTTTTCTAAGGCTTCATCAAAAGTTTTTACTTTTATTATTTCGATATCATAATCTTTTTCTTGCGCTATTTTTACGGCTTCTTCATAATTTTCTTCAGGACAAATAAAAACATCAGCTTTATTATTAACTGCTCCAATTAATTTATATTTAACTCCGCCAATTATGCCAACATTTCCGTTAATATCAATAGTTCCCGTGCCCACTATTTTTTTACCGTGAGTTATATCTTCATCAACTAATTTATTATAAATAGTAAGGCTCATCATTAAACCTCCACTACTGCCCATTTCACTAGCTTTAGATTTAATATCTATTTCAGGATTACAAACATATTCATAAGTACTAACTATACCTATACCTATTTTTAGACCGGCCTCAGTGTTATAAGTAGTCGCATAAGCATCCATTTCTTTATTATTTCTTAGAATTTTTAAATTAACTTTAACATTTTCTTCTAATTCTTGTACCATTTCTTGTAATTCTTCTAAAGAATTAACTTTTTTGTCATTTATACTAATAATATTATCGCCTATTTCAAGATTAGTTTTGGCTTCTTCACTAATTAGACTAACATTATTATTAACTTTAGTTATTTCTATTTCTTTGCCAGCTTTTTGATAAGCATTAATAATCGCCGCATCTTGACTTTCCTTTAAGTATAAGCGTTCTCTATCCATCATTTCTTGAATATTTTCGCCCTCATAGGTTATATCTTCTTTTTTAACAATGTCCCAATCGGGAATAATTTTTGATATTAATAAAAAGGGAATAGAGCCTCTAACCATAGAAACATAAGCCATATTAAAAGAGCCCTCTTCTTCATATTCTCCCTCTATAGTTATTCGATTATCTAAATTAACTGCTCCCCCAGGCGTATAAATTGCATAAGGTAATTCCACCATAAATAAAGCAAAAATAACCGCGATTATTATTAAACTTTTATAGTTCTCTTTAATAAAATTTTTAAATCCTACATATATTTTATTAATCATCATGTATCACCTTCTAAATTATATCACGAAAAGAGTAAGTTTATGAAAGAAAAATACTTGGATTTTACTTTTTGTTTTATTTGTGTTATTAGTATTGTTTTTATTTTTAAAAATAATACCGAAGTAGCTCTAACTATAATTGAAGCTTGTCATTTATTTTTAACTAAAGTTTTTGTTTCTTTATTTCCGATGTTTATTATTAATGATATTTTAATTAGTATTAATATTCCCTACTACTTTTATAAGTTATTTAATAAACCTTTTACTAAACTTTTTAAAACTAGTGGTCTTGCTTCTTATGTTTTAATCATGAGTTTAATAAGTGGTACGCCATCCCAAGCTTATATTTTAAAAAATTTACAAAAAGAAAACAAAATAACTATTAATGAAGCTAATCACTTTTTATATTTTACTTATTTTTCTAATCCCCTATTTTTATATACTATGTTAAGGGTCATTTTTAATTTAAATACTACCATAAAGATTATTTTAATTCATTATCTAAGTAATTTAATTATTGCTTATTTGATTAGGAAGAAAGCCCCTAAAATAAATAATAATCCGCTTACTTTAAAACATGTATCTCTTATTGATACGCTTATTAAAAGTATTAGTAAAAGCATTAATACTCTTTTAATTATTTTAGGAACTATCGTTTTTTATATGCTTATAAATTATATTATAACTAATTTATTCCCTTTAAATCCTTTTTTCAAAACTCTTATAGCCGGTATTTTAGAAATAACTAATGGTCTTAATCATCTTAAGAATTTAACATTAATTCCTAAATTAAAAGAAATCATGGCTATTACAATCATTTCTTTTGGTGGTTTAAGTATTCATACCCAAGTTAAAGCTTTACTAGAAGATACCGAAATTAAGTTTAAATCTTTCTTTAAAGGGCGACTTCTCCAAACACTTATCAGTATTATTTTAATTATTATCTTTTAACAGTAATTTTCTATTTCATAATTATTACTTTCTTTTTTTAAGCCTACATAACTTAAATAAATATCATCTTTTTCTTGTTTAACCTCATTATCTATTAATACTTCTATCTCTATCGTTATTAAATAATAATTATCATCTAAATCTAGATAATTTATTTTTGGACATAAATTATATTTAGCCTTATTACTTTCTAAATTATAAGTATCTTTATAAGTTAATTTGTCATCTTCAATTATTAATACTTGATCATCTTTAGTATCAAAACTTAAAGTAATCTCCGTTTGATCATCTTTATTATTTACTTTTAAACCCCTTAAACTATATTTTAAAAAATCATTTTCAATATTTTTAATAATAGTTGTTCTACTAATTTCATCACTAGAGGCATAAGTTCCATTATTATTGATATTATTTAAGGAAATCATTACTCTTAAAAGTAAAATAATAATAATGGCGATAATGGAGATACTAACTAAAAGTTCAATAATGGTAATCCCTTTTTTATTCATGATTATCAACCCCCACACTAGCATAAAAACTACTATTATCGATATTATATTCGATAACTAAACGATATAAAAAATCTTCATCATTAGCTAAAGAACCTAAATAATTATTTAAATCCGCACTATATAAACTTTTATCATATTCTTTTAAATCATATTTAGTTAAATACAATTTCTTAATATTTAAATTATTTATTAACTTACTACATCCCTCATTAAAATCCGCACAAGTTAATTCTTGAATATTTTCTTCCTTAAAAAAACTAGTTAAATTATTTTGAAGTAAATATTCTTTAACGTAATAAGTTTTATAAATATTGGCGGCATCATCATAAAGATAATTTTTTTTCGAATTACTTACCATACCTGCAAAAGTATTATATAAAAGTAGTAATGATACAGCTAAAAAAGCAATAACAATCATTGTTTCTAAAAGAGCAAAACCTTTTTTCATATCATCACCTACTATTATAATTATAGCATAAAAAAAGATGTTGTCATAGTCTTATATGCTTGATATAAAACATCAACATCCC
>CANQXQ010000063.1 GCA_947627845.1 uncultured Bacilli bacterium | reverse complement strand
TATATATAATTAAATATTGCTTAATTTAAAGTTTCATGTTAAAATTAAATTAGGAGGAAAATATGACAGAGTATGAAAAATTAATGGTAAATAGTTTTAACCTAGAAAATTATCAAGGAAACAAAGAAGAAAAAATTGCTTTAAGAACTTTAGCTACTGGAATGGTGCCCGCAACAGATTTTAGCTTTGGGAGCCCTGAAAATTCTAAAGCCAATTTTGAACAAATATTTAACTTTTTACTAGGCTTAAGTCCTGAAGATTTATCGGAAGGTAACTACTTACTAGTTACAAGATTATTTAATATTAAACCGGAAGCCTATATGGATTATAGCTCAGCTCGTATGTGGTATTTAAATAATAAAGAAACTTTTGATGCTGCTTATGAAGCTGTATTAAATTACATGCGGGAAAATAATCCCGAAATGTTACCTCAAACTAGATAATTTAATCTAGTTTTTTTATATCTAAAAAGTTTTTATAATCATATAATATATTTGACATATCTTAAAATTTGTGTATAATTATTTATGCAAGTACATGGCAGGGTTATCATTTCTTATAATGTGTTTATTGCCAATATTGGAGTAAAAGTATTTGAGACTGCCTCAAAAAAATTACCTAAATAAACTCCCTATAAGAAATATAACAATTCCTTTGTATTTAAAATAAGTAGAAAGGAGAAATAAAATGGCAAGATATATTGGACCAGCTTATAAAAAATCTCGGAGATTAAATTTTTCTACTCTAGAAAATGGTAAAGATTTAGCAAGACGTCCTTATGCTCCCGGTCAACATGGTAATGATCATCGTAAAAAATTAAGTGAATACGGTGTTCAATTACAAGAAAAACAAAAAGTCAGAACTATGTATGGCCTAAACGAAAAGCAATTTAGAAGATTATTTGAACGGGCTTCTAAAATGAAAGGCGTAACAGGCGAAAACATGTTAAAATTATTAGAATCTCGTTTAGATAACATTGTTTATCGTATGGGACTAGCTAATACTAGACGTGGTGCCAGACAAGTTGTTAATCATGGACATATTACTGTTAATGGTATTAAAGTTGATATTCCATCTTACTCTTGTAAACCTGGAGATATTATCGCTGTTAAAGAAAATTCTATGGGTCATCCCGCTATGAAAGCTTCTCTTGAAGCTAAAAATAGTATTCCTGCTTTTGTTAGTTTTGATGCTAATAAAATGTCTGGAACTTATGTAAGATACCCTGAAAGAAGCGAACTTAACGCTGAAATCAATGAATCTCTAATCGTTGAATTCTACAACCGTTAATAATAAAAACTATTCCAATTCGAATAGTTTTTTTATTGCTTATCTTTAACCATTTTTACCACCGTTAATTCTTTGGTAGTAATTCCTTTAAGTACTTCGTTTACTTCGTCTATTGTAATATCTTCATATATATCTTTAAGATTAGGAATAATTTCGCCATAATAAATAAGATAATTTTGGATTAAATTATTTACACTTTCAACATCTTCATAATTAAGAATTAGTGTAGCGATAGATGAATTTATTTTTCTTTTTACTTCTTCTTCATCTATTTTTAAGTCATTTAAAGCTTCAATTATTCTTTTAATAGCTTCGTCAATGTATTTACTTTCCATAGTAATATCAATAATTACATAATCATCTTGTACATATCTTGCGGTGTCCATAAAAGTAATTAATTCTTCTTTAAGCATATCTTCTCTTAAATCTGATGTTTCTCCAAAATTACTAGCTAAAATAATACTTAAAATGATATTTAACTTAACTAGATCAATTTTTTTAAAATTTTTTCTCTCTATTTTAAGTCCAATTTTCGCCTTATCAATTTCGACATTAGTATTAATCGTTAAATTATCTACAACTATACTTCTTGGCTCTCTTACCTTTTCAATTTCCGGATTAGCATAATCTTTAATATTCTTTTTAGCTAAATTATCATTAACTAATTTTTCAATTTCATAAGGATTTACATTTCCCGTCACAATCAAAAACATATTTTTCGGATGATAAAAAGTATTATAAACAAGTTTAATATCATCAAGCTTTATTTTTTTAATATCTTCTACTTCGCCCGAAATTAAATATTTATATTTTTCTTTATGATAAATACATTTATTAAACTCATTATGTAAATTATTAAAAGGTTGATCTTTACCCATATTTATTTCACTAGTTATTATACCCTTTTCTTTTTTAATGATATCTTTTGTAAAAAAAGGATTATATACATAATCAAGTAAATTATTTAAATTATCTTCTATTTTATTTGTGCCAAAAACTAAATAACTGGTAAATTTATAAGTAGTAAAAGCATTTATATCACTACCTAAAGGATCAAATAAATCATTAGCAGTTTTATCTTTATCGACATTAAATTTAATATGTTCCATAAAATGGGCAATCCCATTAGGTACTTCATATTTTTTATTATTTATCTTAAATTCTGTATGAATAGAACCATATTTAACATTTAATGATAAATAAAAACTATTAGCATACTCATTTTTCCAAATATATATAGGAAGTCCTTTAGATGAGGTAGTAAAATATATTTCTTCATCAATTCCTTTTATTTTAATGGTTTCCATCTTCCCTACCTCCTTCTAAAATAAAGCTTATATTTGGTTTTACTTTATTTGCAACTTTTATAATTTCCTCTTTAGTAATATCTTTAATCATTTCTATTCTTTCATTTATAAGAGGTAAATTATCAAAAACTTTAAATACATAATTATTAATTATACCTGCTGGATTATCTAAGGCTAAATTAAGCGAAAAGATAAAACTTTCTTTAGCATACTCTAATTCTTCATCACTAAATTTTCCACTTTTCATTTCTCTAAAAGCCTGACTAATTAATTTTTTAGCCTTTTTTATATCTTTTTTAGCAATTGCCGTTTGCACTACTAATAAATTATCATATTTTAAATAAATACTTTTTACCCCATAACATAAAGAATTTTTTTCGCGGAGTAATTGATATAATTTTGAATTAAGTCCACCCGCCCCTAAAATATAGTTATAAAAATAAAAAGTAATTGTTTTTTCTTTTTCGGTTAAATTATTTAGATTATAAATATTAACTAAATTTGTTTCTAAAAAGTTACTTTCTTCTTTAATATTTTTTATCTTTTTAACCGCTGCATTATCTACATAAAGTTCTAATTTTTTTGTTTTAATAATAGGATTTTTAAAATATTTAAAAATTAAATTAGCTACATAATCCATATCTAAATTACCAATTATAAAAATATCACAATTAGCATTTAATAACTCTTGATAAACTTCATATAACACTTTAGGGGTAATTTCTTCTAGTTCTTCAATAGACCCCATAATTCCATAACTGCTCGGACTATTTTTATCTAAATTACTTAAAGCTTTTTTTAAAGATACTCTACTTATATCTTCATTAATACTTAATATATCATCATGTATTCTATTTTTAACAATTTTAAAATTTTTAATATCAAACTCTTTAGCTTCAATAAATGGATTTAAAATCATTTCAAAAGGTAAAGCCATAACTTCTTCTAAATAATTTTTATCACTTACATATTTAGGATTTAAAAAACTTAACACAAACGAAGTCATAAAAGTTTTTCCTACTTTATTTAAAACTCCATAAAAACTAGCTTGATATAACTCCTCTAATTTTTTGCCTACTTCTTTTCGTGATCGATATTTATTAGAACAATCTGTCATAAGATCCGCTAACATCGCTTTAGCTAAAGCTTTTTCTTTTTTAGCCTCATCTCGAAATATAATTTCCATATTAACTGTTTTAAATCTATTAGTTTTAATTGTGTGAATATTAAAAGATGGGTATTCATATTTTTTATATTCCATAATACACCTCTTTTTTTATTATAACACAATTTATTATTTTTATTTAATATTTATCTTTAACCTGTCTAATTAAGACAATTTAAACCCCATCGCTAATACTCCCATAAATATTACAAAATAAAATAATAAAGCTCCTCCATAATTAACTAACACTTTTTTCATAATCTTACCTCTTTTCTGCGAACATTATATCGCAAATACATGTGTTCGCTCAATACTTATTTTTTAATTTGACAAAAATTTTTTCTAAATATGTCAATACATATGTTTGACAATCGTACGTTTTTGTGTTATGATGTTTATGGAGGTAAAAACTTATGGAAAAATTAAAACAATTAACTGAAAAACAAAACAATGTTTTAGATTATATTAAAAAATTTAGTGCTGAACATGGCTACCCACCATCAATCCGTGAAATTGGCAAAGGTTTAGGTTTATCTAGTCCGGCGACTGTTCACACTCATGTCAAAAAATTATGTAATGCGGGTTATTTAAAAGTCGATAATAACAAATTTCGGGCGATGGAAATTTTAGTAGATAATGAATATGAACAAAAAGATGAAGAAATAGTTAAGGTCCCTCTTTTAGGAAAGATTACTGCCGGATCTCCTATTGAAGCTATCGAAAGACCTAATGAATTTTTTAGTTTACCTGCTAATTTAATTCCCTCAAAAGAAACTATCTTTACTTTAAATGTAAGTGGTGAATCGATGATTAATGCTGGTATTTATGATGGCGATGTAGTAATTGTCCAAAAACAAAGTACAGCCCGTAATGGTGATATTATTGTCGCTATGACTGATGAAAATGAAGTTACTTTAAAAACTTATTATAAAGAAAATGGTCA
>CANQXQ010000062.1 GCA_947627845.1 uncultured Bacilli bacterium | reverse complement strand
TTTAGTTGAAAAGATTTATATCTATCAAGATAAAAGGATAGATATTATATTTACATTTAAAAATACTACATAAAAAAGGTATCAGGAGATACCCTTTATAATATAGCAAGAATTTATAATACAACGGTTAATGATATAATAAAACTTAATAATTTAACAAATACAACATTAATGATTGGTCAAAAGCTTTTTGTGTAAGGTAACTATATAGTTATCTTTTTTAATTTTTTAAAGAAAAAATAGAGAACAAATAAAGAAATTATGGTATAATTGATTAAGGTGTTATTATGAGGTATATTGGTAGCAAAGTAAAGATAATTGATCAAATAGAAGCATTAATAAAATCTTTAAATATATATAAAGAAAATTATACTTTTTTTGATGCCTTTAGTGGGACTGCGACCGTGGGAAATCATTTTAAAGCTCATTTTAAAATAATTGCTAATGATATACTTTATTCTTCTTATGTTTTAACTATGGCTAAATTAAATCCGCCGGATATGAAATTTAGTAAATTAAATATTGATCCTTTTGAATTATTTAATGATAGTAAAAAGCAAACTAAAGGTTTTATTTATAATAATTATTCTTTAGGAGGATCTAATAGAATGTATTTTAGCGAAGAAAATGCCGCGAGAATAGATTATATTAGAACTAAAATTCAAGAATGGTATGATTTAGAAAAAATAGATGCTAAAGAATATTATTATTTAATTGCTTGTTTATTAGAGTCAGTATCAAAAGTTGCCAACACCGCGGGAGTTTATGGAGCTTATTTAAAAACATGGGATCCTAGAGCTCTTAAACCCATGAAATTTATTAAAGTAGAGGGGGAAAAAATTGAGGGTAAATTTGAAAATGAAGTTTATAATGAAAGAATAGAAGAGCTAATTAATGATGTTAGTGGTGATATATTATATTTAGATCCGCCATATACCAAAAATCAATATTCTGTCCAATATCATTTACTAGAAACGATTGCTCTTTATGATAATCCCGAAATTAAAGGGATAACTGGAGCTAGAGATACTTCAAGTTTGACTAGTGATTTTTCTAAAGAGGGAAATGTTCATGTTGCTTTTGAAAAAATAATTGCTCGAGCTAATTTTAAGCATATTATAATGAGTTATAGTTCGGATGGAATTATGTCTAAAGATTATATAGAAAATGTTTTAAAAAGACATGGAAAAGCTGAGACGTTAGTTTTTAAAAAAATAGAATATAAAAAATATTTAAATAGTAAAGCCAAAGATGGAGAACATTATGAATATTTATTTTATATTGAAAAAAAAGATGAAGAAATAAATTATGCTTCGCCTTTGAATTATATTGGGGGTAAAGCCGATATGGTGGAATTTTTTAAAAAAAATGCTCCAGATAATATTAATCGCTTTATTGATTTATTTGGGGGAGGCTTTAATGTAGGAGTCAATTTTAATTGTGAACAATTAATTTATAATGATTGCAATTTTAAAGTAAAAGAATTATTAGAAACATTTAAAAATGAAGATACAACGGAAATATATAAATATTTAAAAAAAATGATTAAAAGATATGGACTAGAATATGGGGGAAAAGAAGCTTATTTAAAGATTAGAGAATTATATAATAAAACTATAATTACTAAAAGAGATCCTAAGTTATTATATTTATTAGTATTATATGGATTTCAACAACAAATAAGATTTAATTCTTTATATGATTATAATAATCCAGTAGGACAATCAGGATTTAATGATAAAATAGCCGAAAAATTAATATCTTATTGTCGGAATTTAAAAGAAAAAAATGTCTCGTTTTATGCGATGGATTATACAAATTTAGATTATTTAATAAATGAAAATACTTTTGTATATTGTGATCCTCCTTATTTAATTACATTAGGAAGTTATAATGATGGTAAGAGAGGTTTTAATGGTTGGAATGAAGAGGAAGAAAAAAGACTTTTAAATTATCTAGAAACCTTAAATAATAGGGGAGTAAAGTTTATGCTTTCAAATGTTTTAGAACATAAAGATTTAAAAAATCAATTACTGATTGATTGGATTGCCAAAAATAATTTTAAAGTAATTAAATATGATGGTAAGGCTCGAAATAATCGAAATGAAATTATTGTTGTGAATTATGAGGTGAGGAAAGATGAATAAATTTTTAATACCGACTCATTTATTACAAGAGTTAAATAAAGGAGTTTTAGATGATATATGTATAAGATCAATTAATTCTACAGATTTTGTGGTTGAAGAAGATTTTAGGGGACATAATAGTGGACAATATATAAAATTAATAACCGATGATGTAGTTAAATATATTTGCTTGAGTCGTGATGATAGTGAAATATCAAGAAATTCTTTTATTTTACAAAATTTACCATCAGCATATAAATTTTATTTAAAAGATACAAGTGAGAAAAAAGAGTTTGAATATTATGTTCGAGATACAGTACATGTTCATCCCGCTTATACAGTATTTGCCTATAAAGTTTTATTGACGGCCAAAATTAAAATACTTAATTTAGATAAAGTAAAATGTTCCGGTAGAACAGATTATGATTTTAGAACGCCTTTTTTAGATTTTAAACAAATGCGGAAGATGAGATTAGAATTACAAAAGAGAAATGGAAGTAACAATTCTACTTTATTTGAGCAATTATCTGAAGAAGTTGCGGTGTATGGAAAAACTTATGGAGCAAATGGAAGAGAAACAACGGCAATATGCTTAGCTTTAGTTAATTTAGTGGATTTGCCAATTAAAGTTTACAATGTTAATGAAACAGATCCTCAACATTTAGCAAGTGTTGATCCGGCAAATAGATATATTTTAAATTATTTGGGAGTTATAATTGATGATGGAATAAAAGATTTAAAACCGGAAGATAAGGAATTAATTGTTAAAAGGAATACTAATACGTATCATTATAATTTATTAAAGAAATATCAAGATAAAAAATGTTATATTTGTGGTTGTGATATTGAAGAATTAATCATTGCTTCTCATATTCATAGAGTTGCTGATATTTTACGAAGTGATTTAACTGCTGAGGAAAAACAAGAACAAATTGTTGATGGTAATAATGGTTTTTGGTTATGTGCGACTCATGATAAATTATTTGAAGATGGTTTGATTTACTTTGAAAATGATGAATTAAAAATAAGACAAAATTTAAGTGAATCGAAAAAAAGATTTATTAAAAAGTCAATTTTTGAAATAAGGGATATTTATGATTTAGAGGGAAAAAACTTGACTTTTACTATTTCACCGGAACATTATAACGAAAAGATGCATTATTATTTAGAAATTCATCGTCATAGAACTGAAAAATTAAATGTTAATAGGAAAGAGGTTAGATAAAATGGAAAGTATAGTAAAAATTAAAAAATTAGATGAAAGGGCAATTATTCCAACGTATGGTTCTGATTATGCCGCGGGAGTTGATTTATATTCGGTGAGTGATTCCGAATTAACCATAAAAGCTCATGAAACAGTTTTAGTTAAAACGGGACTAGCAATGGAAATACCTGAAGGCTATGGTGGATTTATTTTTGCAAGAAGTGGCCTTGCGACTAAAAAAGGATTAGCTCCAGCAAATAAAGTAGGCGTGGTAGATGCTGATTATCGGGGAGAAATTATGGTGGCTCTTCATAATCATACTAATGATGATAAAACAATTGAAGCTCATGAGAGAATAGCTCAAATGGTATTTTTACCTTTTTTAAAAGCTAATTTTGAAGAAGTAGAAACTTTATCTGAGACAGTTAGAGGTGAGGGTGGCTTTGGTTCTACAGGCCAAAAATAAAATCTAGAAATTTCTAGATTTTTTTAATATATTTGAGGACATTTTCCTGGTTCGGGACGATAAAAACAATGATTTTTGTATTTACCAGCTAAAGGTTGACTATACCAAAGGGAATTACAAGTATTAACGGAACTTCCCGGAGCATAAAACCATAAGGAGTGAGTTGCAGGGTAATAGTATTCACCCATGATAATTCTTTTAGCTAAATTTTTTTCAATTGTGGTTGCACTTCCATAGAAAAGGGGAGAATCTGCGCCAACAAATTGATTGGGTTGATAAATAGCATCTTCAATACTATCAATATCTTTAAAAGTATAACAGTTAGCCAAAACCCGATTTACAACCACATTTCCGACCATCAGCATTCCTAAATCACCCTCAGTTTGAGCTTCGGCTCGCATTATTCTAGCAAGTAAATCTAGTTCTTTGGCGGTATAACTTACAATCATTTATAATCACCTATTTTATTATATGAAAAGACTAGAAAAATGAGTTTAGATATGCTATAATACTTCTATCACGTAGGGGCGTGGTATAATGGTAGCATAGGAGTCTCCAAAACTTTTGATGGGAGTTCGATTCTCTCCGCCCCTGCCAAATGAAAATAACACGAACTTTTACTACTTTGTTGGTGGGTTTGTGGTTAATATAAAACTTGATATTTAAGAAAAAACAACTAATTTAAGAATTTAGCTGTTTTTTTGCTTTTTAAATGTAACTTTTGCACAATTATGTTTAATATTATCTTTATACCAAATATCCCTTTAATAAAATGGTAAATAAAGCTTATTTATTTTTTATTACTATTTTTAAATTGAAAAATAGGTAAAAATAACGCAATAATAATTTTTGCTTTTCTCATCTTATAGGAAATTGCATTTTTATAAGAATAGATAAAAAAATAGGAAAAATAAAAAACTGGGCACAATAAAAAGTA
>CANQXQ010000061.1 GCA_947627845.1 uncultured Bacilli bacterium | reverse complement strand
TCTTTTTTAAAAACTGTCCACATATAAGATTCCTTCTTGAAAATAACAAAAAAACATGCTCATATTGCTTCTTCTTATTCAAATATGAGCATGTATATTTATCATTGGTAGGGATTTCCCTATCTTTTTAATTTTAAGAATAATTTTAAGTACATATTATAAGATTTTTACTTTAACATATATACCATAATTTTTAATTTCTAAAAAACTTATTTATTTTAATAAAATATAAAGACAAAACAAAAATAATATGTTAAAATATTTTTAGTTATTTAAGAAGTATTAAGAGGTGTAGCATAATGGCAAAAGTAATATCATTAGTTAATCAAAAGGGCGGAGTAGGCAAAACTACGACCAGCATCAATTTAGCCGCTGCATTAGGAGCCGAGGGAAAAAAAACACTTTTAATTGACCTTGACCCTCAACGCAATGCCACGACAGGTTTAGGCTTTTCTAACGGCGATTATACTCATGATATCTATGAAGTTATGACTGGATTATGCGATGTTAAAGACGCTATCAAAAAGACTAAATTTAAGAACTTATCAATTTTACCATCAACTATTAATTTAGCCGGTGTCGATGTTGAGTTTGTTAAAAAAATGTTAGACAATCCCGAATTCCATCAAAATGAACAATTAAGTTTAGCTATAAAAAGTATTCGAGATGATTATGATTATATAATTATTGATTGCCAACCAGCCTTAGGCTTACCAACTATGAATGCTTTAGTTGCCAGTGATTCCGTAATTATTCCTGTTCAATGTGAATTTTTTGCATTAGAGGGAATTACCCAACTATTAAATTCTATCATCATGGTTCAATCTAGTATGAACCCCTCTTTAAGAATAGAGGGTGTACTTCTAACTATGCTTGATGGTCGGACTATTATTGGTTTAGAAGTTATAGAAGAAGTAAGAAAATATTTTAAAGATAAAGTATTTAATACTATTATTCCGCGTTTAGTAAGATTAGTTGAAGCCCCATCTCATGGCAAACCTATAAATGTTTATGATCCCAAAAGTAAAGCCACAATCGCGTATGCGAATTTAGCAAAGGAAGTGATTTCCCGTGACGGAAACTAGAAAAAAAGCTTTAGGAAAAGGCCTTGAACAATTATTTTCAAACGAAGTAATTAACTTTGATAAATTTGAAGAAAAAATTGTTGATGAAGGTAAAACAAGTGGAGGAGTAATTGAAATTCCTCTAAATGAAATACGTAGTAATCCTTACCAACCCCGTGTTATTTTTGATGATGCCTCTTTAAGTGAAATGGCTGAGTCTATTAAAGAACATGGGATAATTCAACCTATAATTGTTAAAAAAAGTATTAAAGGTTATGAATTAGTCGCTGGCGAAAGAAGAACCAGAGCGGCCCGTTTAGCTGGATTAACGACTATACCCGCGATAGTAAAAGATTTTAATGACACAGAAATGATGGAAATCGCTTTAATTGAAAATATTGAACGCGAGAATTTAAATCCCATTGAAGAAGCCAAAGCTTATGAAAATATTTTAAAAATCAATAATATCACCCAAGAAGAATTAGCTCATAAATTTGCAAAAAGTAGAAGTTATATCACTAATATGCTTGGTTTACTTAACTTACCAGAAATAACTATTAAATTAGTTGAATCAAAAGACTTATCGATGGGCCATGCCCGAGCTTTAAGTAAACTTGAAGATGAAAGCAAAATCAATGAATTAGCCTTAAGAATAGTTAGAGAGGGCTTAAGTGTCCGTGATACTGAAAAAATAATTAATATGGCTAATCTTCCTAAAAAACATAATATTTCTCGAAATAGTAACTTTGATATTAAATACAGTATATATGAAAATTTATGTCGGGAAAAGCTTGGCGTAAAAGTTAAAATAAATAATAAAAAGATTGAAATACCCTACAAAGATGATGAAGAATTAACACGTATTTTAGAAAGTATAAATATTTCTGTTGAGGGTGAATAAATATGAAAATATTAAATACCATAATTAAAGCTCTTTTAACTAAAAAAGTTTTAGGCCCAATTATAACTATTATCATTGCGCGCATTATTGTTTTAATCTTTAATAAAGCTATATCTAAAATTTTAGTTAAAGGCAAAAATAAATTTGAAATTAAACGTCGTAAAACTATCATTGAATTATTTCAAAGTATTTTTAAATATTTAGTCTATATAATAGCTATTTTAATTATTTTAGATATTTTTGGTATTGATACTAAAAGTTTAATAGCATCTCTAGGCGTTGTAGGGGTAGTATTAGGTTTAGCTCTTCAAGATACCGTAAAAGACTTTATTGGTGGTATCTGTTTAATATTAGAAAACTATTTTCAAGTTGGCGATATTGTTACTTATAAAGATTTTACTGGTGAAGTAATTGAATTAGGTTTACGCACCACTAAAATAAAAAAAGCTAGTGGTGAAGTTTTAATTGTAGCTAATCGTAATATTGACGAAATAATTAACTCATCTCAAAAAACGGCCCATTTATTACTTGATATACCTACAGCGTATGAAGAAAATATTGCCACGGTGGAAAAAACATTAAAAGAGGTAATAAAAAAAGCTGTTAAAGATAAAATTATTTTAGAAGATAGTAGTTATCTTGGCGTTAATAATTTAGCTTCCCATAATGTTGATTATTTAATTGATATTCATTGTGATCAAAATAATCGTTATGCGATTAGAAGAGAAATATTAGGCCGTATTAAAACTGCTTATGATGACAATAATCTCAAAATACCTTATAATCAAATCGAGGTGCATCATGGACAAGACCTTTAAATTAAATGATAAAGTAATCATGAAAAAGCCCCATGCTTGTGGCACTAATGAATGGCTTATTATTCGAGATGGGGTAGATATAAAATTAAAATGCGTCAATTGTGGTCGCGAAATAATGCTTGATCGTTTAGAATTTATTCGCAAATTAAAAAAAGTAATAGGAGGATCTAATGAAGAAACGAAATCTTAAAGAGCGGATAACTCTTGATCCCATCATGACTTTAGTTGTCTTAATCGTGGCAACTATTGTTATAAGTGGATTTTTAGGTTTACTGGGAGTACAAGTAAATTACCCAACTATCGCGGATGATGTAACTCTCCAAACTACCGAAAGTTTAGTTTCAGTTAATTCTTTATTTAGTCTAAGTGGTTTAAAATATATTTTTACCACGACTGTCTCTAACTTTGTTTCCTTTACTCCTTTATCTAGTTTAATTATTATTTTAATAGGTATCGGAGTTATGGAAAAAAGTGGTTTTCTAAAAACAGTTGTTACCTTATTAACTAAAAAGCTCAAAAAGAAAACTGTAACCTTTGCTATTGTGTTATTTTGTGTAATCTCAAGTATTATGGGTTATTTACCCTATGTGATTATGATTCCTTTAAGTGCCTTAATTTTTATATATGGCCGGCGTAATCCTTATATTGGTATAATTGCCTCTTATGCTGGTTTATGTGCCGGGACCGGTATTAACTTTTTATTTACAAGTAGTGATTCCGAAATCCTAAAAGGCACTTTATTAGGCGCTCATACTTTAAATCCAGCTTATAGTCTTGGAACTACTTCTTTTATTTTCATCATGTTAATCGCGGTTATTTTAGTATCAATAGCTATCACAGTTATTACTGAAAATTATATTGCAGAAAAATTACCAAAATATGAATTTCCGGAGACTGAATTAGAAGAAGATTTAATTGTAACTAATAAACAATTAAAAGGTTTAGTATTTGCTAGTATTGCGGGTTTAATCTACTTAATATTCTTTATTTATTGTATTATTCCTGGTCTTCCTTTATCCGGCGCTTTATTAGACTATTCTCAAACTTTTTATATAGATAAATTATTTAGTGCTGATTCTTTCTTTAGTCAAGGCTTTGTCTTTGTAGTTACAATGTTCTTTGTTATTTTAGGTTTATTTTATGGAATTGGTGCTAAAACCATTAAAAACAATAAAGATTTATGTGATGATTTAGGTCATAGTTTAGATGGTGTTGGCAAAACTTTAGTCTTAATCTTCTTTGCTTCTACTTTTATAAGTATCTTTAAAAAAACTGGCATAGGTGAAGTTATCATGGCAGCTTTAGCTAATCTTTTAAATATAAGTAATTTAGGAACTTTCCCATTAATTATCTTATTATTTGTTATTAGTGCTTTAGGAACTATCTTTTTACCTAATTCCCATTTTAAATGGTTAATTCTTGCTGGTATTGCTGTTCCAACTCTGATGGATGCTAGTATTGCCCCGGAATTTACCCAAGTTATTTTCCGTTTTGGTGAATCTGCGACTATGGCTTTAACTCCTCTAATGGCTTATTATGTAATATATTTAGCTTATTTAGAAAAATATAATCAAAATGAAAAACCAATTAATTTATTTAAAACTATTAAATATCAAGTACCATATAGTCTTGTTATAAGTGTTATGCTTTTAGCTTTATTAATAATTTGGTTTATCATTGGTTTACCTATCGGAATAAAAGGTGTAGTAAGTATTTAAATATCAGGAAAAACTGATATTTTTTTCTTGCCTAAATAAAATAGTATGTTATAATACATTTAAAGCAGTAGAGTTATCTAAAATATTTTAGATATATATCACGAGTCGTGATAGTTAATAATAAATCTAATTCATTTACTTATATTGCAACATGTATCACGCTTACGCTTAGTATTAATTCTTAATACTTAAATACACTTATGCACTATAAGATAATTTATAAGTACTGCTTTTTAAGGTGATTAGTCTGAAAAGAAAAACAAAATTTATTTTATAAAAATAGGCAAAAAAGGGCAGACTTCCCCTTACCCCAAAGAAAG
>CANQXQ010000060.1 GCA_947627845.1 uncultured Bacilli bacterium | reverse complement strand
AAAGTACCATTATATATAAGATAATAGTACTTTTAATTTGTTATTTTATTTTTGGAAAATTCTTTAAATATTTTAACCATTCTTACTAATATTTCTTTATTATCAATAGTTAAATCATTAGAAGCAATAAGAGTGGCTAAGCCATTAGCGTACAACCAAACATTCATAAATAGGGCTTTAGCTTCATCAAAACTTAAACCATGTTTATTAACTAAATTAATAATAGTACTTTGATTCCATTTTTCATTTAAGACATCTTCGATGTTTTGCCATTTTAAATTATTTGATAAAAACATAGAACGGAAGAAGTTTTTATGCATTTGCGCAAATTCAATATAAGCAACACATACAGTTATTAAAGCATTCTTACTATCTACTCTTTTCATGATGAATTCATCATATTCTTTTTTGATAATATCATTAACATCAGTTTTTAAATCATCTAAACTAGTATATAAACGGTAGATAGGTTTAGTAGAAATATTGGCATGTTTAGCTAAAGAACGAGCATTAATACTTTCTATACCCTCTTTTTCAACCATTAATACAGCAGTTTTTAATAATGTTTCTTTATCAATAATACTTTTGCCAGCCATTTTATCACTCCCTACTATTGGTAACTATTGTTATCAACATTATAACATATTAAAATTATTTGTCAAACAGTATTAAAAAATCTACAAGCGTAGATTTTAATTTTTTTTAACTTTGATAATAAACTGATAACAATCTCTTAAATCAGTTTCATCGATAGTAATATTAAAGCCTTTAGCTTCTAGAGATGTTTTAGCATCACGAATAGTATTTATCGCAGTTTTTAAGTCTATGCCTAACATTTCTTCTTGTTTTTGTTCAAAATTAGGGTCTAATTCTTCAATTAAATCAACGGGATCAAAATTTTCTTGGTTACGCATTTCTTCCGTAACTATTGGAGTACCAAAATTAAGATTAACTTGAGGGGTTTCAAGTTCTTCAGGGGGTTTTGGCATTTCCATTTCATTAGTTATTGGTTCTTTATTTATTGGTTTTCCTTCATCTAAATTAGGTATAAAATCTAAATTAATTTTAGGAGTATCTAACCGGGCTTCTTCAGTATTCATATTGACGGTTTCATTTTCAAGGAAGTTAAAGAAATTACCTTTAGCATTATTAGATGCTTGTTCAACCGGAATGATATCGGGATTATACATTTTTTCACTTTCTATTTCCTTTATTTTTCTTAAAATATCACTATTATCATTAACATTAGGAAGTTCGGTAGCTTCTTTTTTGATAGCTTCAATATCTAAAGGTTTTACTAAAGGTATATCAGTTTCTTCGCCTGTTTCATTATCTTCGTTTAAATTTTTGATGGCTTCATCTAATTCTCTTACAGTCATTCGTTCCTTAATAATTTTATCAAGCCATTTTTTTTGTTCTTCATGAGTGGGTAAAACTAATAAAGATCTAGCGTGACGTTCACTTATTTCATTATTTAACAAAGCTTCTTGGACCGTCTCATCAAGATTTAACAAGCGAAGTTTATTAGCAATAGCACTTTGAGATAAGCCCATTTTTTTAGCTAATTCCGTTTGAGTTAAATAGCCTTTATCTAATAAATTTTTATAACTACGAGCTTCTTCTATTGCTGATAAATCTCTTCTTTGAACATTTTCCACAATAGCTACTTCGGCACTTTTATTATCATCTATTTGGGCAATGACCGCAGGGACAGTTTCTAATCCAGCCATAGAGGCCGCTTTAAATCTTCTTTCTCCAGCGATAATTTCGAATTTATCACCAACACGACGTAAGACTAATGGTTGAATAATTCCATGTTGTTTAATGGAGTTTGCTAATTCTTCTAAACCCCGATCTTCAAAATTAAGCCGAGGTTGGAAACGATTAGGAATAATATCACCAATTGGTATTTGTAATATATTTTGTTCTAAATTCATACTAAATCAACCCTTATTTTTACTTATAATTTATTATAACAATTAATTAAATATTTTTCAACTTGTTATAGGTAAATTTTCAAATAACTTACTTTTTAATAAACTAGGGTAATATTTTAATAATTCTTCTTTAAGATACAAAGCTTTATTATTAATATTAGGGTAATAACTATATTTAGATTGATAAGCGCAAATATTTTCAAAGATACGAGCCCGATCTTCTTCGGGGTAACTATGAGCATAATAATCGAGAAAATAAATATTTTCTAATTCATCAGTTAAAGTGTAATTAAAATTATAATTAGAAGAGTAAGAATAATTATAATAAAAATTAGGGGGATTATAACTTTCCCAATTAGGAAATGGCTCGGCTTCTTTTTGAATGTTATATTCCATAATATGCATTAATTCATGGCATAATATTTTTGCTAAAGGCTTTTTGGTAACATTAATAACTATGCTATATTTCTTTTGATAATCAAGAGAAAAAGCACTAACATTTAAATCTTTAGAATTAGGGATTATATTACTTACTAAATTAATATTTAAGCCTTGATAATTATAATTATAAAAATCTTCGAAAAAATCAGCATTAAAGTTAGCTAAAATATGCGATATTATGACTAAAGAATTATAAATCTCTTTTTCCGTTAAGTTGTTATTAACAATAAAATTAAGGTAATTATTATCTATTTCTTTATTGATATTTATTTTTACGTGATATGTATTTTCTAAATTATTTTGGAAGATATATAAAGAATTGGAATTATTAGAATGAGGAAAGATTAGAAAAAAAAGAAAAGTAAAAAAGATAATTTTTTTCATATTAGTATATATTTTTGCAAAAAAAAATTATGATAAATAATTTTATAAAGGTCTTTTGATTATTTTATCATAACTACGAGGGTAGATTTCCGGGGTTTTAGCGTTTTTCTTGATTTTTAAAATTGTGCGATAAGAATTTTCAAAGGGTAAATTAAATTCAATTACATCTTCTAGAGTACTATTAAGTTTATTTAAGGATGATTTAGCTTCTTCTAATTCATCTTTAATATTACTTTTCATAGGAAGAAAATAACCATTTATTTTTAAATAAGGAATAGCTAATTCTAATAAAACTGCTAGGCGAGAAACAGCACGAGAAGTTATAAGATCAAAACTTTCTTTATATAGAGATGGTAAATTTTCAGCCCGCATATTAAGACATTTAATATTAGTTAAATTTAATTTTTCAATAACAGCATTTAAAAACATTATTTTTTTATTATTAGCATCAAGTAAGGTAATATTTAAATTAGGAAAAACTATTTTTAAAACTAAACCGGGGAAACCGGCGCCCGAGCCAATATCTAATAAATTTAAGTTAGAGTTTAAGTTAACAGCTTTACTTAAAGTTAAAGAGTCATAAAAATGCTTTAAGTAAATATCTTCATCCGTGATGAGGGCCGTAAGATTAAATTTTTGATTATATTCTTGAAGCATTTCTTTATATTTGATTAAGGCTTCTATTTGGCTTGGGGTTAAATTAATATTTATTTTTTTTAATTCTAAAATTAAATTATTTAAATTCATTAGTTCTCCTTATTTATTATATTTTTTCTTTAAATAAACTGATAATATAGCAAGATCAGAGGGATTAACACCACTTATTCTTCCGGCTTGGCCAATAGATTGAGGACGAATTTTGTTAAGTTTTTGTCGGGCTTCACTGGCTAAATTAGTAATATCATTATAATCTATATCTAAAGGAATAAGTTTTTCTTCTAATTTTAACATTTTTTCCGCTTCTTTATAAGATTTGACAATATAACCCTCATATTTAATTTCAATTTCTACTTCTTCTAAAACATTATTATCATAAGATAAAGGAATTAATTTTTTTAAAAATTCCATAGTTATTTCTGGTCGTTTTAAGAGTAAATATAAAGAAACACTAGAGGTCGGAAGTTCCAGGCCCGCTTCTTCAAATATTTTTTTGGTATCAGCATTTAAGCTTAAGTTAGTATTTCTTAAAATATTTTTTAATTCATTAATTTGATTTTTCTTGGTTAATAGTTTTTGGTATCTAGCTTCATCAATAGTACCATTTTGGTAACCTATTTCTCTTAAACGTAAATCGGCGTTATCATGTCTTAAAATTAAACGAAATTCTGCCCGTGAGGTAAGCATTCGATATGGTTCGTTAGTTCCTTTGGTTACTAAATCATCAATTAAAACTCCAATATAAGCTTTATTTCTTTTTAAGATTAAAGGATTAATATTTTTGATTTTATGATGAGCATTAATACCTGCGATTAAACCTTGAGCCGCGGCTTCCTCATAACCACTGGTGCCATTTATTTGGCCGGCAGTAAATAAGTTTGCTATAACTTTATTTTCTAAAGAGGGATTCATTTGTAATGGGTCAATCGCATCATATTCAATCGCATAAGCATATTTAGTAATTTCGGCATGTTCTAGACCTGATAGAGAATGAACCATTTTTTCCTGAATATCACGAGGCATAGATGTAGAAAAGCCTTGTAAATACCATTCATCATAATAGATACTTTCTGGTTCTAAAAAAAGTTGATGACGTTCTTTATCAGCAAAACGCACAATTTTATCTTCAATAGATGGGCAATAACGAGGGCCTATTCCTGTGGCATAACCACCATACATCGCTGATTTAGTTAAATTATCTTTAATTATTTGATGAGTTTTTGCATTAGTATAAAGAAGATAACATTTTTGTTGCTCATTTATTTTATATAAAGGTTCAGTATCAAATGAAAAAGTATGATAAGTATCATCGCCTAATTCTTCATGCATTTTCGAAAAGTCAATAGATGAGGCTTTAATTCGAGGTGGAGTTCCAGTTTTAAGTCGTTGAATAGTTAAGCCATATTTTTTTAAATTATCACTTAAATTATTACTTCT
>CANQXQ010000059.1 GCA_947627845.1 uncultured Bacilli bacterium | reverse complement strand
AATTAAAGAATATGCTTCTAATTCTTATCCGTCTGTAGATATGAACGATGAAATTGTTTCTAATTTATCTCAAATGGTTAGATTAGTTAATGAATTTCAAAAAGCAATTGATATTGTTAAATACAAAATTATTTTTTTAGCTAAAAAATCTAAATATTTTAAATCAATTAATTCTATATTTGGTATTGGTGAATTTACTGCTTCTATCATTATTGCCGAGTTAGGCGATATTAATAGATTTCATAATATTAAAGAATTAACTGCTTATTGTGGACTTGATCCATCTATTAAACAATCTGGTAAATCAGTTAATGTTCATAGACCTATTTCTAAGTCAGGTAACAAATACATGAGAAAAATTCTTTATATAGCTTGTTCTAACATTATTACTATTGTTGGTAAAACAAAAGTAGAAAATGATATTGAAATTTATTACAGAAAAAAACGTAATGAAGGTAAGCATCATTACGCATCAATAATTGCTTGCACAACTAAACTCCTTAGAAAAATTTTAGCTTTGTGTAAGCAATTAGATAAGTAGTCATCACCACTTGACTACACTCATATTATATACCAAATTAACACATTATTTCAAAATTTTTAAAAAATTTGAAATTTCGTGTTTTTTCAGTATGTTTATAATACCACAAAAATTTATTCTTGACAAATCTTAGAATGTCATAAATAAAATAATGTCTGCTTTCATTTACTATAACATTTTCCAAATAATCCATAAATCCTCCAAAATAAAAAGATATTAACCTTAATACCCTTTTTATAATTTATTATTATATCTTAATTACTAGTATTTGTTAATACTTTTTTATCTCTTACTAAAATCTAAATTTGGATTTTGTAATGTTCTTTTCATATAACCTAAAGTTTCAATATCTTCATGTCTAATTTGACTATCTTCCCCGCCTAAAAATTTTTTATAATCTTCGGCTATATAATTAGTCGTATAACTAAAATCATCCGTTTTTTCATAATATAAACCATTTCTAAAGAAAATAGTAAAACCATCTAAATAATCTTTTAAAACTTCATCTGAAAGTAATATATAACCATCCGTAAGTAACTTTTCAGCCACTTTTTTTCTTCTTTCATCCATAAGCATAAATACCCCCACATTGGAACTAGGTACTTTAGGAATTCCTATTCTGTCTAACATACTTCTGCCCTTTTGAAAGAATTGACTATAAGTCGCATCAATTAAATAATTATGATCATTAATTCTAGCTATACAAAAAGCATGACATCCAAATCCCTCATATAATCTTGAATGTTTAATATAACCCGGCTCAATTACTTTACAAATACAAGCAATATAATTTTTCCTACAGTATTCTTCTATAAATCTACTTGTATTTAAACAATGATTAGTTAAATCACATTTATCTAAAGTTAATTTTCGAGCTAAAAAAATATTAATATCTTGTAATAATTGTTTTCTTGCTTCACTTACAATTTTATCTAAAACAACTTCATCTTCTTTAATATCAGCTAACCTATCTTTTATGTCTAAATTACTCATTTTGGGTTTATTTTCTAAAATAAATTCCATAGGAATAGCTCTTTCACATTCGAGTATAGTTTTAGAAATATTATTATAGCCATAAAAACCCGATTTAGGATCATAAGAAGCAGCAATACTTTTAGCAAATTGATAAGCTTCTTTTAAAATTTGCAATTTTTCTTCTAATGAACTAGCTCCATATATTGCTTGTCTATATTTAATAACTTTACTCCAATTTTCATCTGTTGCCATAAAATCCCCCTCTTTTTAGGCTCTATTATAACCTAAAAAAGCCAAAATTGCAAATTTGTCCTCTTCCTTAGGATTTTAGCATTCTTATTTTTTATTTTAATCTTTCCATGACTAGAGTCACAATTGGATTAGCAAAAAATGAATTATTTACTAAAGTATTACTACTAGGACTTACTAAATGAATTTCTTCCTGTGATGTATTAACCAGCTCAAAAGTATCATTACTTAAGACTGTCGTAACTATTCCATGAGCCATAATTCTTGTTACTGGTTCTTGATAATCCCAAGCACTACCTCCCACATAAATAGTCGGCTCTCCTACTTTTTTTAAGCCAATTCCTATAACTCCTTGTTGTCCTGGGTAAATTGCTGCTTTCGCCGCATAAGCTTCCACCATTATATCAATGCGATAAACTCCTCCATTTTTAATGGTTATGGTATTATCATCACTTAATTCAAAGTTTTCATTCATATCATATATTTTTGTTTCTATTGGAATTCTCGCTCCAGCATTAATTGTTATTCCTAAAGGATCAAGATCATCGTTAGCCGTCATAAAATAAGCGCTAGGAATTTCTAAAGGTCCCGGAATCCCTTGTGGTCCCTGTGGCCCTGGAGGACCTTGTACGCCTGGATAACCCATATCGCCTGGTAATCCTTGTGGACCTCTCTCACCTTGTTCTCCTTTTGGCCCTCTTTCACCTGGAGGTCCCATTGGACCTACTTCTCCCGTATCGCCCTTTGGTCCTTGAGGGCCTGGATCTCCCTTAACTCCTTGAATACCTTGCGGTCCAACTGGTCCTTGAATTCCTTGTTCCCCTTGTAATCCCGGTTCTCCTTGAATGCCTTGCTCTCCTCGAGGTCCTTGCACCCCTGGAGGACCCTGAATACCTTGTGGGCCTCTTTCCCCTTGCTCACCCTGAGGACCTTGGATTCCTTGCTCACCTATATCTCCTTTAGGGCCTTTTATCTCTCCTACATTTTTCCATTCTTCGGGATCAACTGACCAAACATATAAATTAGGTCCCACTAAATAAGAATCGCCTTGATTACCTGTAGGGTATTCTTGTTTTAAAGCTTCTAAAGTCTCAAAAGACCCTAAAATGGTAACACTTGTTCCCGGTGTCCCTGCTGGTCCCATTGGCCCCATTAAACCTTGAGGCCCAGTCGGTCCTATTTCCCCCTGTTCTCCTTGAGGTCCAGCCAAACCCATAGGACCTTGTAATCCTTGAATTCCCATTTCACCTTGGGGTCCCATAATTCCTTGAGGTCCTGGAACTCCCTGCTCTCCTTTTTCTCCTGGTGCCCCTTGTAAACCTGGTTCACCCTGCGGTCCTGTTGGACCCATTTCGCCTTGGGGTCCCACAATTGGACCTACATTTTGCCAAACCTTATTATTGGCACTCCATATATATAAATCATTATTAACTATGTAATTATCACCTACATTACCTGTCGGATGATTTTGAATTAAATCGTCTATTGTTTCATATGTTCCTAGTATAGTAAATCCTTTCCCAGCTGGACCAGTTGGACCATAACAATAATATATCTTATTATTATATAATTTATTAGCGCATTTAACCTTTTGTAAAGCTTTATCATAATTATTCATATAAAGACTCCTTTAGTTTAATATATGATTTAATTGTTTTATATGTACTAAATATTTTGCTATATTTAGAAAAATCTAATATATACTAACTATTATTTTTTTAATCAGTTGATTTAACTTAATAACTAATAAATAAAAAAAGAGCAAAAATTTTTTATTAACTCTTTTTATCCTCTATTTTTTTCAACTTATAATATCTTAACTTATCACAATAGTTCTTATACTTTTTTCCTGAACCACAAAAACTTTATTTTCCTATATTGAACTATAAGTATTTTTGAACTTTTTATAAACATTGACCATTTTCATTCACTGATATAAGTATTTATTATTTTGTTTTTTTTAAATTTACAATTATTTATTTTCTATTTGTTTTGCTTCATTCATTAATCTATCAAAATCCGATACATAATTTCTATCTTGTATAACTTTATATCTTTCATATTAGTTTTCTGCTTTTTTTACTGCCTGATTATGAGTAATTGTGCCTTTTCCCTCTAATATATTATAATGAAAAACATTTAAAGCATTTTCAACTTCTTTTTTCCAATCTTCCATATACATTGCCCTATTTCTTTCCGCATTATTTTCAGCTATATCTAAAAATAAATTCACTAAATTATTTGAATTTTTGAGTTCTTTTTCATCTAAATAATTTTTGGCAATAATAATGTCTGATTTCAGTATCTTACCATCAGGTGATTTTTCCCAATTGGTAAGACCCATATTTTCTTTTGTAGAATCAACTCTATTATAAACTATTTCCGCGGCGGTTTGTCCAGTTATGGCATAATGAAATTTATTTTGAATCGTTTTATAAAATTCCATTGCTGTTTCACTATTTTTATCATAATCTATTGAACATTCTGAAAAAATATCTGTAATTTTTTGATAAAACATTCTTTCACTTGTACGGATTAATTTAATTCTATCAAGTAATCTTTGAAAATATTCTTGATCTATCTTACTTGCTTTCATAAATCTTTCATCATTTAATGCAAACCCTTGAATCATATAATCCTTAATTATTTTATTTGCCCAAGTTCTAAATTTAATTGCTTTTTTAGAATTAACTCTAAATCCTATAGAAATAATCATATCTAAATTATAATATTTTGTATTATAAGTTTGCTTCCCATCATTACCCATATGTGCAATTTTTGCACATGTGCTATTTTCACTTAATTCTTCATCTTTATAAATATTATTGATATGTTTAACAATACCACTTCTATCAATATTAAATAAAGTTGCTAAAGCTTCGGTGTTTAACCAAACATCTTCATTTTGAAGTAATACTTCTACTTTAATATTTCCCTCATCATCATTATAAAATAAAATATTTTTTTCATTTCCGATTAATTTATCTTTCACATTACACCTCCTATAAAACAGTCTTTTTTATATATTATACTATTACAAATAATACTAAACAAGTAATTTGTTTGAATGCAATCAAATTAAATTCATAGTATTTTTTTATTTATTTCTTCTAAAATAAATATAATCTACATGTTTTTTTAATTCAAATGCTAATACTCTAGGTATTTGTAAATCTCCTGCAAGATTATATTTAATAAAACCAAAATAAATTATAATTTAATTAACAAATATTTTTTTAAATATATCTTCCACAAAATTATTATCGTTCATTTTATTTTCTAAATATTTATTGAAATTGTTTTGATTGATTCCATTATTAGTTATATCTTCAAAATTAGGATACAAATCATTTATTTGTTTTCTACTTACTGTATATGTATTACTACTAAAATTAAAAGTGATTTGTTCTACATTATCTATTAAAGCAAATATTGATACAGAGTTATATAATAATGATTTTTCTAAATAATGATTTTCATTAACATACCAATCTGTAATATGGTAGTCGATTGT
>CANQXQ010000058.1 GCA_947627845.1 uncultured Bacilli bacterium | reverse complement strand
ACATTTAAAAATCTCTCAATTCCTTATAAATAAAGGGCTTGGGAGATTTTGCTTTTTAAAAACTGATAAATTCAGGAATATATCATATCTTTAATAAATAAAAAAGTCTAATCCTAAAAAAATAACTTCTAAAATTAATTAGAAGTTTTTATTCATAACTCATTTGGGTAACATCATAACCATAAAATTCTAAAATAGCTACAGCTTTACGAGATTTAGTTCCTTTATGACATATAATATAATAAGGTTTATTTTTATCTAAATAACTTTTATAATTAAGTAATAATGTTTCATAAGGAATATTAATACTAGCTGGATGATGATATTCTTTATAATCTATGGGATTTTGAATATCTATAAGTGTACCCATACTAGCTGAATAATCTTTTATATTTAATCTTTTCATACTATAGTATATAAGCAAAATAAAAAGAGCTTTATAATATAAGCCCTTATAACCTTCTTTCTCTTTTCATTTCATCATTAGGCACATATTCAATTGATGATGCCCCTTCATAGAATAATTTATTCAATTTATGTAAAGAACCTTTTGATTCAGGTATAGATGTAATTGCTGGATTAATAATCATACTCATTCCATTATAGAAATCAAATTTACCCCGTGAAATATCAAAATGTTTTAACATATCCGGTTTTCTCTCTAGCACTATTCCTTTATGAGTTGCCCCAAATATATCTAATATTTTAGCAATAGGTAATACTCTTAATTGGGTATAACCATTATGAGTATAAGCACTAATACTTAAATCGACCGTATTTAAATAACCTAAACTATGTAAATATAAAGTAGTTCTAGGATCGTAGCATAATAAAGTATTAGTTGTATCTTCTCTTAAAGCTTTTAAAAAGTTGCATCTAATTAAAGCTTTTTCTAATATTTCTTTTTTGCCATTTATACTGTTAATAGCTTGTTCTACACTTGGATTAATAATACTTACTGTATAATTATCTTTTATAACATGTGTTTTATTAGCCGTTACATATACATTAGGAAAACCGGCAACTATATTTAAAAACTTTTGATAAAAATTTTTATTATCTGCCACCCATAATCCATGATTCTTTTTATTAATTTGTTCCGTAAAATAAGCAATATCATGATCACCATAAGCTATATAAGTAGATGCAACTAATCCTAAATCTTTAATAAATTTTAGTAAAAAATTTAAAGAGTATTCATCATCTAAAACTTTAGTTGAATCAATAATATCTCCAACAATAAAAATTGCATCATATTTTTTTTCATCTAATTCCATTAAAATATCAATTAATTTTGGATTATCATACAAACTTGCATAATGTAAATCTGAAATAACTAAAGCCTTCATTCCTTCCTGTTGATTAGTTGGAATAGTATAATTAAATAATTTCATTAAAATCCCCTTCTTGCAAGTTCAATATTATAGCATAATCGTTTTCAAAAGTCAAAAAAGCTATTAAAAAAGTCCCTAATTAGAGACTTTTTATTCATTGAAGAAATCATCAAAGAATTCATCATCTGTGATAACATTTTCATTAACAATTATGCTATCAGCATCCACATTAATTTTAGGTTTAGCTTCATCGACCTTTATTTCCTCTGTTCCTAAATTGTTGTTTTCCTTTATTTCATTAATTGGAGTTTCTTCTATTTTTGGTATTTCTTCTAAAGAAATTTCTTTCTTTTCTTCTGGTATAATCTCTTTATTTACTTGTTCTTGCCCTTCAACATTTTCGAAAGGAACTGGTCTAACATCTGGGGTTTTTTCTTCATTTATGATAATTTCCTGTGGAGGTACAACCTTATCTTTTTTAGCTAATTCCGCTCTTTGTTTTTCCTCTTCTTCATCAAGTTCTTTTAATCTTCTATCAATATCTTTCATCATTGCATCAATTTCCGCATCAGATAAACTTCCCATTGGTTTATTAAATAAATCATCATTATTATTTAAATTTGGATTAAAAGATGTTCCAGGTGAAGGTGTAATTTCCTCCATTTTTGGCATATTCATTGGACCATTAGGCATGTTAGGCATAAAAGGATTACCAAAATTACCAGCAAATGGTGAAGATTCAACTTGTTTATTTTCTAAATTATTCATCATTTGTTTTCTTTTTTCTTCCGTAACAAACTTTTTAACATCAAACATTTCAATTTTTTGTATTTCTCTTTCTGGGTAAGGCATTTCTTCTCTTGTTAAACCCCAGTCCATTTTAAAATCTGGTTCCAATTTTGTTTTAAATGGATTTTTTCTTAAACGAATAATTATGGCTTCAAATAATTTTAATTTTTGTAAATCTGAAACTGTTACTAGTGGAGTCGAAGCTGTTTTATCTTTTTCTTTCGATTTAACTTCCCCACACATTTTTGATATTTCCTCTAAAGCCGCTAGTTCTGTCGAAATTAAATAAACTAAATTTCCACAGTTACCTTTAATAATTTCGGCGACTTCTTTTCCATAAACATCATTTAATTGAGCAAAGTTTTGAATAATAAATGTAAATCTAATATCTCTTGATCGTGCTGCACTAACCATCGAATCAACATCTTTAAGAGGTGGCATATTCGCAAATTCATCCAAAATAAAGTTAGTCCGATATGGAAGTTTACCCCCATTTTCTTGAGCAACATCAATTAAAGTTTCATAACATTGTTTAATAAATATTGTCATTAAAGAATGATAAGTCTTTTTTTCATCATGAATAATCATAAATACTGCTGTTTTTTCGCGACCAATATCTTCCATTTTAAAATCACTATAAGCAAGCATTTCGCTTAAAGTTTCCCGAGATGAGAAAAGTCTTATTTTTTGTCTAAAAGTCGAAAGAATACCCCCCTTAGTTTCATTTGGGGCATTAATAGTATTGGAAGCAAAAATATAGGGACTAGATTCTTGACCTTTTAAATTAAAATATTCTTTAATATAAGTACTAGTCGCATATCTTTCTTCTCCCACACTACTCATATAATTAATACTATTTAAATTAACTTCTTTTTCTTTAGCATCATAAAATAAACCTAATGCTAATCCTGAAAAATAATCCGCGGCACTCTTCTCCCAGAAATCTGAATCACTATTTTTCTTTGATTGATCATATAAAATATTTAAAGCAACATCATCAAGTAATTCAGTAGATTTATCTGTATTTCCCTCTTTAAAATAACGATAAGGCAAAGTTAAAGGGTTCCAAGCATTACCATTTTTAGGTTCCCTAAAATTTAATACAATAATTTTATAACCCCGTTCTTTTAAAGCCGAGGCCGAATATTTATAAATTTCTCCTTTCGGATCAGTAATAATCATGGACTCGCCCTTTTTAGCTAGTAAATTAACCATCGGTTTAACAATCGTTTGGGTTTTACCTGAACCAGTCGAACCAATAACTAAATTATGATATTCTCCATTATCAACCCATATTTCTTTACCATTATTAATTAAAGGAATACCTGCGGCACTAACCACATCATCTTTAGGATTAACTTTAGCCATACCAGAATCTGTTTTTATTTCTTTTTCCGTACTCCATCTAGCATAACCACTTTCAGTTTTTTCTCCAAACTTTAAGCCAATACCCTTACCTTTTTCTTTATTAAAAACATAAGAAGATACACTAGTAAAAATAATTATCAATGATACAAAAAACATAAATAAAGTTACGACAATATAATCTTTTGTAAAAGCTTTAAATGGTAATAAACCATAAAACTCTCCTTCATTTATAAAAGATGAAAAATTCAAAACTGCTATAGCACATAAATAAAGAAGTAAAATACAATATAAAACAAATATTAAAAAATCTTTAGGTGATATCTTAAATTTCATAACTTTCCTCCGTCCAATCAACTAAAAGTATTATACTACAAATACCAAAAAAGTAAAATACTTTATATTAGTTTATAAGGTAAAAATATTTGATAAAATATATTATTATTTTTATAAAAGGTATCTAAACTATAACTATTACAATACCGATTAAAAAAATCATTTAAGGTCATATTTCTTTTATTTTTATTATAATCTAAATTAGATGCTAATTTATAATAATAAGCAGTATAAAAATCAAATTCCGGTAAATTATATTCTTCTTTCAAATTATCAATACTATTTTTATATTCTAAAAATATCTCTTTTTTAGTTTCTTCCGGATTTTTTAAAATTTCTAAATTATTAACTAAACAAACTTCATCATCAATTTCTTTTTCACAATCTAACGCCTCAAAATGATAATTAAAAAATATAACTAAACTAACCCCTATAAAAATTAAAACCACCATAAATAAAATAAGTAAAACTAAAATTAAGCGATGTTTATCTAAAAAATTACTTATTTTTCTCATTAATACCACCAAATCTGCGATCTCTATTTTCAAACATAAATAAAGCTTTATTAAATTCTGATTTATCAAAATCTGGAAAATAAGTATTTGTAAAATAAAATTCACTATAACTCATTTGATATAACATAAAATTACTAACTCTTAATTCTCCACCCGTTCTAATAAGTAAATCTATTGGTGGTAAATCATGATATAAATATTTATAAAAATCTTCTCTTTTAAAATTTTTAATATCTAAACCCTTATTTAAATCTTGGGCAAGTTTAATAGCTCCATCAATGATTTCTTCTTGACCTCCATAATTAAAACAAATATTTAAAATTCCTTTAGAATTATCTTTAGTTTTTTCTTCAATATTATTTATAGCTTCTAAAACATCATCTCTTAAATTAGTTTTTCGTCCCGAAATCACGACTTTTATGCCATTTTTATTTATTTTTTCAAATTTAGTATTAAAATATTTAACAATTAAATTCATTAAATAGTCAATTTCCGCTTTATCTCTTTTGAAATTATCGGTTGAAAAAGCATAAACACTTAATACTTTAACTCCCATATTTATTGCATGAATAGCTAGTTTTTCTAAAGTTTTACTACCCTCTAAATGTCCCTCACTGCGCTTTAAGCCTCGCTCTAGTGCCCATCTGCCATTTCCATCCATAATAATTGCTACATGATTTGGTACATTCATTTATTCCACCAACTTCCATAATTATTATAGCATAATTCTTGCCAACTGACTACTTTCCTGCTATAATTTAGATATGCTGATTTAGTTTAGTGGTAAAACAGAAGCATGGTAAGCTTCAGAGGACAGTTCAATTCCGTCATTCAGCACCATTTTGTGACTAAACCCCGAATTTATCCAATGTCATTAACTTAAGAGACATTGTGAATGTTTTTTTTAAAGGATAGATTTAAAGATTTATCTTTTTTTGATACA
>CANQXQ010000057.1 GCA_947627845.1 uncultured Bacilli bacterium | reverse complement strand
TACTGTGGCAAGGGTCGCCAACTTTTTTAGCACTTTTTTAAGTACATGATAACTATATCATACTTTTATTCAATTGTCAAAAAGTTATTCTAATTAAATTTTATATACTTTTTGCTTGCAAATCCAATTGCACCTAAACTAACAACGCTTATGGCTATTATTGTTGAAATTGCATCAAATGTCTTAGGTGATTCTGAAATAGTTTCATCTTCTAAAACTGCTATTAAATACATTCCGTCATAAGCAACAGTATCTAATTCTAATTTATTATTATCGCTATCTGTGAAACCTACCATATTACTATATTTAGTTTTTAATTCATTTAAGATATCATTTAATGTTTCACCATTATTAATTACATAATTTTCAATTAATTCATCTTTAACTTTAATATTTATTTTTAAATGATAATTACTACTACTTGAAGAAGAATTTTTAACAAATGTTGCTTCTACATTAACATCACCATTTGGCATTCTAAATTTATAACCACCACTAACGCTGATGTAAGGAATATCATTTGAAGCAATTCTTGCTATAGCTGATACAGGTTTAGCATCACTAGTTATTTTAAGTGTTCCTAAATGGTAGCCTGCATCAGGAGTAACTTTAAGTGTTACAAATTCCCCAAATAATAATTTATCTTTATTTTTTCCTTCTTCTAATTCAACTTTTCCATGACTAACCTCTGTTGGAATAGTAATTTTATGTTCCACAGTGGTAGTCACACCTGAGCCTGCTAAATCTGTTTTTAAATCATCAGATACAGCCATAACTTCTTTATCTGCTGGTGCACTAAAATTAGCGCTACTATTAACTTCTAATTTTTTTACTTTTGTATCACTACCATTAGTATATTCTAAAATAGCCGAATTACTTGTACTAGTTATTTTACCAGCCGTGATATTTACTTCTATATCATTATTTAATGACTCTATTTGAATAGCTGCTCCGGTTCCATTAAAGCCATCTCCTGTTGGAACCGCGTTAGCATAACCACCATCAGCTGTAATTTCGGCAGCTCCCTCAATAGTTAATGTACCAGATTTAATAACAACTCCAGTATCACCTGATACTTTGCCTTTAATGGTTGTTTTTGCATATCCCGATTGAAAAATACCAGCTCCACCTGTAACAGTTGATGACAGTACAGCGTCTTGTTCAATTGTTATTTTTGGAGCTTTTTCTGAATTACTAATCTTTCCAAAAACTGTTAAAGCTGCACTAGTTACAGATTGGGGAGTAGTATTTAATAATTTTCCTGCAATTGTAACTTCTGTATCTTCATTTTTATAATCAGATTCTCTTTTTGAGCTAATCATTATAGGATTTATTCCTTTAATAGTAACTTTTTTACCTACTGTTAATTTAGTACCCGTGTAAACATAAATACTAGCTGCTGTAGAAGAACTTTCATTAATGATTAAACCTGTTCCATCTTCAACTGAATTAGTAATTTTTAATTCCCCACCAGTTACCTCAAATACTCTATCAGCAGTACCTGTAATTGTTTTGCCATTTAAGTCTAACTCAACAGTCCCAGTTAAATTCAAAACTATTTTTTCTGTCGAAGTAGAATTACTTAACACTACTTTTCCACCAGATGTTACAGAACTTAATGCATCAGATAAACTATCATAACATGTTGAATCATCCACTTTAGCTATTTCTGAATTATTGCAACTAGTAGTTCCAGCATATACATTAGCCTTAAATCCTAACGCTAAAATACTAACAACCAATAACCCCATAATTTTTTTTAAATTCTTTGACATATAACTTCCTCCTCTTAAAAAGAGTTTAACATACCCCCCCCCGACGTCAACTTCATTGCATTTACTTTACAAATTTAGATATTAAAAAAATAATGAACTTTATTAATTCATTACTCTTTTAAACATTCTTTCTAAATCATAAATACTAAACTTAATAATAGTGGGCCGGCCATGAGGACAATTATAAGGATTATCACATAAAACTAATTCCTTTAATAGCTCTTCTTGTTCTTCATGAGTAATATGATAATTAGCTTTAATACTCATTTTACAAGCCAAAGTTATCGCAATACTTTCATTAAATTTAACGGGATCAAAATGATTTAAACCGCCTAAAATTAAATCAATAATTTTTCTTACGCTTTCTTCTTCATGACCCTCTAGTAACCAAGTCGGATGACCTTTAACTACAAAAGTATTTACCCCAAATTCTTCTATTATAAAGCCCATATCAGTAAGTAAATTTAAATGTTCTTTTAAATATAAATAATCACTGGTAGTAAGTTCAATTGTAATGGGAATAAGTAAATTACTAGTTGCAAATTTTCTTTCTCTTAAAGCTTTCATATATTTTTCATAATTAATTCTTTCTTGGGCCGCATGTTGATCAATTAAATATACTCCCTCATCATTTTCCGCAATAATATATGTTCCATGGGCCACCCCCACTGGGTATAAAACTAAAGATTTCATTTCTCTATTTACAACTAAATCGGTGCTAGCTTTAAGTTCCGGTGTTGCTTTTTTATCTTCATCTACTTCAATTTTAAAATCTAATTCCGTTTGGGTTTTTATTGGTTCATCTTTAGTCATATTATTTACAATATCAGCAATAACACTATCTTTAATAATATTAACACTTTCTTCTTTTAAAGCATTAGGAATTAATAAATTATTATATAAAGTATCTTTAATCGTCGTATATATTAAATCATATAAATCATTCATCTTACTTAATTTAATATCTTGTTTAGTCGGATGAATATTAACATCTACTAAAGTTGGATCAGCATTTATTTTTAAAATAACTACTGGGTATTTACTTTCTGGTTTATAAGTATAATAAGCATCATTTATAGCTCTATTTATCTCGGCATTCCGCACAATTCTGTCATTAACAAATGTTGCAATATCATTGCGATTACTTCTTAAAATTTCCGGCTTACATATATACCCATAAATATCAAAATCATTATTACTAGCGGCAAATTCCAACATTTTATTTGAAATATTTAAGCCATAAATTTCATGAATAGTTTTAAGTAAATTTCCACTTCCACTGGTTTTTAATAAAACTTTTGCATTATTAGTTAAAGTAAATTTAATATCAGGATGAGCAAAACTTAATTTTTCTATTAAATTTAAAGAATTATATAATTCCGTATTTTCAGCTTTCAAATATTTAAGACGAGCCGGAGTATTATAAAAAAGATTAGTAATAGTTATATCAGTACCCACTCTTAAATCCCCAGCTCTTTCTTCTAAAGTTTCTCCTCCTTTAATATGTATATAGGTAGAAGAAATACCATTACTGGTTTTAAGTTCGACCTCGGAAACACTAGCAATGGAAGGTAGAGCCTCTCCTCTAAAACCCATCGTATTAATAAAAAATAAATCATCATCATGGGTTATTTTACTTGTTGCATGCCGATAAAAAGCGAGATGTGCATCTTCAGTGTCCATTCCCTCTCCATCATCGATAACATTAATAGAGTCTAAACCCCCTTTTAATAAATTTATTTTAATATTTGTTGCTTTGGCATCAATACTATTTTCAACTAATTCTTTGACAATACTAGAACATTTTTCGACAACTTCCCCCGCGGCAATTTTATTGGCTAGCTCTTCACTCATTACATGAATTTTACTCATTGTTTACCTCACTTATATCTAACCTAGTTTCTAAATTAGTTAGATTACTTATAACTTCACAAGCTTCTTTTATATTAATAAAACCTAAACCCGGTATAATTAAATCTTCATTAGCTTTAATATTTATAGCCTCTCCTTTACAAGCTTTATATTCTTTTAAAACTTTTGGAATTGCTAAATAAAAAGTTATTTTATTCGGCTTATCAAAATAAAAATAATTATCTAAAACTTTAAAAGTTATTGGTTTTGTAATCTTAAAACTGATAGGTTTTATTTCTTGTTTAACTAAATTATTATTTAAATTACCATAATTAAAACCTGGTGTATCATATATATAAATATCATCTATTTTAAATTTAATAAAATCTAAAGTTGTATTTTCCATATCTGAAACTAATAATTCTTTATTTAAATCATATTCTTTTAACATTTTATTCATAAAAGTTGATTTCCCAGCATTCGTAATTCCCGTAATATAACAAGAATTAAAATCTAAACTTTTAGCATATTTAATAAGATTATTACTTAAATAATTATTAAAGCTACTTAAGAAAAAGATATCTTCTTTAATATCATAAACTTCTTTTAACCATTTCTTAATCTTTAAAAACTTAAAATCTTTTCTTAAGACATCACACTTACTAATTATTAAAACTTTAGAAAGTTTAATTTTTTTAAAATAACTTATAGTTTCTTTATTAATATTTAAATAATCTATTAAAAAGAAAACTAAACCCTTTTTTTGATTAATTTCTTTTAAAAGAGTTAAATTATCAATAACCTCATCATTTTTCTTTTCTCCATAATTTTTTAATCTAAAGCAACGAACACAATAAGTATTTTTTAAATCCGGAGTATAGCCTCCCTCATTAACCCTTTTACTTTGTAAAACTTTGCCACATCCTAAACATCTTTTATTCATAAAACTTACCCTTAATTAATATATTTTTCCTCTTTAAATAATGATAGACAAACTTTTCAAAAAATCTATTTATCTTAGTTCCAAATTTTTCATATTCTCCAATCGGACTAACTAAAATAGAGGTAATTCCAATTCTATTAGCCCCCAAAATATCAGTTAATAATTGATCACCTATTCCGGCTATTTCATGCTCTTTAAATTTATATAATTCCATAATTTTTAAATATTTTTTCTTTAATGGCTTTTTAGCGGAGGCCGCGACATCTACATTTAAACCCTCTTTAAAAGGAATTAATCTTTTTCTATTACTATTAGATATAATTATAACTTTAAAATGATCACCTAAATATAAAAATAATTCTTTTAATTTTTGTGGTGGTAAATCAGTTTTAACTGGAACTAAAGTATTATCTAAATCAAATAATAAACACTTTATTCCCATTTTTTTTAAACGCATATAATCTATATCATAAATATTTTTTTGATACATGTCTGGAATAAAATTTTGCATAAATAAGACTCCTTATAAAAATTATAGCAAATAAAAAAAGAAATTAAAACTATCTTAAGTTTATTTCTTAAATCTTATAACCTAATTTTTCTAAACTATAAGCTGTAAATGGTGATAAATTCTCTTTCTTTAAATCTTTAATATTATACCATTTAGCTCCTAAAGAATCTAAGCCATCCGCGTCTTCTTTTAATTTATATTCTTGAGTTG
>CANQXQ010000056.1 GCA_947627845.1 uncultured Bacilli bacterium | reverse complement strand
TTAAAAATCTCTCAATTCCTTATAAATAAAGGGCTTGGGAGATTTTGCTTTTTAAAAACTGATAAATTCAGGATTATCTTCAATTATCAAATTATGTAAATAATTTTACAATAGTTTAACAAAAAAAGAAAACTAGTTTTAGTCTTCTTTTTGCTATTTAGTATAAGTTAATATTTAATTTTGCTTTTCGGTTTTTTCCCATGCATATCCATCACTTGTTTTTTTATAAGTATGCTTATATAAGCTAAATTTATTTTTGTTATCTGCAAGATATTCGGATGCTAAATTTTCTTCATCTTCAGCAAAATCTTTAATACTATTAAGTGAATTTGGATTGCTAATACTAAAGCTACCATCGCCAATATAATCTAATTGAGCAATTCTAGTATATATGATTAGCTCTTGATTAGTTGTTTCTGATTTTTCAATATAGTACATGAAAGTTGTTGATAAACCACTATAATCAGTAACCACATAGTTATTGTTTCTTAATTCATAATAAAGTGAACCATCCATTATAGGTTTATCTAGTATAACGTCTTTAACATTTTTATTATACATTTTAAGTACTAATTCATCTATAACATTTTTTGATATGTCCTTTTCACTATCTTGTTTTAGAGCTAAAGCTCTACCAATTAAGGTTTCAGGGCTAATGTCATCAATTGTAATATTATCTTTTGAAAATATTAAATTATTATTGTCATCAACATAATTTATTGGGATGTACTCTAAATAAGTATTAAGATTATTATCGTTGTTTATTGTACTGCTTCCAATACTAGGATCATAATATTCATCTTCATATTGACCATAAGCTACATTGGCAATTTTATAAGTTTTTATGGTATTATAATTTAATTTATCAGCATTAATGCTATAAACTCTTTCCTCTATATTACCATAAGTAGAGCCACTAGCTACTCTAATTAAATAATATATACTGTTGTCTTCTATTTTGGTTAATATTTGACAGATATTTTGTTTTCCGCACGCATTAAATGAATCATTATACCAAGGAGAAGCAGCATTTGCTAGTTCCCAACCAACTGAAGCATCTCGCATAATAAAGTTTCCTATAAGATTAAAATTATCATTTAAAACATAAATATTATCTGAAACTGGAGCAAACATTCCACCTTGAGAATTATTTGTAATTAGCAATAAGTAGCTTTGATTATCACTACCTTTTATAATTTGGAAATTACTTTCATTAAAATTAGCTTTTAAATAATCTACATTATAATCAGAATTTATATTACCGACTGTATTACTATGACTTGCTTTAGAATAAACAGTACTATCATTAAATTTACCAACTATTTCTTGATATTCACCTTCATTATCTTTTTCGGTATTATAATTGAAGTTAATTTCTAGTTCTTTATTTTTACCATTTAAGGTAACTACAAATTTTTCAATTATTTTGCTCCCATCATTATTAATGCTCAAAAATTTAACACCATCTTTAATCGCATTATTATCTTTGGCATTTTTATAAATTACAGCACTTGCATATGTTATACCGCATACTAATAGTACAATAGCAACTATTGCAGCTATAACATACTTATTATTTTTCAATTTTTTCATACATATAACCTCTTTTCATGTTTGTACTATAAATGTTTTGAAAGATTTTGTCAATTTTTTTATCAAAAAAAATTTTGCACTTGACATTTATACTGTAAAATATAAATTTATAAGAAAAAAAGAGCATTCAACCAACGAGGGCTTTTTAAAGCCTAAGAGAGTTTGGATTTAGGTTAAATGCTCTTTTTGATACAGAAATAATCTGTACATCTTAATTTTATATTTACTGACAGTAATAGTCAACAAATTTCGGGAGTAAAAACAATTACTTGGCAGATTAATTTTATTTTTGGGTAAATTATATAGACAATATTTAGGCTTATCATAGAATATTATAGGTGGTTAAAATGTACCCAAATAAAAATTTTGGCGGAGGATTTTTTACAGTTATTGCGATTTTTTGCTTAGCTATTTTAATTTTTTATCAGATAATTATAACTTTAATTTTACCTTTACGTTTTAATATTTTTATTTTATTAATTGAATCTTTTTTATTGTTTTATTTATTATTTAGGATTGTTTATCCGCGGAGGTAAGATTTTTAATTAATTTTTCTGTTTTAAAAATATAATCTAATTTTTTTCTTATATCTTTTGTTGTGGCTAGTTCATTTTCGGACATATTGATAATTGGAGGAATACTAATTACAATAAAAAATAAATTTTTTTCATTATCTTTTAAAGGGTAACTTTTTAAATATTTATTAAATATAGTTTCAAAGTCAAGGTTCATATATTCTTTTTGATAAAAGGTTATTAAATCTAAAATGGGTGAATCTATTTTAGAGTTTTCCCAACTGATTAAATAACTTTTATCACTTCTAATAAAATGATCAGTTTCTAAATTATTATGAATAAAAGCAACTCGCTCTTTCAAGTCATTTTTCGCCGCATCATACCAATTATCTAATAAATCTTCTGCATAATCTAAAGCCGAAAATATTTTATAAATATTACGAATTAATAAATAATGACTGGGACTTGGGTATATCTCTTCAATATAAATGTTATATAAATTATCATAATAATTTTTAGTATATAAAATATTATTTTTTAAATTATCATAGATTTCTTTATATTTATCTTCCGTTATCTCTTTATAATAAGTGGTTTTATTATGTAAAAGAGCGACTAATTCAATCATATCTTCGGCTTTTTGTTCTTTGGGTTCTTCAACTTCATCAATATATTCAAAAACATTAACATCATCACGATTAGCATTAGCTAAATGAGGAAAATAATCAAAGTTACGACTTATTAAATAATTATAGGCACGACTTACTTGATTGTTGCTTTTTTCTTTAATAACATAAGAACCACTAGTAGAATCTATGATCGTTACTTTTTTCTTTTTAGTTAAACGATAAGGTTTGTATGTGGTTTTTATTTCTTCTAAAGCATTATTCATTATTTTCCGGAATTATTAATTTATCTTTACTATTTAAATTGGTTAAATCATTATAATCCGCTAGAACATTCATACTAGAATTATACATCGTGCAAATGGTTTCTACAGTTTCACCATCACTTACCATGTGAATATGATAGGTTGCATAAGCATCATCGTCTTTAATATTATTAATGATGGTATCTTCACTTAATTTGGTTTCATCTTCTTTAGAGGGACTTTCAATAATTTCAATTTGTTCTTCTTTTACTTCCTCTTTAGTTTTAATTTCTTCTTTAGTTTCTTGTTCTTCGATTTCAAGCTTCTTTTCTTCTTTTAATTCAGGAATGTCAACATTTTCAAAGAGATTAGCTTCGGGAGTAGTAAATAAATCATTAGGTTCATTAAAAGCCCTGGTATCTTCTTCTTCTTCTTCTTTTTCTTCTTCCACTTCTTCTTTTGGACTGGCAATAACATTAAAATCAATGTTAACTCTTAAAATATTATTTTCAATAACTTCATAAGTAAAATCTTCAATTAAAAATTCAATCGTGGATTCATCAATGTTATCAGCTAAAGTTATTTCAAAAGGTAAAATGTAAGAAAATGGTTCTTTATTGATACTTACTTCATGACTTTTATAATCGCCGGAAATTATAAAGTTTCCTTTTAAAGTGCCATCTTCTACTTTGGTTTCATGCTCGAGGCTAATACTAGTTATTTCATATAACTTGTGTTCAAAATCAATATCTTTTGTAAATGGTATCTTACAATTCATAAAATCATCTCCTAAAAAACTTTATGTTATATTACAAGAAATATACCAAAAGTAGGCATAAATAAATTGACTTTTCCTATATAATATAGTAAAATCTTATAAGTAAAAGAAATTTTGGAGGTGGCAATATGGCAAAAAAAGTAACAACAAAAAAACCTTTAACAGGTAATAAAAGAAGTCATGCTTTAAATGCAACAAAAATGAAGCAAAAACCTAATATTCAAAAGAAAACTATTGACGGAACTAAAGTTAGAATTAGCACTAGAGAAGCAAGAACTTTAGAAAAATAAGGATTATCATAAAATTAAATTAATTGCCTATATTATTAATAGGTGATTTTTTTTATGAGTTTGAAAAAATGGAAAGTTTTAAGTGTTTTCGCAATTTTTGGAATTAGTGCTTTATTACATTTTATTTATGTTTGGTTTCCTTCTTTCTTCACTTCCCTTTTTTTTCCGGTGAATGAAAGTATTTGGGAACATAATAAAATTATTATTGGCTCTTTTCTTATTTGGGCGATAGGCGAAAAAATATTCTTAAAAAAATATAAAAATGTGTTATGGTCGGAATTTATAGCCAGTATTTTATGTTCTTTGTTAGTCATGGCTTTATTTACACCAATATTTTTCTTAATTCTTAAAACTAAAGATAATATGATTGTTACCTTTATGGTATTTTTAATAGCTATTGCCATTAGTGAATTTATTAGTTATAAAATACTTATAAATCCCCATTCAAAAAATTTAGATACTTATAGCATTATAGGTTTTATATTAGTTATTATTTTAAATGCTTATCTTACTTATTACCCTTTGCAGCTAGGAATATTTTATGATTATAATAAAAAGATATTTGGGCTTCCCTAAATATCTTTTTATGTACTGCGAAACTTAATCTAATTCGTCTATCTTCTTTAACGTTATAAAAGCACTTACAGCGCCTTGAGTAAAAGTTAAAATTAAATTTTCTTCAGTGGTTGATATTTCCATGTCAATAATATCGCCAGCATTTAAATTGACAATCGCACTTCCAAAATAACTCATGGTGATTCCATAAGCAACTTGTTTAGTGATAACAGTTTGAGGAATATTAGTATTATTTTTTCGAACTATTAAAGTTAAGGTAGCATTATTATTTACAACCACATTTAAAGCATAATTTAATTCATAAACACCATCTTGTTCTAAGGTTAAAACATTCTCGGTATCATCGATAATATTAATACTTGGCATACTAGCATTTAAAGGAATTTGGGTCCAATTACCAATTCCATTTAAAGTTAATGTAGTAGTCATGTTATTATATTTACCACCATAAGCACTAATTAAAGCATACCCTGCTGGTCCTCTTGGACCTATTTCTCCTTGAGGTCCTGGAGGTCCCTCGATTCCTTGAGGACCTGGTACACCTTGAGGTCCTTCCTCCCCTTGAGGGCCAATAGGTCCCGGTGAGCCTTGTAATCCTTGGGGTCCTTCCGGTCCAGTTTCGCCTGGTGGTCCGGGATCACCTTTAGGACCTTTAATAACTCCCACATCTTCCCAGTTTTGATTTTCTTGCGACCAAACATATAAATTTTCTCCGACTAAATAAGAATTACCAACTTGACCGGTAGGATGAGCATTAATTAAATCAGCAAGAGTAGCATAAGATCCTAAAATACTGACACTTGTGCCATTATTTCCTTGGGGTCCTGTTGGCCCTATTTCGCCTTGGGGTCCGGTTGGCCCTATGGGACCAATCATTCCCTGGGGACCCATAG
>CANQXQ010000055.1 GCA_947627845.1 uncultured Bacilli bacterium | reverse complement strand
AATTTTCCAGACACTGTCTGGAATTTTGGATAAGTTATATAAAGTTTACGCATATTAAATAAATTGCTGACAGAAAAACCCGATCCCAAAACTTTTCTTAATTCTTTAGATAATTCTTTTAAAGTTTGTTTCCCATATTCTGCTTTAATATTACCATTCTGTTCATTTTCAACAATAATTCTTCCGACATTCCAATATGCAATAACATTGTATTATTTACCTCATAAGCTATTTTTTTTCTACTACTCAAAATAACATCTTTAATTTCTTGAATCATTTCAGCATTATTTTTTTCTAACATTTTAATCCCCCTTTCATAATTTGTCAGTTATGATTGACCGATTCAGTATAGCTCATCTAATAAATATTTTAACATAAATTAAGCACTATTTTAATCTCTTATCTGTAATAAAGTAAATTTTTGTTAATTTTTATTTGAAATTTTGTTTTAATTAGAAAAATTGCAATAAGTTTGATTATAGTATAATGAAATGTGTTTATACTAAGGAAATTCTAAAATTTCTTTGGTCAAATTCATTACTTATTCTCACTATTTTTGTAAAAGAAAAAGCCCATAATATCAAGTATTATGAACTTTATTTATTTTAACACAAAATTGTGTAAATTACGCATGGGGTGGAATAAGGGAGTCGAACCCTTGCATAACAGAGCCACAATCTGCCGTGTTAACCACTTCACCAATTCCACCATAATTTGCCTTATAAGCATTAATAGAATAACAAAATTTAAAGAAAAAATCAAGAGTTTATGTATTTTTAATTATTATTTAACAATATTAATAATGATGATTATGAAAAATTATAGTATTTGGGAAGATTTAAATAATAATTTAACTTGTAAAAGTATAAGTCAAGATATGGATGTAGATGTTTTAATCGTGGGTGGAGGAATTACCGGAATTTCCGTTTTGATTAATTTAATGAATTCTAAGCTTAAAACAATTTTGATAGAAAAAAATAAATGTGGTCTTGCTACAACTAGTAAAAGTACAGCTAAAATTACTTATTTGCAAGAAAAAATTTATATGAATATACGAAATTTAATAAATGAAGATACAGCCTCTTTTTATTTAGATAGCCAAAGGTATGCGACTAATCTTTTAAAAAATTTAATTGAAAAAAATGAAATAGACTGTGATTTAAAAAAAGTTGATTCTTATTTATTTACGGATTTAGATAGTAATAAAGAAAAATTAGAAGAAGAATATAAGTTTTTAAAAAATAATAAGGTTAATGTCGAAAAAGTAACAAGTGTTTCTTTTGATAAGAATTGTAAATTAGCTTTAAAAGTTAGTGACACTTATGTCTTTCATCCGCTTAAATATATTAATTATTGGAAAAATAAATATAAAGATTTGATTTATGAAAATTCAAAGTTAACTAAAATAAATAAAGTTAAGGATTATTATGAATGTTTAGTTAATGGAAGAATTATTAAAACTAAATATGTAGTTATAGCCAGTCATTACCCTTACTTTTTATTACCTTTTTTATTACCTATAAAAAGCCATATTGAAACTTCATATATAGGAGCTAAAAAAGAAGATAAAACCCAAAATATAAGTGCTATAAATATAGATAAACCAACTAAATCTTTAAGATATCATCATAACTATTTAATATATTTATATAATTCTTTTAAATCAGCTAATATTAAGAGTGTTAAAGATAATTTTGAAGAATTAAATAAGATTGATAAGTTTCAATATATGTGGAGTAATAATGATATTATTACCAATGATTATTTACCATTTATAGGGAGAATAAAAGATAATTTATTTATAGCGACAGGGTATAATACATGGGGAATGACTAATGGAACTTTAGCAGGAGAAATTATAAAAGATTTAATTTTAGAAAAAGAAAACAAATATATTAAATTATTTGATCCTAATAGAGAAATAAATTTAAGTAAAATTATTAGATTTCCGAGTGATTTATATAGTAATATAAAAGCAATATGTAAAAGTACTAAAAATAATGTTAATAATAATTTAGTTATCAACAAAATAATTAAAGGGCAAAAAGTTTTAGTGTATAAAGATAGTAAAGGAATAGAACATATAGTTTTAAATAAATGTCCCCATATGAAATGTGGAATAGTATTTAATGAAAAAGAACTGATTTGGGAATGTTTATGTCATGGATCAAGATTTGATATTGATGGTAAATGTATAAATGGTCCTAGTAATTTGGATATAACTTTTAAATAATAATAAATAGTCTTATAGATATAAGATGACACTAAAATTCTTAAATTTAAAAAAATGCAAAAGTAGGATTTGCATTTATTTTTTTAATATTTAATTTTATAGGTTGGTTCAGGTAATTTACTGGTAGGAATAAATCCGGGGTTAGCCTTAATAACATCCGGAATACGATTTACAATATCAGCGCATGTTAATCTTACTGTATCAGGTTTATTAATAGTTATAGTGGTATCAGGTTCACCATAAATTGTCCAAGTATTAGTATCAAAATCATCTTTACTATAAACTTTTCCTATCGATTCTGCCTCAATCGTTATTCCCTCTTTAGTTTCTAATATAGCAATAGCACTCATCCCAGTAGCATCCCCAGCTTTAATGTCCATATTTAAAGTATCACTATGTAAATCTTCAGGATTAGTCATAGGAATGGTCCGACTTTGCATACTTATTGGAGTTAAATTAAGTTTATCAGCTAACCAACCAACAGTATTCCACATATAAGATGGTGTATATTCGCGATTATTTATTAATCTTGTTCTTTGCTCGGGGGTTATATTATCAACTTTAGCAATTTGTTCATTAAATTCATTCATAGTTAAACCAGCTCCATGAACTTTAGCTAAAGCAATACCATAATCTTCAACATTATAAGAAGAACTACCTTTTATTTTCGTAATCTTATGAGTTGAGGCAGCAATCGCGGTGATTAAGTTTCCCCAAAAGATATCTTGATAGCCACATCCGGTTATGGTTACATTATAAGATTTAGCTAATATATCTAATTCATTAGATAAGGTAGGATTAGAATTTTGAGCATAAAAACATTCTTCAGAAGTCGTAATAACATTTACCCCATTAGTAACGCATGTTCTTATTTCATTGGCCACATCATTTAAATAACTTTGCGTGGCTATAACGGCAATATCAGGTTTGGTTTCTTGTAATAATTCTTCTAGTTTAGATAAATCATGGATTAAAATATTGCGATAATCACCACCCATAATAGTACTTATATCTTCACCAATAATATTTTCATTTATATCAACTGCACCAACAATAGTACCACCAAGATTAGAAATATATTCCATTATATATTTACTCATCTTGCCACATCCAATTTGTAATACTTTAATTCCGTTCATTTAAATCAACTCCTTCTTCTCTTATTATATCCGCAAATTCGGTTTTAAATCTTTCTATTTCTTTTAATTTGGCATCTTCATATATATTTTTAGCATTACAGATAGCTTTATAAAAATGTTTTAATGTGACTATTTTGACATTATCATATAAAGCATAGGTAAAAGCATTAGATACAATAGTTAAACAAATATCAGGGTAACGAGAAGCAATTTCATATACTCGTTTATATTCATCAGTCATTTCTACAATAAAACGCATTATTTTAGACTTTATAAAGTCAGTATATTCACATCTTACCCCTATTTGTTTTTCTAGTTTGGGTAAAGTTCCCATTAAGATAGCTACAGTTGTTTCTTTATCGGCTTCTTCTACTTCGATTTTTTGAAATCTTCTTAAAAAGGCGCGATCACGTAAAATATAATGTTCATATTCTTCAGTAGTCGTAGCCCCAATCATTTTGATAGTGCCACGATCTAAACCGGCTTTTAACATATTCGCAAAATCTAGGCCACCTTCTTTATTGACTAAAAGATGGGTTTCATCAATAAAAATTATAACATTATCTTTTGTAGCTAATTCTTTAACTAATAAATCAATTCTATTTTCAGTAGTTCCAGAGATATTTTCTCTTCCAATTAAACTACTAATATTTATTTTAATAATTTGACAATTAAGTAAAGCATCAGGAACATAACCTTTAATAATACGATAGGCTAACCCCTCGACTATAGCAGTTTTTCCTATTCCAGGTTTACCAACTAATAAAGCACTTTTTTCCGGAGTTAGTAAAGTTAAAATCATTTGCTTAATTTCTTGTTCACGACCAATGGCAGGATCAGTTATATAATTTTTAGCGGTTAAATCATCACCATAGCGCTCTAACATGCTAATTTCATTCATATATTTTAGTCTCCTTTATTATTTATAGTTTAATTATAACACGTTTTTTATAAAAGAAAAAGATAGGGAATTCCCTATCCAATGATAAATATACATGCCTACATTTGAATAAGAAGCAATGTAGGCATGGTTTTATTTATAAATACATTTCTTGAATAACCACTTTTCTATGTTGCAATAAATGGATTAGTACTGGTTCCATCTCCACCACTTATTGTTATACCAGCTTTCAGATTAATTACTGGTCGCACACCATTCGAGTAGCTCACGAGGTCTTCACTGATGAAAACATAGGAATTCATAAAGAACATACCAGCAAAGCTGTAAGAGATACTATAAATAGATGGAGACATGGTCCAATATTGTTCTGTAGCATATAACCAATTACTTTTTACTGCATTATTACTTGAATATAGCATTCCAGCTAATGCTATTTCATCCATGGTTATTAATGCTGCTGGTACATCTAATGCTCCATTTCCTTTTCCAGCATTACCCTTTAAAGTATATAAATCATTTTTTTCACAGCTTAAATCTGGTGTTACACTTGTTTTTCCATTAAATCTTTCATATGGCTGATATGTAATCGTTGTTTCTGATTCTGAACTTATTCTTCTATCATTACAAAATCCGGTATTCCCACTTATTTTATTTGTATATTGACTTAGATTACTATTATACCAATTTGTCACCACTGTTGCGATAGTGCTTGGTGTGGCATTTGAATGGGTTTGACTATATTCACTTGTCCCTTCTATTCCATAGTAATAACCTTCATAGGTACTATCTGAATGATTTGTATTATATGGGCTTTCTCCAATTATTAATCCTAATGTTGTAGTTGTACAATTATCTGTATTACACTGAAATATTACTCTTAAGGTTCCATCACTATTTATTCTAATTATTCGCCATGTCTTTCCTCCAAATCTTAACCAATTATCAGTTACATTTCCTCTAAATACATATGTTGTTTCATCTCCTTCTGGGTATGAATACAATTTATTTGTTGATTCACTTTCATCTCTCCCAAATGGGGCTGTTAATGCTGTTATTGTATACTTATTTCCACCTTTAGCTTTTTCTAGTTTAGCAATCATTTGCTCTGCTGTTGGCTTTATAAAATATAAAAAGCATTTACTTCCTTTTTTTAAATTACCTATTACTAGATTTCCTTCACTATCTGTTGCTAATGTTACATTTTCATGTTGATTTGGATCTGTGGTATAACAATAACTTTGAGTTGTATCTATTTCATAACCGGCTCCGGGCATTGTGTCTGTTGGCTCTCCATCTTTATACATAGCTAACGTATTTAAATCTGGTACTTTATAATTTATTGTTCCTTTCGCTAAATCTATACTCTCGGTATTTCTATAACTTGCCTTACTGGTTAGATAATTTATTAATATAAATATTACTGCACATAATATAAAACCTACTACTATATACTTAAACTTATTATTACTGGTTTCTAACTTTTCTATTTTCATTTTTTTACCCTTTCTATCAATTATATTGTATTTTTCTAGCTTATATTTAAATTATATATTCTCCCATAGTTAAAGTCAAGGAAAATATTTCTATTTTAACGGTTTGG
>CANQXQ010000054.1 GCA_947627845.1 uncultured Bacilli bacterium | reverse complement strand
TATATTCAGCATAAGCAATATTTAAATCAATAGGCATTTTAGTTAAAAATATATCTTTAGTTTTTATATAATTATTATCTATTATAATTTTTGAATAAGATTCGGTTTTTATTTTACTTAACATGAATCTTTTTTTCATGGTAAAAATATAAACAAACCAATCTAAATATTCTTGTAAATGTCTAGTTGATACGCCTCTAAACTTACTAAGCCAAGTTTCTAGTTGAGAATGTACCCCATTTATTTCCGATATATTAAAAATATCATTACTATGGAAACCAGATGGAATGGCATTTAATACTAAGTTATAGTCTTTACAAAATTCTTGATAAGCACTTGCACTATCTGCTGTGATTATTTTCGCTTTGTATAACTTTTGTCCCAGTGATTTATTTAACATATCTGTTGTACATCTTCCTAACCCAACTATCTTTAACAATAAATTATCATTTTCATCTATACTTGAAACAACACATATTTTATGGTGACTTATACCCTTATAAGGAGAAGTTGTTGATGTTCTTTTTTTGGAATATCTTGGCATATTTTTTGGTTTAGTTCCTTTTAAATTAATAGAAAAATATTTTTCATCTGATTGTATTTTTCCAGACAAATTAATACTTTCAATAAAATGTTTTAAGGCATATAAAACTTTATGCCTTAATCTAAAAGATATTAAAATAGAAATATTGTTTTCTTCTGCAATTCTTCTTAAACTAAAGCCATTCAATAAGTTATCTATGATATTTTTCCATATTTCAAAAGATAGTTTACTATGATAAATTATTGTGTCAGTTGTTTCTGATAAAGTTAACTTACAACCACTACAAATATATTTTTGAATACCATTTTTAGTTTTTCCATTTTTATATAATCTACAGCCACATTTTTCACAAAACATTTCTTTACTTCTGTATTTAGAAATAATTTTTGAATTAGAATTTTTCTTATAACATAAGTCAGATAGATTTTCTAATAAATAATTTTTAAACTCAATAATTGTTACTGGGTCTAAATCTTTAATTAATTCTTCTATTTTCATAATATAAAAATATCCTTAATCAGCTAGTCCCAATCAGTATAATATCGCCAAATAAAAACTGTAGATGAACTAGCTGATTAAGGATACTTCCTTTCTACAATTTTTATTTGGCATATCTATTATATCACTTTTTTGTTTATCAGTCATTTTGTTTAACACAACTTTTTAAAAAAGGATTGTTTTCTTTCATCGTTACTTCTATAATATCTTCATTAATAGGAATTGTTAGTAAAACATAAGGATTATTTTGATCATTAATTTTGATATTAAGTTTAACATATAAATAAGTTTCTGTTTTAATATTATAATACTCTTGAAAAGCTTTAACATAATTAGAATAATACTGATAATCTAAATTATAATTTTCTTTTATATTAATTTCTTTTTGATTTATTTTATTGATATTTTTTAAATTAAAATTTTTAGTCCAAATTAATTTAGTACCATTATCAGCGTAACTTTTTAGAGTAGCTTTAATATCATAAGAATAATTAATACTTTTTTTGTTCTTATTTTTTAAGTAGTAATTAAAATAAATATCAATACTTTTAATTGAATTTGCGATATAGTAATTATTGGCTTTTATTTTATCACTAAAAAAATAAATATTAGGTTTTAAAGTAACTTCATAATATGTTTTATTTTTTAATTGATATAAATTTTTTTGAATATTTTTTCTATATATTTCCTTTAAAAAAAGGGTTCCTGTTAAAAGAATAATACTTAAAATAATTAGTATTTTTATTCTCTTTACTTGCAATTTAATTCTCCTTAGTAAAAAATTCATTTAACCAAATAGAAGGATAGCCTAAATATTTGATATGAAATTTATAAACACCTATTATATCCTTTTTTTTAAGTTTTATATAATCTACTGTATTATTGGCATCTCCTTTGGTAATATAATATTCATTTATACTTACAACTCGGTGAATAATAATTTGACTCTCGTATTTAAAGACAATAATATCTCCTGGTAAAATATTTTCATCTTTTTCATAAATGACAACATCACCTCTTCTAAAAGTAGGATTCATACTGTTGGATAGAATAGCTATAGGTTGATAATTAAATAATCCAAGCATAAATAATACTAATAGAATAGAAGTAGTAATAGTTAAAGGATAAATGATTGTTGATAAATTTGTATAAGGTTTTATAGTTTTTTTATTAAAAATAAAGTATTTAAGTAAATAGTAAGTAATTAAGACTTTGATGATTGTAAAAGAACCTTCAATAAACCAATTAGTGTAAGGAATGACTGGTAAAAAAATGGTAGGTATTTCCTTAAAAAGTCTAATAATTATAGGAATATCATAGTGTGAATTTAAAGATAGATAAGAAAATAAAATGTTTTGGGCAATAATTGGTATAATTATTGAAATAAAATAATGGAAAAAAGTAATGTTATAAGAAAGAAAAAGGGCTTTAAAATTAATTTCACTTATGATAATAATAGTGGTTATTAAAGCCACAATTTTCAAATGATTTTTATTACTTTTGATAAGTTTATAGCGTAATATTTCTATACCATATATAGGTAAAATAACTTTCCACAGATTTTTAAGAATGTTAATTGATGTATGATTATAAGGACTTTTATTAAAGCCTAAAATAAAACCACTAGCTAGATAAAGTATTAAAAAAATAGTAGATATAGTTAAAGTAATCTTAATTTCTTTTTTCTTTGGTAAGTTTAAATTTTGACGATAAAAAATGATTAGAAAGCTTAACCAAAATAAGGGGTTTAAAATATAAATATAAAAGTTATTAGTATATAAAAAGATGTGACTTAATGTATAAATGATTAAAAGAAAAAATAATTGTTTGTTTTTAAGTTTCTTCTTTTTGAACATATTGAATTATCCCCGTTAGTGTTTTGGTTTTAACATCTGGAACACTTTCTGTATTTTTAACATAAGTTACCATAATATTGAAAGTAGTTGAATCACCAGCATTCAAGTCTTTTTTTAGTTCTGAAGTAGTATAGTTGATTTCTTTAATACCATCAATTTCTTCAGTAAATATTACAGTTTGTAATTCGGCATCAATAGTTCCTAAATTTTCTATAGTAACCTCATAAATAATTTCATCACCAGGTTTATTAAGTTTGGCTGAAAAATTGATAGAATCTTTAGTAAATGTTGGTGTTCCAGCATCACAACCATCAGGTACTTGAATAGCAGTTATGCTTGTTATTCTAACATCCCAATCACCAGTAATTTCGGTTGTTCCATTAATAGTAAAATCAGTAGCAAATGTCGAATAACCAACTGCCATTAAAATAATAGTTGCAAGAAAGGCTATAATAATTATTATTCTATTTTTCCACAAATTATATTCTCCTTTCTATTTAGCATTTACTAAAATTAAATTTGAAGTAGCTTTATGCTATTCCATTCATAATTTATGCAAAATCAGAAAATTTGTATGGTTATTTAATTTAAGGTGGTTTAAAAATTTTAAATAAATTAAAAAAGTACGAAATAATTCAAAAAAAATAAAAGTCCTTGGAATATAAGGACTAAATTTTAAATGGAACGATTATTAAAATGGTTTATGTTTTTATATAAATTCATTTGGGTTTGATATATTAATTATAATGCTAAAATTTTAAAGGTACAAATTTATTAGAAAATAAGAATAAAAAGATAATAGCAATATAGAAATTTAAAAAAATTTACAGTATAATAATGTTAACAAAAATTTTATAGGGGGTTATTATGTTAGAAAACAATGATAAATATTTTGAAGTATTAAATAGTATCAAAAAAACATTAATTACAACTAGAAATAAAATTGTTGAAAATGCAAATAAAGATTTAGTTTTAATGTATTACAATATTGGATTAAAACTAATTGAAAATAATAAATGGGGATCTTCATTTATAGATACTTTAGCCAAAGATTTAAAAATAGAGTTTCCAAGTTTAAAGGGTATGTCATCAAGAAATTTAAGATATATGCAAAAATTTGCTAGTGAATTTGATAATGACGAATTTTTGCAACATCATGTTGCAAAATTACCTTGGACTTCAATTACAACTATTATGGACCGAATAAAAGATAAAAATCAAAGAAATTGGTATATTATAGAATCAGTTAATAATGGTTGGGCAAGACCAGTAATAACTCATCAAATTTCTCTTAAATTATATGAAAGACAAGCTCTTTTAGAAAACAAAACTACTAATTTTGATGAAACTTTACCAAAACCTAATAATGAACAAGCAAAGGAATTATTAAAAGACCCTTATATTTTTGATTTCATAACTACAGGTAAAGATATGAAAGAACTTGATATTGAAAGAGAATTAACTAATAATATAACTAAATTACTATTAGAGTTAGGAAATGGTTTTGCATTTATTGGAAGACAATATCATTTAGAGATAGAAAATGAAGATTATTATATAGACTTACTGTTTTATAATTTAAAAGTTAGAAGTTATGTAGTTATAGAATTAAAAACAACTGAGTTTAAGCCAGAATACATAGGTAAACTTAACTTTTATTTAAGTGCTGTTGATAAATATATTAAAGATAAAAATGACAATCCGACATTTGAAATATTGTTATGCAAGGATAAAAATAAGGTAACAACGGAACTTGCTTTAAAAGATATTAATAAACCTATTGGAGTAAGTGAATATAAAATTTTATCTGAAATACCAGAATTTTTAGTGAATACATTGCCAAGTATAGAAGATATAGAAAAAAGATTGGAAATGGATTATTAATAAATAAAGTAGTTTAATAAGTTTATTAAGGAAGAGTAAGATTTTTAAAAGTAAACTTGAGATAAATAAAAAATAAAAAAAAATAGAAAAAGATGATTTTGAATTATAATTCTAATCATCTTTTATTTATTCAAGTTCAAAAGCTCCAGTATATAACTCATAATATTTTCCTTTTTCTTTCATCAAATATTCGTGATTTCCACGTTCAATGATTTTTCCATTTTCTAATACCATAATAGCTTGGGCATTACGAATAGTTGATAAACGATGGGCGATGACAAATACCGTTCGTCCTTCCATTAATTTATCCATTCCATCTTGAACATCTTTTTCCGTACGTGTGTCAATGCTAGAAGTTGCTTCATCTAAAATCATAACAGGCGGATTACTTACTGCACATCTTGCTATTGCTAATAACTGACGTTGTCCTTGAGATAAATTATCTCCATTATCTGTAATGATTGTATTATAACCATTTGGTAATTTTTCAATAAATTTATCAGCATTGGCAAGTTTTGCTGCTTCAATACATTCTTCATCACTAGCATTTGTATTTCCATATCGTAAATTTTCCATAATGGTTCCAGTAAATAAATTGACATCTTGTAATACCATACCAAGTGATTTTCTTAAATCATTTTTATTGATATCTTTTATATTAATGCCATCATAAAGAATAGTACCTTCTTCGATATCATAGAAACGATTAATTAAATTAGCAATAGTTGTTTTTCCAGCTCCCGTTGCTCCGACAAAAGCAATTTTTTGACCGGGTTTTGCATATAAACTAATATCGTCTAATACTTTTTTACCTTTTACATAAGAAAAATCAACTAAATCAAAGCGAATATTTCCTTTTAATTCAATTAATTCTTTACTTTGGGGATTTTTCCATGCCCAAACACCAGTATAAGTAGTAGCTTCTTTTAATGTTCCATCTTCTTGGCGTAGTGCATTTACTAAAGTAATTTTTCCATCATTTTTTTCACTTTCTTCATCAATTAATTCAAAAATTCTATTAGCCCCAGCAAGTGCTAAAGCAATTGAATTATATTGTTGTGATAACTGATTTATATGCATTGTAAATCCTCTTGTTAATAGTAGGAAAGATGCAATTGCGCCGACCGATAATGTTGTTGTTTTGATTGCAAGAAATCCACCTAAAATAGCAATTG
>CANQXQ010000053.1 GCA_947627845.1 uncultured Bacilli bacterium | reverse complement strand
TAAAGCAGGAATGGTTATTGCAGTAGAACCAATGCTTAATTTAGGAGAGAGATATGTATATATGCATGATGATGATTGGACAATTTCCACGGATGATGAACTTCCAAGTGCCCATTTTGAGCATACAGTGGTAGTAACCAAAGATGGTTATAAAATTTTAACGGGAGAAATTTGTGATGACGAAAAATAAGAATAAAAATAATGTTAGTCAAAATAAAGAAGAAAAAATTGAAGTTGAGGGTAAAGTAGTAGAAGTCCTTAAAGGCTCTGATTACTTAGTTGAACTTCAAAATGGATTTACTGTAAAAGCCTACGTTTCTGGTAAAATGCGAGTAAATATGATTCGTATTCTACCAGGTGATACGGTAACTATAGAACTTTCGCCTTATGATTTAACACGTGGGCGTATAACATGGAATAAAAGATAATGGAGGAATTATAATGAAAGTTAGACCATCAGTAAAAAAGATTTGTAAAAAGTGCAAAATAATTAGAAGAAAAGGTAAAGTTATGGTTATTTGTGATAATCCTAAACACAAACAAACTCAAGGTTAATTAAGGAGGTAATTATGGCACGTATAAAAAATATTGAATTACCAAGTGAAAAACAAATATTTGTAGGACTTACTGCAATTTATGGAATTGGTAATAATTTAGGAAAAACTATTTGTGAAGCAGCAGGTGTTAATCCCGCGACTAAAGTTAAAGACTTAACAGAAGATGAAATTGCACGTTTAAGAAAAGAAGTAGATAATCATCTTGTGGAAGGTGACTTACGTCGGGTTGTACAAATGAATATTAAAAATAAAATGGAAATTGGCAGTTATCAAGGTGTTAGACATAAAAAAGGTCTTCCAGTAAGAGGACAAAGAACTAACCGTAATGCTCATACTCGTAAGGGTAGAGGTAAAGTAGTTGCTAATAAGAAAAAGGTAGCAAAGTAGGAGGTTAATTTATGGCATATAATAGAAGAAAAAGAAAAGTTAAAAAAAATATACCTGAAGCGGTTGCACATATTAATTCTACTTATAATAATACAATTGTTACAATTACAGAAAAAGATGGTAGTGTTATTGCTTGGGCTTCAAGTGGTACTATTGGTTACAAAGGAAGCAAAAAGAAAACTCCATTTGCGGCTGGAATGAGTGCGGAAGCGGCTGGTAAAGCAGCAATGGATCAAGGTGTTAAAAAAGTTGATGTAGTGGTTAAAGGTTTAGGTGCTGGTAGAGAAACTGCGATTAGATCTTTACAAAGTGCGGGCCTTGAGATTTTATCAATTACTGATGAAACACCAGTACCACATAATGGTTGTCGTCCACCAAAACGTCCTAGAAAATAATAATTAAAGAAAGGGTTATAGGAATATGATTAGTTTTGAAAAACCGGAATATAGTATTGCCGAATATCAAGAAAGCAGTCACTATGGAAAATTTGAATTAGAACCCCTTGAAAGAGGTTTTGGAACAACTATTGGAAATGCACTTAGAAGAGTTATGTTATCAAGTTTACCAGGAAGTGCGATTACTTCTGTGAAAATTGAAGGAGTTTTACATGAATTCCAAAAAATTGATGGGGTAGTTGAAGACGTAACAAGTATTGTTTTAGCTCTTAAAAATATGGTTGTTAAAAATCATACCGAAGAAGTTAAAATTTTAAGATTATTTAAAGATACAGAAGGTCCAGTTACGGCAGGAGACTTTGAGGCTAATGCCGATGTTGAGATTGTTAATCCTGAACTTGTTATTTGTAATTTAGTTCAAGGTGGCAAAATTGATATGGAAGTTACTGTATTTAATGGTAAAGGCTATGTTGATGCCAAAGAAAATAAAAAATTATTTGCAGAAAACAAAGTTGGGGTAATTGCCATTGATTCTAATTATTCACCTATTGAACTTGTAAAATATGAAGTTGAATCTACTCGGGTAGGTCAAAATGAAAATTATGATAAACTTACAATGGAAATTAATACTAATGGTAGTATGACACCAGAAGAAGCTATGGCACTTGCGGCTAGAATTTTAATTGAACATTTCAATATAGTTGCCGATCTAAATGCAATTAGTGATATTACTGGTTTAATGCAAGAAAAGAAAGTTGATACTATAACTAAAACTTTAGAAACTCCAATTGAAGAGATTGAATTCTCAGTTAGAGCTTATAACTGTTTAAAAAGAGCAGGTATTCATACAGTTCAAGATCTTATTTCAAAAAGAGAAGTGGAAGTTACTAAGATACGGAATTTGGGTAAAAAATCCCTTAAAGAAGTTTTAGATAAAGTAGCAGAAATGGGACTTAAGTTCCGCGATTAAGGAGGCTAAATTATGTTATATAGAAAATTAGGTAGAGAATCAAGAAAAAGAAGAAGCATTTTAGCTGGGATTACACGTGATGTAATAATGAATGAATCTGTAGTTACAACTGAAGCAAGAGCAAAAGAAGTAAGAAAATTTGTTGATAAAATGATTACTTATGGAAAAACTGGTACTTTAGTTTCAAGAAGAAAAGCTTTAGCATTCTTATATAATGATGTTGAAGTTGTTAATAAAGTATTTAATGAACTTGCTAAACGTTATGAAACACGTAATGGTGGTTATACCAGAATTATTAAACTTAAAGAACGTGTGGGCGATGATGCTTTAACTGTTAAACTTGAATTAGTTTAATATAAAATAATTGTCTAGTATAAAAATTCTACTAGACTTTTTTGATGGTTTTTATTTATAATGGTTATAGGAGGTATAATAACATGAATGACGAAAATTTAAATATATTATTTAATCAATTAAGTAAAATTAGTATTAAATTAGATAGTATGCATGATTTGACGTTTGCTCAAAATTTATTGGCCGCGGCTAATTTTATGGTGGCTCAAGCGCCGGAAAAGAAACCACAAGCAATTGCTCTTTATAATAGGGCTATGGATTTCATGGACTTGGAAACAGCTAAAATTCAGGTAAATGAGGAAAATAGAGCAAATGATTTGCCTAACGATTTATTTAGATAAACTACCAAAAGGTAGTTTTTTTTATAAAAAAACTCTTAACGGGTTTCTAAATATAAATCATAATATTCATCATAAGTTAAGCCAGAGGCATGAACTTTAGTGGCAAGATCAACACCTAAATATCTAATATGCCATGGTTCTTCCATAAATTGAGTAATAGATTGTTTACCTTTAGGGTAACGAACTATAAAACCATATTTATAGGAATTATTAAGCATCCATTCATAATGCGAATTAGTTAAATTATCAGTTAAAGTACTACTTCGAACATCCACGGCGAGGCCTAATTGATGTTCAGAAAAACCAGGGCGAGCTGAATAAGTGTCCGCGGTTGCAACACCATCGCGAGCAACATAACGGTTATAAAGAACTCTTTGAGTTTCATTAGAGCGATAAGCACTAAAAGGGTAGAAATAAACTTTTTCTAATACTGCCGCGGCTGTTAACTTTTCAAAAGCTTCCGCGGCTTCTTTTCTTAATTTATAGTTAGAACCATAACTTAGTGATACTAAATCATCTGGTTCATAGTCATCGGGTAATTTATGGTATTTATTAACTAATATAGTTAAATCAGTAGCTTCATCGGCAGTATAACTGACATATTCAGAATAACCATCTTTATCTAGACCAATATTAACATAAGTAACAACTGTTTTTAAATCATAATCTGTATTGGTTTCTTGATATTTTAAATATCTTTCTAATTTAGTAATATCAAAATTAGTAATGTCTTTATATTGTAATATATCTATATAATCCATATTTAATAATATGTCTAGATTATCTTTAAAATTCGCTAAACAATAATTTATTTCCGTACTGGTATAATTTTTATATAATAATTGGGCAACATAATTAGGAAAATTAGGGATTGTAGAATAATTAATTTTATAATATTCTTCTAAATAATCACTATTATATAAATCTTCTTCTAATATAATTTCTAAAGTTTTGGAATATTCTCTATTATTAACCGTATTTAAAATATTATATTCTTCCATCGCGGCAACAGCTTTAGCTGAATAGGATTGTTTATTTTCTTGGGTATTTGGTTCTTTATCAAATAAATAAAGATAAGTTACTCCACCAAAAACTATAATTGTTAAAATAATGAGGACTATTAAAATAATTTTTAGGCTTTTATTATTTTCCATATTATCACCTACTATAATTATAGCAAATTTTTGAAAAATTAGTTAAAAAAATTATTTGATTGACAAAAAGAAATATGTGTTAAAATTGATATACAAAAATAGAATGAAAATGAAATGTTAAAGGAGATATCAAAAACAACTAATTTAAGTTTAGATACTATATTAAAACTTAAAAATAAACTTGAGGGTTAACCTCTTTTTTCTTTGGTAATTTACTTATTTTACTTACCATGTTATAATTTAGGAGGTGAACATTATGAAAAAAGTTATTTTAACAGGAGATAGACCAACTGGTAAATTACATTTAGGACATTATGTTGGTAGTCTTAAAAATAGAGTAAAGTTACAAAATAGTAATGAATATGATATGTATGTTTTTATTGCGGATTTACAAGCTTTAACTGATAATGCAAGAAATCCCGAAAAAATACGTAATAGTCTGATGGAAGTAGCTTTGGATTATTTAGCCGTGGGATTAGATCCTGAAAAAACTACTTTTTTTGTCCAATCGCAAATTCCAGAATTGACAGAATTAACAATGCATTATATGAATTTAGTAACCCTTGCGAGATTAAAAAGAAATCCGACGATTAAAACAGAAATTAAAGAAAGAGGTTTTGGAGAAGCTGTGCCAGTTGGTTTTTTAACTTACCCTATAAGTCAAGCGGCTGATATTACAGCATTTAAAGCTAATTTAATTCCCGTGGGAGAAGATCAATTACCTCTTATAGAACAATGTAAAGAAATAGTTCATGCCTTTAATAATTTATATGGTAATATTTTAGTAGAACCTCAAGCAGTACTAGCTGATAATAAAGTTTGTATTAGACTTCCTGGTATAGATGGTAAAGCCAAAATGAGTAAATCTTTAGGTAATTGTATTTATTTATCTGATGATACTGAAACAGTTAAAAAGAAAGTAATGAGTATGTATACAGATCCTAATCATATAAAAGTTGAAGATCCAGGTAAAGTAGAAAATAATACAGTATTTACTTATTTGGAAGCGTTTGCAACAGATGAGGATTTTAAAAAATATTTACCGGAGTATAAAAATTTAGAGGAACTTAAAGCTCATTATAAACGGGGAGGGCTTGGAGATGTTAAAGTTAAAAAGTTTTTATTCCAAATATTAGAAGATTTACTAGAACCAATGCGGAAGAAAAGAGCTTATTATCAAGAACATTTAGATTTAGTATATAAAATGTTAGAAGATGGTAGTAAAAAAGCTAGATTAGTTGCTCAAAATACTTTAAAAGAAGTAAGAGATGCTATAGGAATAAATTATTTTAATAAAAATTAGTAAAGGTTACTAATTTTTTATTTGCTATTTAAATAGATTGGGTAATCACTTTTACCTAATAAATAATCCGCGGAAATATTATATTTTTTACAAATAGAATAAATTGAATGAGTTGCTATTAAATATTCACCCTTTTCATATTTGGATATAATTGTTCTTGCTATATTTAATTTATTTGCTAATTGCTCTTGAGTGTATTTTTGTTGTTTGCGGAATTTTTTTAATCTAGTTCCTGATTTTATTTTATCAATACTTTTATATCTTTTTTTGTATTTTATTTCATTTGAAAAAGAAAAAATGTAGTCTAATGAAACATTGAATAAATCGGAAATTATTATTAAATGTTTAATGGGGATAATGTCTGTTTCATTTTCATAGCGACAATAACCAGATTTGGTAAGACCTAATTTTTTAGCTAGATCTGTTTGGGTCATTTCGTTTTGTTCTCTTATATATCTTAATCGTTCATATAGCATTTTATCACCTTAAAAATTGTCTCATAAAATAATTATTAGAAATTATAAGTTGAGAAATATTAGAAATTTTCTTGACTTTAACTATAGGAGAATATATAATTTAAGTATAAGTTAGAAAATT
>CANQXQ010000052.1 GCA_947627845.1 uncultured Bacilli bacterium | reverse complement strand
AAATAAAGCGTTGTAATATAAATATAAATAATCTTGAAACAAGAATTATTAATGCCATTAATTCAAATGCCAGTAATAAAATAAATGATATTTCTTTTAATAAAAATAATAATTGTTTATTTATTGGTACTGGTGGTTCATATGCGGGAGCTTTTTTTTCTTCAAAGATTATAAATTTGATGTATGGATGTAATACATATGCATTGTATCCAAGAGATGTTTTATATAGAAATAATAGTAATATAGATAAGATAATATTATTTTCATATTCTGGTACAACAAGTGATATTATTACAAGTGTTAAAAATTTAGATAAAAAGAATATATATATTATTACTAAAGGTGAATTACAAAATATTGTATTGAAAACTGGAATTTTAAAAAAGAATATTTTAAGTTATAGAACATCATCTAATAAAGGAAAAGAACGGGGATTTTTGTCATTTGAAGGTGCAGTTGCTCCAGCAGCAATATTTTTAAAGTATTATCTTGAAAAAAATAATTGCAATGTTAATATTGAAGAATTTATTAAAGATTCAATTAATAATTGGAATCAAAAAATAGAAAATATAATTAATAAAGATTTCATAGAGAAGTTGGAAAAAAATAAACTTTTAAATTTATTTCGTGGGGATTATGCTAATACTGCGTGTTATGATTTGGAAAGTAAAATTATTGAATCTGGCGTGTTTAATTGTATAATTCATGAAAAAAAGAATTTTTCACATGGAAGATTTGCTAATTATGAGAATTTAGATAATACTTGTTCAATATATTTTAAACAAAAATCAACAACAGAGTATGAACAAGAGTTATTAAATTATTTATGTGATAGTTGTGTTATAATAGAAAGCAAATATGATGGAATATTAGCTGAATTTGATTTATTAATTGCTTCCCAATTTATTATCTATTATATTGGAAAAGTTATGAATATAGATGTTTCAAAGCCAAAATATTCTGAAAATGCAATGAAAATATATTTTTATAAAGGCAATTTATAATTACAACTTAATGTAATAGATTAATTATATAAATTTTTAAAACAGACAAGTTATATGGTTTGCTTTTTTCAATGTTATAAAATTTTTTTTAAAAGTTATAAAAATTATTAAAACACCATTATAATCCAACCATCTGATAATAATAATTAGCAAAAATATCTATTTTTATTTAAATAATTATGCTACAATATGTTTGGTTAAAGGGAATAATATCATTAAGTATATTTAAATATCTTTTAATTATAATGAAACCCAAATTAAAATAAAAAAATAATCAGTTTAAATAGAAACAAAAACAAGGACTAAGGTGGTAGAAATGAAACTAATAGCTATTATGGTTGGCAAAATAATGGTTATAATGGGCAAAATCTTAAAAAGAGGTAGTTCATTTCCTGGGAAATATGCTCTACGAATTGATAAAAACTTATTTAAACATTTTAAATACCCCAAAATAAAAATTGTTGTTACTGGTTCATCCGGAAAAGGTAGCACTTCTTCTTTAATTGCTAATACTTTAAAAGTTAAAGGTAAAGTTTGCCACAATTCCAGTGGAGCCAATATCGATTGGGGAGTCGCGACTACTTTATTAAAATATAGTAATTTATTTGGTAAAATTAAAACTAAATATCTAGTCATGGAAATAGACGAAAGATATATGAAAAAAATAATTCCTTATCTAAAACCCAACTATATTGTTATTACTAATCTAACCAAAGATCAACCCCCAAGACAGCATTATGTTGATTTAGTCTATGAAGACATAAAAAAATGCCTTACCCCAGATAGTACAATCATAACTAATATGGACGATCCTTATTTAAGAAATTTTGCCAAAGATCTACCTAATAAATTTGTTTATTATAGCATTTTAAAAAATAAATATAGTTATGAAACTCAAATATTTGAAAATCTAAATATTTATCACTGCCCATATTGTCATCATAAATTAGAATATAGCTATTATAATTTTGAAACTTTAGGCCACTATAAATGTCCTAATTGTAGTTTTAAATATGAAGATGCTAAATATACGGGAACTAATTTAGATTTGGAAAAAAAGCAACTTATCATAAATAAAGAACCTTTAAAAATAGGGGGCGACATGTTATATAATGCTTATAATACTATCGCGGCCTATGCATGCCTACAAGAATTAAATTTAACCGAAAAAGAAATAATAACTAGTTTTAATAGATTAAACGATTTACCAAGTAAAGAATTTATCAATAAAAATAAAGTATTTCGGGCTATTTCTTGTAAAGCAGAAAATGCGACCACTTATAATCAAGCTATTTTTAAAGTATATCACGATAAAAATAAGAAAGATATTATTATAGGTTGGAAAGAAATATCAAGAAGATATAACCATTTTGATATTTCCTGGCTATATGATATTGAATTTGAATTATTAAATGATAAAAGTGTCAATAAAATTTATGCTTGTGGTATAGATGCCTCTAACATTAAACAAAGATTAATATTAAGTGGTATTCCAGAAAATAAAATAATCACTAGTGAAAATCTAGAAAATATTAAAGAAGAAGTATTAAAAAGTAAAACCTCCAAAGTATATGGTATATTAAATTTTGATTATGTCGAATCATTTAATAATACTTTCAAGAAAGAAGAGAAAAGCAATGATTAAAATCGCGTATCTATACCCTGAATTATTAGACTTATATGGTGAAAGTGGCAATATTAAAGCTTTAAAATATGCATTAGAACAAAAAGGAATAACTGCCGAAATCACTAATATTAATTATGATACCAAATTAGATTTAAAATCCTATGACTTTGTTTATCTTGGAAGTGGGGAGCCAAGTAAATTAGAATTAGTAAAAACTAAATTACAAAAAAATAAAGCCACCATCATGGAATATATAAATGATAATAAAATTATTTTAGTGACGGGAAATGCTTTAAGTTTATTAGATTTGCTAGGTTATTATGAAATTGAGAAACAAACCGCTTTTAAAGTTGCCGATGTTATAGCGACCACCTCCTTAGTCCCAGGTAATATTTATGGTTTTCAAAATACTAGTTGGTTAATAAAAACTTTAAATAGTCCTTTATTTAAAATTGACCAAGGCTTTGGGAATAATGCGACCGAAGAAGAGGGCTTTAAATTTAAAAACTTTTATGTTACTTCCTTAATAGGCCCCATTTTAGCCCGAAATACTAACTTAACTAATTATTTCGTTGATCTCTTAATAAGTAATTCTAAAAAATAGGTTTCAGTTAATGTAAACTTATTTTTTATTAAATTGAATAACCGTTTTATCAATGTTATAATTTAGATAAAGGAAGAATAAATATGAAGAATTTTAAATTAAAAGAAGATGAAGAAATTCAAGTAATCAGGAAAAATATTAATGTTTTAGCCAATAATAATCGCTTCACTTTAACTTTATTTTTAACAAATAAAAGAATAATATTATTTAAAGATATTAATAAAGAATTAGATTATAATAAATTCTTGCAAGCTCGGGCCATATATATACCTGCGAATAATGAAGTAGCTTTTGATTTAGCTTTAACTAAAATAAAAGATATTACTTATAAAGACAATATCAATATTTTAACTTTTAAAGATAATAATTATACTTTAAGTTTATATTGTGATAATCTAACTAAATACTTAAACTAAAGAGGAGTTATGTTTTATATTTTTATTCCTATTATTGTTATATTTTTAATCTGGCTAATTTGTTATTTAAAAAATAACCAAGTTCTTGTTTCTTTACCATATTTAATTATCTTATTTATAACTCCCATTTATGAAATACTAGACAAATATGTCTTTTTAAAAATTTTCGGATGTGTATGTGTTCCTTTAACTCAAAAAAATATGCTAAATATTCCTTTTAATGCTAATGATTTAAGATTAGTTATATTTAGTATATTTTTAATATTAGATTTTATCTATAGTCAAAAATTAGCTAAATCCCTTAAAAAAGAAAATAGATTAGTATATTTAGCATCCATTATTATCGTAAATGTTCTTTTAATTATCTTAATAAATAATATCTTTAAATGGAGTTAAAAAAGCAAAGGAAGTTAAAAAATGAAAAAGTTAGTAACCATATTAAGTTTTATAATTGTTATAGTTTTAGTTTTTGATATTCTTTATGCTTTCAATATCATTCCTCATAAAAAATACCAAGATAGTGACTTTAATATTAAAACCTATATATCAAATGTTGATAAAGATAATGATGGCCTAGATGATGCTTCTGATATTATTAAAAGTGTCAAAGAATATTTAAAAACTAAACCTCAATATCAAAGTAAATATTATGCTTCCGGCTATCCTGATGATAATTATGGTGTTTGTACTGATGTTGTCGCTTTTGGCCTTTTAGGCGCCGGCTATGATTTAAAAGAGTTAGTTAATGCTGATATTCTAAATAATAGAGATAAATATAACATTGAAGTAGTCGATAAAAATATTGATTTTCGGCGGGTTAATAATTTAAAAATATATTTTGATAATCATGCACTTTCTTTAACTACTAGCCTTAAAGATTATGCTGCTTGGCAAAGTGGAGATATTGTTGTTTTTAAAAAACATATTGGTATCATTTCTGATCATCGTAATAAAGATGGAATTCCTTTTGTTTTCCACCATGCAAGTAAAAATCAAAGAAGTTATGAAGAAGATATTTTAAAAGAGTCTAATATTGTCGGACATTATCGTATTAGTTAAAGTTTTTTTGTCATAAATAACTTATTTAATCGTACATATTTATTAAGAGGTGTTAAATTTGAAAAAATTTATAATATTAGTCTTAATATGTACTTTTTTTATTTCAATTCTTCCTGTCCAAGCTGCAACTGATTCTTTAAATTTAGATAGTAAAAGTGCTATATTAATTGATAATGCTAGTGGTAAAGTTTTATACGAAAAAAATATTAATGAAAAATTACCAATGGCTAGTATGACTAAAATAATGAGCTTGTTACTTATTATGGAACAAATAGATAATGGTAATATAAAATATTCTGATAAAGTTTTAATTAGTAAAAATGCTAGTGGTATGGGTGGTTCTCAAGTTTTTTTACAAGCCGGCGAAGAATATAAAGTTGAAGACTTACTTAAATGTATAGCGGTTTCTAGTGCTAATGATGCCGTCGTGGCTATGGCTGAAAAAATAAGTGGCAGTGAAGAAGCTTTTGTCTCTGAAATGAATGCTAAAGTAAAAGAATTAGGCCTTGTTAATACTCATTTTGCTAACCCTCATGGCCTTGATAATGAAAATCATTATTCTACTGCTCATGATATGGCTCGCATTGCCCAAGAATTATTAAAACATGAAGATATTTTGCGTTTTACTTCCATTTATGAAGATTATTTAACTAAACCTGATGGCTCTCAAGTATGGCTAGTCAATACAAATAGATTAGTTAGATTTTATGATGGGGTAGATGGCTTAAAAACAGGTTATACAACTGAAGCTGGTTATTGTTTAACGGCAACTGCTAAAAAAAATGATTTGCGTTTAATTAGTGTTGTTATGAATGCTTCCTCCGCGGATGCTCGAAGTAAAGATACGGCTACTCTATTAACTTATGGTTTTAATTCTTTTAAAAATAATATTATTTATTCCAAAGATACTACTTTAGGTGAAATAAATGTGGAAAGAGGTAAAAAATCTCAAGTTAAAGTTTATTTAAAAGAAGATGCCACCGAACTATTAAAAGTTAATCAAAAACCCAATGATTATAGTTTCAATATTAAAGCTGATAAAATAGTTGCTCCTCTAAAAAAGAATACTAAAGTTGGAACAGCTGAAATTATTGATAATGAGGGAAATATTCTTAAAGAAATAGATATAGTTATTAAAGAAGATTTAGTTAAAGCTGATTTTTGGGATTATTTAAAACGAAATTTTAAAAATATTACTGCCGGTATTTAAAGTCATTAATTTGACTTTTTAAGTTTTACAATAAAAATTATTTAGTATTATATACTAGCTTGAATTAACTATATATTTGAGTTTAGGTAAAAATATTCCTTGACAATAGAAAAGATGAAAAAGTGGAAAACTTTTTCATCTTTTTTACATA
>CANQXQ010000051.1 GCA_947627845.1 uncultured Bacilli bacterium | reverse complement strand
GGATTTGTCCGGAAGCTTGGTTTGGTATTATGGAAGGACATTCTGAATATTGTGATATTTATTTAGGATGGTTATCTGATAATATTCCATCTGGCGATAATTTTGAATTTGATCCTGGTAAAAATATTTCCGAGCCAGAAGAGCCAGATATACCAGATGAAGGAATAGAATATCTTGTAAGTACTCGTCCTGGCTTTAATTATTCTGATGCTATTTCATGTGATGTTATGAATGGTGCTTCAAGTACTGATAAAAATAATATTATCGGGCTTGTATCTGTAACAGATGGGGCTAAAAAGTTTAAAGCATGTGTAGCTAAAACGGTAAGCGCAAGAGAAAAAATTCTTCCGGGTTGTAGTTATACTAATTTAGCTAGGTTAGAGGGTCGAAATCTAAATACTGAAGAATCTATATATGTGTTGGCATGTGAAAGTGATGAAGAAATTTTGGAAGGAAAAAAGTATAATGTAAATTTATGGAATAATATGACTTATAGTCCTCCCGCTACTTGTGACGGAGAAGGAGAAGGCTTTAAGGATTACCAAGTAGTTTCTAATGGTGAAATAAGTGTTGAAGCATGTGTTAGTTATGATGTAGAACCAACAATCACTTGTTCTCAAGGAGAAATATTAAGATTGGAAGGAACGGATGATGAAAATAAGCCAATAATTGCTTTACTTTGTTATATTAATCAAGATTATTCTCTTGATACTCCACCTATGGACTTTACAGGAGACAATTGTAATAGTTATTTAGGTAATCCTACATTAAAAGGAGAGCCAGCCTATTATTTACAATTTGCTTTTGATTTAATTAAATATGCGGCCATAATTATGTTATTTGTTTTTACTATCGTTGATTTTATAAAAGCAACCGCGGGTAATCAAGATGAAATTAAAAAAGCTACTCAAAAAGCCATAAAAAGGCTAATAATAGCTATTATCATCTTTTTCTTACCAATTTTAATTAAATTTTTACTAACTGTTTTAGGTGCTTATAGTCCTAGTACTTGCGGAATAAATTGATAAAAATAGTAATTATATTTACAAGTTAAAAAAATAAGAGTTACTAATGATTTTGGTTACTCTTTTTATTTTTTAAATTAAAAATAGGCAATGTTTTTTCTTGTAAATAAGTGTACAAAATAATTTATTTATGCTAAAATTTAAAGAGAGTGATTTTTATGTTATTAGAAGATATAGTAAAATATTTAATTAACAAAAATATTACTATTGCCACCATGGAGTCATGTACAGGTGGGTTGTTAGCTAGTATGATAACTGATATTGAGGGAGCTAGTAATATCTTAAAGTTTAGTGCCATTCCGTATGCAAGTGAATATAAAGTGTATATGGGTGTAAAGAAAGAGACAATAAATACTTATACAGTTTACAGTAGAGAAGTAGTTCAAGAAATGGCTTATAATATAGCGAACATAGCTAAAAGTGATATTGGGGTTGGGATTAGTGGTCAATTATCAGGTGAAGAAAAAGGCGTATTTTTAAGCATATATGATAAAAGAGTAAATAAATATTATGATACTTATATAGAAATTAAAAATACAGTAAGAACTGAAGAAAAATTAGAAGTTATAAAGGCTTTTAAAGAGTTATTTAATTCGACAATAAAAGTATAAATATTATGATAATATTTTCATGGTGAGATAATGAAAGTTAAAATATTTGATGAATCACATGAAAAAGATTTAGAGGCAAAAGTTAATGCTTTTTTAAGTAGTTTAGAGGGAGAAGTTATAGATATTAAATTTGAAACAGCAATTATGGCTATAGGAGAGGAGCAAATTTATTGCTTTTCGGCGATGATTGTTTATATGTAAGTAATGAGGTGAAGTATGAAAAAGAATTCATTTATTGAGGGCACGATAATTGCCACAATCGCTATTTTTTTAGTAAAGATTATTGGAATGCTTTATGTTATTCCTTTTTATGCCATGGTTGGGGTTAAGGGCGCGGCTTTATATGCTTATGCTTATAATATTTATGGTTTATTTTTAGAAATATCAACTGCCGGACTTCCCAATGCAATTGCGAAACTAGTAAATGAATTTAATACTTTAAATCGCCAAGAAGCTAAAATTAGAACTTTTAATTTAGGTAAAAAGATGCTTACTTTTATTGCGATTATTGCTTTTATTATTTTATTTGTTTTTGCTTCTCAAATTGCAACTTTAATTTTAGGAGATTTAAGTGGTGGTAATACCATAGAAGATGTCACTTTAGTTATTAGATGTGTATCATTTGCTATTTTAATTTTTCCATTTTTAAGTGTTTCTCGTGGTTTCTTTCAAGGACATAATATTATTTCGGTTGCTAGTTTTTCCCAAGTAATTGAACAATTAGCGAGAGTGGCGGTAATTTTAGGGGGTAGTTTTTTAGCTTTAAAAGTATTTCATATTTCCCTTACTGAAACAATTGGAATTGCCGTATTTGGTGCCTTTGTCGGAGGGTTATGTGCTTTAATATATGTTTTACAAAAACTTAAAAAAAATAAACATGAATTATGTTTAGATGAGGAATTTAAAGAAAAAGATGAGATTAGTAATAAAGAAATTATTAAAAAAATTATTACTTATGCTATTCCCACGATTATTATCAGTTTAGCCTTTTCTTTATATAATAATGTCGATATGATTTTAATTTTAAGAACAATGGATTTTTTAGGTTTTGATGCGTTAGAAGTAGAATTTATTGCTAGTGGTATAAGTACTTGGGCTTCTAAAATAAGTGTAATAATTACTTCAGTTGGATTAGGATTATCAGCTAGTTTAATTCCTAATATGGTAGAAGCGTTTACTTTAAAAAAATATGATGATGTTAATCGTAAATTTATTAAAGCAATGGAAATTATTTTATTTATATGTTTACCAATGTGTTTTGGTATAGCTTTATTAAGTAAAGAGATTTGGGCGGTCTTTTATGGTTCTACTTATTTACAAATTGGCGCTAATATTTTAGCTATAGGTATATTCGCTCCTTTATTTTCTAATTTATTTACGATTTCTAATTATACTTTACAAAGTATGAATAAATTTAAAATTGTTTATATTTGTGCCATTACGGGAATACTTGTTAATGCTTTATTAGATGTACCAATGATGTTACTTTTAAATGCTTTACATTTACCAGCTTATTTTGGGGCGACAGTAGCGTCAATTATTGGCTTTAGTACGACAGTTATTTTAGCCATGTATTTTCTTCGTAAAGAATATAGTTTTAAATATAAAAGTATTGCTAAAACTTTAAGAAATATTTTAGTGCCTCTTACAACTATGATTTTAGTCGTCGGGTTAATAAAAAAATTTATTCCCGCTAATTTTAGTAGTCGAGCATACTTAATTTTATATATTGCTATAGTGGCTATAATTGGGGCAATAGTTTATTTTGTGGTGGCTCAGGTGATGGGACTTATAAAAGATATATTAGGTAATGGCTTTATTGAAAAATTAAAAACTAAGTTTTTAAAAAATAAAAAAGAGGTCTAATTAGACCATATAAACATTGGTAGTATTATCTAAATCATCCGTGGAATAAAAACCATTAGTTTCAAGTTTATTTAAACGAGCATCAAGACGATTGATTTGTCTTTCTAATTTTGATAAGCGGGCTTCTAAATCAGAATAATCATTGGTAGGTTGATTAATTCCTAAATTAGGGTTATAATTCATATTCATAGGACCAGCATAAAAACCTTGATTAGCATAACTACTAGTGGTAAATGGAGCCATATTTTGATTAGGAAAGCCGGCTTGTTGATTTAGATAAGATGATTCTTGAAAAAAAGTATTTCGATCTTTTTTCATATTGATTTTTCCTTTCAATTTATTATATGCGTCTAGAAGAAAGAAGTGATTTATATGCGCCTTAGGAATTTAAAAAATAAAGATGAGTTAGTAAGTAATTGTACTTATTTAATTAATAATAGTTTAAAGAATAAATGGGATGAAGAATTTCAAAATAAAAATCCTATTCATTTAGAAATAGGGATGGGGAAAGGGGATTTTATTTATAATATGGCTTTAAAATACCCCAATATTAATTTTATAGGCATTGAAAAATATACCGGAGTAGTTGCCAGAGCTATTAAAAAACATCCTCAAAAATTAAATAATTTAAGAATTATGAATATCGATGCTTTCAATTTAGAAGAATATTTTGGGAAAGAAATAGAGGTTATTTATCTTAATTTTTCTGATCCTTGGCCAAAGAAAAGACAAGCTAAAAGAAGACTTACAAGTGAGGTATTCTTAAATATTTATGATAAAATTTTTAAAGATACTGCGATTATTAAGATGAAAACTGATAATATAGGATTATTTGCTAGTTCAATTGTTTCGTTAAGTAATTATGGTTATAAATTTGTTGATGTTAATTTAGATTTAGCCAGTAGTGATATTCCCAATGTTTTGACAGAATATGAAAGTAAGTTTAGAGAAGAAAATATTAAAATAAATTATTTTTTAGCAAAAAAATAAATACCGAGTTTAAGCGGTATTTTTAATTAATTTAGCGTGAATTACTAATCTTTTAGTTCCATTATTAGAACAGGTTGATAGAGTTAAGATTTTATCATCTTTAGTTACTTCGACATTAAAATTATAGATACTGCGATTTTTAATCAAATCAATAAAATTAGTAAATTCGGCATCATCTTCAAAGAAAACTTTTAAATAATCATTAGTTTTGGGAACACGATAGATAGAGAAAATTTCAAATTGCATATTTTCATATAAAGTATTAAAAGTAATAATTTGATTTTCGGGATTAGTGTACCAATTTTTAGTCGCAGTTTTATATAAAGTACCAAACATAACTCCACTATAATACATATTATGACCATAGATAATGGTGTTTTTATGTAAATTCATGGCATCATTACGATAATCCATAAAAATCCAACCATTGGCATTCTTTTCCCGATTTATATTATGATCTAAATAATAATCATTATTATCTTTTTGCACAACGGGGTAATCAATGTTAGTATTATTAACTTTTAATTCTCCTACAATATCATTATTGACGGTAAGTAAAGCCGCAAGTTTTTCATTAGTGATGAGTTTAAATTGGTAGTCAGGGTTGGGATTAGCTTCAGGATTTTCGGTTTCATAGTTTTGCTTGTTTTCTTCATTTTTCTCGTCAATAATAGGCGCGGGATCCGTAACTTCAACAATTTTAGCTAAATCATTTTGAATTTTAGTGACTTCTTTTAGGGCGACATAATTAGAAACGCCAATATAAGTTACAACTAATACTACTAAACTAGAAATAATTAAGCCACAGACTTTTAAAGTATTAATAATGGTTTGTTTAAAAATATTTTCATCAAGATATTCTTTAGAATATTCTAAAGTTAAATAAATATGATATTTATGTTTATATTTTTTATTAATATCTTTTAAATATTCAATTATTTTTTCTTCATTAATATTATCATGAATAACTATTTTAAGATGACGATTATATTTTACTAATAGTTTTAATAATATTTCTAATTCTTTATTATTTAAAGTGTTTATATGAATAATTTTTAAATATTTATTGATTTTAAGGAAACTTTCCATATCCGTTAAATCTTCTAAAGTTAATGGAGAGGGCATTCTAATATTAGTTTTATAATAGATATTAGAATAACTGATTAAATTATTTATTTCCATAAAATTACTTAAATATAAAATTTCGCCTCGAGTATCACAAGTAATATTATTTTTATCTAATAATTCAATCATAAAGGGTTGAATAGTATAGCAATTAATATTAGTTATAGTTTTAAGATTGATTAAAATTTCACATACTGTATAACTTAAAGGTTCATCATCTTTAAAATAAATTTCTGTAATACTTTGAGTTTTTGCTAATAATTTTAAAGTAAGGGGGGCTAATTCCATTTTAGTAATAAGTACTTTAGAGATGTGATATTGAATAGTTAATTCATTAATAAAGGCCATTAAAATATTAGTATTTTCTTTTATATAAACATCACTAAAAATTAATTCATTATTACTAATAATATTGGTATTTATTAAATCACTACTGATAGTGCTATTATTTGTTTTATATGAAAAGATAAGAGCGTTATCTTTAATATTTATTAAAATCTTTTTCACATTAGCCACCAATAATATAATAACATATCTTTACATATTTTGAAATAATTTAGAAAAAATTATTTATTTTTTTACATTTTATGATATAATCCTGAATTTATCAGTTTTTAAAAAGTAAAATCTCCCAAACCCAGTGTTTATGCTGAATTGAGAGATTTTTA
>CANQXQ010000050.1 GCA_947627845.1 uncultured Bacilli bacterium | reverse complement strand
CCAGTGTGGCCGATCAACCTCTCAGTTCGGCTACGCATCGTTGCCTTGGTAGGCCATTGCCCCACCAACTAGCTAATACGCCGCAGGCCCATCTCTAAGTGAAGCTTTAAGGGCTTCTTTACTCCGTAGAGCACATTCGGTATTATCAACCGTTTCCAGTTGTTATCCCCAGCTTAGAGGCAGGTAACCCACGTGTTACTCACCCGTTTGCCACTAGGTGGAAAATCCAAATCGAATCAAATCCAGCTTTGTGCAAGCACTCCACATTCAATGATTGTCATTGGGCCACCTCGTTCGACTTGCATGTCTTAGGCATGCCGCCAGCGTTCATCCTGAGCCAGGATCAAACTCTCAATAAAAAAGATTTATTAAATAAAATCTTAATCTTAAGTTTAATCTAAGCTACTCAAAATTGACTTTTTAACTTAGTTTTCAAAGACCATTTCTTGCGTTGCTTCTTTGCATCGCGTAGATTTAATATATCATCTTCGCGAGGTTTTGTCAACAACTTTTTTTGATTTTTTTACACTTTTCTTTAGGCTTTATCGGCCTTTTTTGCTAAGTGCATAAGTAATATAACAAAATGCTAAGGTAAAGTCAACACTTTTTCGCATATTTTTCGACATTTTTTGCTTTTTTTAGTTTTTTGATGACTTTTTGGCAATTTTTGACTACATTTTTTCGCATTTACTGCTTTAATTTTGCAACTTTATTTTTGTTTTTAATCTTATTTAACATTTTGTTATTACTTTATAATGTATGAAAAAAAATAAAATTAATTCCTATTTTTTGTTTATTTTTTCATCTTTTTTCTTCTAAATTTTTTAATTCTATTTTTTTGTTTTATTTTCGTAATATTTCCGCACTTACTATTAGTTATATAATAGTTTTATATTTTCCTTTAGATATATTATTCTTCAGAATCTTGTAAATTGCGATAAATTTTATAATATTTTTCGATCAAACCTGGTTCAAACGGCCCCTCATTTTTTCTCTTCATATTTATTAGATTGCTTAATTCATTTTTTATTATCATTTGAATTTCATTAGAATAATTCATAAGTTTACGATGATAATTATATTCGTTATAGTCCAAAACCTTAAAACCACCATCAGGGAAAACACGCAAGTCTAGGTCATAATCGATATATTTAATAATATTATTATCTATTATATAAGGGGTAGCAATATTGCAATAGTAAAATAAGCCATATTCCTTTAGCTGGCCAATTACATTAAACCAATGTTTTTTATAAAAGATTAAAATAGCAGGTTCTTTAGCGTGATAACTGCGACCATCGGCCTCGGTTAATTTAGCGCGATTATTAGCAACTATTATTTTATCTTCTTCGACAGCAAGGACAATTGCTTCATCACATACTTGATGCAATTTGCCATTATGTTTATAGCAGTGGATTTGTAATTTATCACCCACTTTAATATTAATATTCATTTTATATTTCGCCTGGGCTTTCGATTTCTACCTATATTATAACAGATATAATAAAAAATAACAAACTTTTAAATTTGTTATTAACACTTTGACTGTTTAATTGGAATTGGTCAAGACTTCAATGGCTTGCTCTAATTGATGATCAATAATCTCAAGGATGTTGCCTTCTTCATCTAAAATTTGTTCATTTTTGATTGGAAAATCGGGGATTATACCAATATTATCGATACAAGTGCCATTAGGAGTGAGCCAACGAGCAGATGTATATTTAATCATTGAACCATCTTCAAGAGGCATGGTTTGTTGAACTTTTCCTTTGCCAAATGATTTTTCACCAACTATTTTAGCACCATAACTTTCTTTTAAAGCGGCGGCTAAAATTTCGGAAGCGGAAGCGGAATTACCATTTAAAATAATAGCTATATCATAAGTCCTTTTTTCATCAGTTTCATCTTTATAACTAGTTATATTATTTTTGTAGTTTAAACTATAAATAACCTCATTTTTGGCAAGGAACATACTCGCTACTTTTTCGGCAGCATCTAAATAACCACCTGTATTATCTCGCATGTCAATTATTAAAGATGTAATACCATTACTTTCCATATCTTTTAAAGCATTTTTTACTTGAATGTCTAAAGTTTTAGAGAAAGTTGTAATAGCAAGATACCCCACATTATTATCTAATATCTTATAATCAATGCTTGGCGATAGAATGGTTTTGCTTGATAAAGTAGTATCTACAAATTCGTTATTTCTTTTTAATCTTAAAGTAAAAGCACTAGTACATGTTTTGATTTTTTCGACTAATTCATTTGTGCTTATATTCGTGACATCTTCACCATTAAAACTAACAATTATATCTCCTTCTAATATACCGGCTTCACTGGCTGGAGTATTAGCGTAAACTTTGGTTATCATTTTATCAGCATTATTAATGGAAACCCCTATACCTTTATATTCTCCAGATAGGCTATCGACTAAATTACTGGTTTCTTCACCATCTAAATATGTCGAATAATCATCTCCTAAATAATTCATCATGCCGGCAATAGCCTTGGTTAATAACTCTTCTTTATCTATATCTTCATAGTATTCGGAAATAATATTAGCATAAACTTCTAGAAATTGGTTTAATTCCGGATCTTTAGCTAAATCAGTATAGGTTACTTTAGAAGTTATTTTATTATTATTGTATACAATAACACCTGTAGTTAAAGCCGACACTATACTTGTTACCGCGACTATTATTAGAACCCATGATAGTTTAAAACCTTGATTTTTATTTTGCATATTTTCACCCCATAATATAATCATTTTGCATGATATCTTTATTTTTCATTTTTCATTTTTTATTTTCATTTTTTTCTTTTTTATCATTATATTTTCAATGTTTCATTTTTTATCTTTATTTTATTATTACTTTTAGTATAGTTCTATCATAACACAAATTTTTTTAAAGTTAAAGAAAAAAGATACTTTTTAGTACCTCTTAACTTTATTTTACTTATTTTTCGGTTTCTTCTTTAGCTACATATTTTAATTCTTCAACTATTTTTTCATCGGCAGTAAAGGTTTCCTCTACTTTGCCTTTTTTTACTTTAACTAAAGTTGTTCCTTTGACTTTAAATTTAGTTAAATCAGATGTTTTGAGATTTTCTTGATCACTTATATAACTTTTATTTAGTTCATTATCTAAATCTGCTAGATATACTTTTAGAGCATCTTCATTTTGGGCATAAGTAGTCATAATATTATTATAATAAATGCTTTCAGGAACACTTGTGTCAGTTATCATAACATAATATTCTTCTTCAGGAAGATTTAACATAGAGCCGATTAAAGTAATATTATAATTTACTTCACCGGGAACAGATGTTTTGGAACTTTCTTTATTATTAAATAAATCTTTAGTAACAAATATTCTAGTTAATAAGTAAACAGCTAATATGCCTATAATAACAATGGCTAATATAATAATGAAATGTTTAACTTCATTTTGATCTTCACTTACATAGTTTTCTCTTTTTATTCTTCTCTCTCGACGATTTGCCATTTTCTTCACCTCCTAAATTATAGCAAGAAAAAAAGAATAAAGCAATATCTTAACATTATTCTCTTTACGATTATCTTTAATTCTAGTAAATTTAGCCAAGTTTTATTTACCAACCGAAACAGTTGTAATATTTCCTAAAGATTCTGCAATAGTAACCATTTCTTCCGTCGATAAATCATTACTTGTTAAATAATAAGAAACATTGTTACTAGTCCAATACATGGAATTAGCACTTTTAGCAGCGATAGTATCACTTAACATGACAGGGTCACCATAAACCGGTATTATTTCAAATTCATTAGAAACATTGGCTACTTCTTCAATTAAGACAAAGTTTTTATCACCAGCAAAGGTTAAAATTACCCGATTACCTTCATCAGTATCTACTTTTTCACTATTAGATAAATAAGTCTCACTCGGAATATATAATGGGTAGATAATACTATCTAATATATTACTAGTTTTAGTGTCACATTCTTCATTTTCGCAGGAAGAATTATTGGAGTTTGAACTTCCGGAGTTATTATTTGGCTTATTTTCGGTATTTTCACTTAAATCGATTATATCATCTAAAGCAAAATCATCTTCTTTAAGATTAGCTTTTAAATCAATTGAAGTAAAATTAACTTTAATGTTTACTATATCATTATTATTATAGACCTCGATGCTATCAAGGTTCATATTTTTATCAAAATAAACTTTTTGATAAGTAAGCTCACTATTATTAGGGTAGTTTACTTTTGTTTTAATCACATAGCCTTCTTTTTGTTCTTCTAAAGATGCTTCCGTATCATTTTTAATATCTTTAATAATACTAGCTAAAATATAGCTTTGACTACTAGAATGAGGCCACTCACTTTGAAATTTGAAACTTTTATTTAAACTTGGGGTTATGACATAAACACCATCATTATTTCTTAAAATAATTTGTTCATGATTATTGGTTTGATTAACAAGAGTTACTTTATAGTAGTTATCTTTTAAGAAATTAGCTTCAAGACTATAAGTAAAAGTTTGTTCATTGCTTAAAATTTCCATATTACCTTTTAAGGTATAGGATTTACTATTATTAACTGTTTTTTCAAATTTGCTGATTAAATCTTCAGGAGTTTTTTTACCACATCCTGTAAGTAAAAACATTAAACCAACGGCTATGAGAGTTAATTTTTTCATCTTACACTTCCTTTTCTAATTAAAATATATTTGAGGGGTGGTAAAATATACCTTATTTTTTTAAAATATGTTTTAGTATATTATTAAAAGATATGGTAATAATACTATTAAAGGGTGTGATTAAATGGAAACATTACAAAAAATAGCACTTATTTTTACAATTATTGGAGCAATAAACTGGGGTTTAATTGGATTTTTTGATTTTAATCTAGTGGCTAGTTTATTTAAAGATGCTTCTGTAATTTCAAGAATAATCTATTCGATTGTAGGTATTTGTGGAATTATTAATATTTTCCTATTATTTTCCCATATTGAAAATGACCCACGATAGGTCATTTTTTTATAAATACATTTAATAAGTTACTAGGAAATTCTTTTGTATTATATTTGGCAATAAAATTGATTACTGTAAGTAAACTTTAAACATAATAATTAGGCTTTAGAATTAATAACTTTTGCTTCTTTTATAGTAAGTTCTACTAATTTTAAAGCATCTTCTAGAGTATCAGTCGTAGCTAAAAATAATTTATTATGACAGAATCTAGCAGTTTTAACATTGGTTACTTTTACTAAATCCTCATCTCTTAAGCCAGCCCATGATTTAGGAAAAGGAGTTTTGGGTATAAAGCCTTTATATGTTGTTGAGACAGTGTGTATAGCATAGCCTCCCCGATTGGATGGGTAAATTACAAAATCAAGATCTAAATTTAAATTATGAATAGCATATTCGTAAGGTAGATATTCATCTAAGACTAAAGTTTTATTTTTTATACTCGGTATTTTATTTTCAATAATACTTAAGACTTGCACTTTTTTAATACTATCTTTTAAAACTAAATCAAAGATAATTCTTGCAAATTCCACAGCCTTTAAAAAACAATCATCTTCATCTTCTAATGTGTCATATGATGGCCTAAATAAAGATATTAAATCATCTATCATGTAGATATTATAATCACTTTTAAGATGATATTCCCCATTATCGATAGCATCAATACTATTTACTAATAAATAATCAAATATTTCTTGAGTTTTTTTCGGATTTTCTATTCCTAATTTAGTTAAATATTCTAGGCCAAACTCTCTCCATAAGAGACCAAACCCACAATAAGTAACACCATTAGTTCTTTTTTTTGGATTAATGTCATGATGGTCAAACTTTCCTAATCCAATATCATAAGTTAATTTAGTCCCATCATCTTGATAATCTTTTAACCGAATTAAAGTAATATCACCATATAATTTTTCCATAAATACTGTACTAAAAACGTCGTCAGCGTGAAAGTTACCAGCATGAGTTACACATGTTGCTTCATTTAAGTTTTTTGTCATTTTTATCATTTCTAATCACTCTTTTTTATTATATAAAAATTATTTAGTTAAAACAAGAAAAAAGATAGGGAAATATCTACCAATAATAAAATATATGTCTATATTTAATAAACAATTATACATTGTTTATTGATTATGAAAACGGAAATACTATATAAGTGTAATATTTAATTCATTGATTAAATTTACTATTACACTTTTTTTTAATATATTATGTAAAGGATAATTCGTTAACGTAACATCACCTCTCATAATAAAGTCAAGTATTTTCTATACAAAACTTTATAAAATTTTTGTTTTTTAAATTTTTATACTAGTTTT
>CANQXQ010000049.1 GCA_947627845.1 uncultured Bacilli bacterium | reverse complement strand
TCCCCACCAAAACTATTATAACTTATTTTTAAAATAAAAAAAAGATATTTATCATGGGCTTCTTAAAACATACAAGAAAACATACAAGATAATTGACTTTTTTAATACCAAAATAAAAGAAGCTAATTATTTAGCCTCTATTTTTTCTTTACCGCCCATATAAGGTCTTAAAACTTCCGGAATAGTTACACTTCCATCTTCATTATAGTTATTTTCTAGTAAGGCAATTAAACCTCTTGGAGATGCTACCACTGTATTATTAAGGGTGTGAACATAATATGTTCCCTCTTCTCCTTTAGCTCTAATCCCCAATCTTCTTGCCTGCGCATCTCCCAAAGTTGAACAAGAACATACTTCAAAGTATTTTTGTTGTCTTGGACTCCAAGCTTCAATATCACATGATTTAACTTTTAAATCGGCTAAATCTCCACTACAACAATCAAGTTGTCTTACCGGTATATTAAAGTTTCTAAAAATTTCTACACTATAATTCCACATCTTATTATACCAATCCATTGAGTCTTTAGGATCACAAATTACAATCATTTCTTGCTTTTCAAATTGATGAACTCGATATAATCCTCTTTCTTCAAGGCCATGGGAACCGCCCTCTTTTCTAAAACAAGGGGAATAAGAAGTCATCGTTATGGGTAAATCTGAAGCTTTTAGAATTTGATCTTTAAATTTACCAATCATGGAGTGTTCACTAGTTCCAATTAAATATAAATCTTCATCTTCTATTTTATACATCATCGCTTGCATCTCTGGAAATGACATAACACCCTCGACCACATTACCATGAATCATAAAAGGAGGTATAGCATAAGTAAATCCTTTATCAATCATAAAATCTCTGGCATAAGCAAGCATTGCTTCATGAAGTCTCGCAATATCACCCATTAAATAATAGAAACCCTCACCACTAGTACGACCAGCTGCCTCTTTATCTAAACCATTAAAATTTGCAATAATATCGGCATGATATGGTATTTCATAATCAGGAACAATAGGTTCTCCAAATCTTTTTACTTCGACATTTTCACTATCATCTTTACCAATAGGTACTGTATCATCAATTATTTGAGGAATTAAATACATTTTTTCTTTAATTTCTTTACTTAAAGTTTCTTCTAATTCTTCTAATTTTAAGATTTCTTCATTCATTGAAGCTACTTCTTTTTTTAAATCTTCAGCTTCACTTATTTTTTTATCTTTCATAAGTAAGCCAATATCGCCACTTTTTTTATTTTTTTCGCTTCTAAGATTATCAGCTTTAGTTTTAGCCTCCCGATATTTAATATCTAAATCATAAATTTCATCAACTAAACCTAATTTTTCTTCTTGAAATTTCTTCTTTATATTTTCTTTTACTAAATCCCTATTTTCTCTTATTAATTTAATATCAATCATAACACATAACCTTTCTTAAATAAAAAACCCCAAAAACGCCAGGAGCAATTTTTGCGGTACCATCCTTATTTTTAACTCTAAATCTATAACGCTGATTAAGCGGGAATGATTAGTTCCACTAAAGAAGGAGATTTCTTATATCTTTTTAATTCATTTCCACCAGCCATGAACTCTCTATTTAAAAAGTATATAATACTTAACTTCTTTTTTGCTTTACTTCTATAATATACCATAATTTCTTTTTTTATACAATAATTATTTAAGAGTTTCGCTCTTTTTAACTATATATATTTTATTATTTTTATAAAAAGCATAAAAAACATTTTTAACATCTAAATTCTTTTTCTTAAGCTCTAATTCTAACCAACCACTAGTTTTATGAATATATTTTAAAGCTTTACTTTGAATACTGCCATCTACAATTAAAGGCATAGGATAAGCACTTTTAATTTTAAAGAAATTATATTTAAAAATTGATAATTTGCCATTAGGCTCTAAAAAAGCATATTCAACATCTTCAACATTTCTAATTTCTTTTTGTCTTAAACTTAAAAGTAAATCATCCATACTATATCTTTGTTTAACCATTTCTTTATAATTAATTTTGCCATTAGCAATAATTAATGATGGTTTACCCCCAAAGATAGTTCTAAAAGTTCGAGATTTAACTGATATATAAGCCAGTATTAATTCTAATACTACTAAAACACTTATTGGTAAAATAGTTAAAAAAATCGAATCTTTTATATTTTCAATACTAATAGCGACTAACTCAGCAATTAAGATAGAAACAATTAAATCAATTATTCCTAATTGTCCTACTTCTCTCTTTCCCATAATTCGATAAGCTAAAGTAATAAAAAAATAAAAGAATAAAGTTCTAACTACCGTTGTAACAAGTTCCATATCATCACCAATTATATTATGGTTATATTCATATTTTTTTAAACATTTAATATATATTATTAAGGTGATAACATGTATAAATTATTAGAATATTTAAAATATATAGGTATATTTACTTTATTTATAATAGGTATAGCTTTAATAACCTCATTAATAAATTTAACTAATCTAAATACTAATTTAATAAATAAATTATCTATTATATTAACTGCTATATCTTTCTTCATAGTTAGTGCTAAAGCTAGTAATAATCTAAATGAAAAAGGTTATATTCTCGGTATTAAATTAGGTTTATTATTTGTTATACTATTAATATTACTTAATTTAATAATATCTAAAAGTCCTTTTAATATTGATAGAATAATCTATTATATAATACTTATCGCATCAAGTATATTAGGTGGTTCTTTTGGTAAAAACTTTAAAATTAAAAAATTAGGAAGATAACTTAAGAGATTAATTTAATTTCTTTAGTTTCGATATTTATAAAAGATTTTTCATCATAATATTTTTTAGTTAAAGGATTACTTAATTTTTCTTTTAAGTATTTATAATCATATAAATCTTTTAAATATATAATATTATTTAAACAATCTCCCTTATTATAACAATTAGTCGCCTGATATAAAAATTCTTCTTCTACGACTTTAATTTTATTATTATTATTTTCTTTATATATTTTATATATAGTTGGAAATAAAATCATTCCTAAAATAATTATTAATGTAACCATTATAACTCTTTTATTATTCATAATGATCTCCATAATAATTTTTAATAAAATTAGCTTTATATTCTAATATATTATCATTTTTAATAGCTTCTCTTATATCTTCCATCATTTTAATTAAAAAGCGAATATTATGAATTGATAAAAGTCGCGCCCCAAAAGTTTCTTCACTCGTAATTAAATGTCTTATATAAGCTTTAGTATAATGCTTACAAGCATAACAATCACAAGTATCACTAATTGGTGTAAAGTCTTCTTTATATTTGGCATTTTTTAAATTAATTTTCCCATTTAATGTAAAAGCATGACCATGTCTTGCTAATCTCGTTGGTAAAACACAATCAAATATATCAATTCCTCTAATAACTCCCTCAATTAAATCTATAGGTTCGCCTACCCCCATTAAGTAGCGAATTTTATTTTCTGGTAAATAAGGAATAGCATAATCAAGAGCTTTATACATATCTTCTTTACTTTCATTATCATTGGCAACTCCCCCAATACTATAACCATCAAAATCTAATTTAACAGTTTCTTCCGCAGAATATTTTCTTAAATCCGGAAAATAACCACCTTGGACAATCCCAAATAACATTTGATTAGGATTTTGATGCACCTCTTTTCCTCTTTTAGCCCATCTAATCGTTCTTTTAACGCTTTCTTCCATATATTCATGAGTGGCACTCGCTGGGGGACATTCATCAAAACTCATGGCAATATCACTATCAAGTTTATTTTGAATAGCTATGGATTTTTCCGGAGTTAAAAATAAAGTATCACCATTTAAATGATTTTTAAATTTGACTCCCTCTTCAGTTATATCTTTCGGATTAGCTAAAGAAAAAACTTGATAACCTCCACTATCAGTTAAAATAGGTCCATCATAATTCATAAACTTATGTAATCCACCTGCTTTAGCTATTATATCTTCTCCCGGTCTAAGCCATAAATGATAAGTATTAGCTAAAATTATACCTGATCCAATTTCTTTTAATTCTTCGGGAGCTAAAGTTTTAACTGTTGCTTGCGTTCCTACGGGCATAAACATAGGAGTTTCTATCTTTTTATCATTATAAATAAAATACCCTAATCTAGCCTTGGTATTTTTTTCAACTTTTTCTAAATTATATTGAAACTTCATAAACTTCACCTAATTCATTATAACTTTTTTTAATATAATTCGCAAGTTAAAGAAAAAAAAGAAATAGTTTCCTATTTCTAATCGCCACAAGTTATATTATTATCTTCAATATATTCTTTAGCCGTAATCGTTTCTGATTGTTTTTTAGTAAATTTACCATCTTTATAAGTATAAAGATAATAAGCTTCTACGACATCTTTACTTTTAGCTTTACAAACATTATCATCTTTATAAGTAATATCTCCGGTCATTCTAGTAGCTAGTACTTTTATAGTATTATTTTCTACTTTCATAAAATCTTCGGCATAATCTTTAATGACCATATCATCTTTATCAATTTCTTTTTCTTCTAAAGCAATATTACCATCTACATCCATCGCATATAAAGTAGTAGTTCTTCCATTATTACCTTCAGTAATGGTAAAAATAATATATTTATCAATAACGCCAAAACTTAAAAAAGCAGTTACATCTTGAAACCCATTATTTTCAATTTCCAGTCCATCTTTATAATAAAACTCTTTACCATTAATAGTTGCTTTAATAGCACTAGGATAACCATTTTCTTTAAAGTTTAAATATTCAAAAGCTAAAGTTTGTTCTTCCCCTAAAACATTTATTTTTTTCTTACAAGAAATACTATTCTCATATTCACAATCATCTACGACTAAATAGCCATCCTCTATTCTTACTCTATACCCATCTTTCCTTAAATGACTATCTTCATATTTATGCGTACCAGCAAAAACAAGTAGGCCTCCAATTACTAATATAACTAAAACAAGTGCTATAATATTTTTCTTTTTCATTTTACCCTCCCAATATAATTATAAAAAAGTTCTAAAAATTTCTCAAGTATTTTTTTAATTTTTAGCTCGAGGATGAGTATTATTATAAACTTCTTTTAAATAATCAGTTGTTACATGGGTATATATTTGAGTTGTACTTAAAGATTCATGACCTAAAAGTTCTCCCACTGATCTAATATCAGCCCCATTATTAAGTAAATCAGTGGCAAAAGTATGTCTTAACGTATGAGGTGTTACTTTTTGTTTTAATTTTTGAGTTTGCGCTATTTTTTGAATTATAATTTCAACCATTCTTGTAGATATTTTATTACCCTGATTATTGATAAATAAATATTCACTAGGTTTATCTTTTAAAATAATTGGTCTTATATCTTTTAAATATTTAGCTAAAATACTTTCACAAGCTTTATAAAAAACTATGCGCTCCTTACTTCCTTTTCCCATAATTTTAATGGTTTTATCACTAAAGTTTATATCACTTAATTTAATATTAACCATTTCACTAACTCTTAAGCCCGTCGCATATAAAAATTCAACCATTACATAATTTCTTGCTTCTATTTCATTTTTAACATTTTTAAAATCTAAAATCATTTTAGTTTCATTATTTTTTAAAAAATTTGGTAATTTCTTTTCAACTTTAGGATTATGAATATTTAAAAAAGGATTACTTTCAATAACTTTTATCTCTCTTAAATAAGAATAAAAACTGCGCATTGCACTTAATTTTAGAGATGATGTTTTATTTTCGTATTGGGCATCAATTAAATAAGCTTTATATAAATTAGCTATTTTGGTATCAACTTTTTTAAAATCAAAATTATTCTTTTTTAAAAATGCTTCATAAACTTTTAAGGCTTCTTCATAAGTATTGATAGTTTTTGAAGAGTAATTAAGTTCATATAATAAATAATCTAAAAAAGATTTAACATAACTATTATAATCATTTTTCATATAAATAAAAATACAACTTTCTTTGAATTATATAAGGTAATTTGGTAATAATAGTAACAAACTCCTTTAAATTATTAGCCTCTTTTAAATTACTTATATCTTCTTCAATTTTATTATTTAAAAAATTATATATTTTATTTTTAAAATTTTTATCATTATAATTATCTTTAATATATTGCCACATATCAAAATTTATATTTTTAGTTAAAGCAGGCATAGTTCTAATAACATTTTTTTCATAATAAATAACTACTACAGGCATATCTTCCGTAATATCAAGTAAATTAGCTTCTTTTATAGCTTGTCTAATTTCTTCTTCAGTATATTTTAAAGTAAAATTATCTAATTCTTCTAATTTATTAATATTATAATTACAGCCTAATTTTAAATCTAATAA
>CANQXQ010000048.1 GCA_947627845.1 uncultured Bacilli bacterium | reverse complement strand
GAGTTATTATTTTTATTAGTATAAATTAAATTTTATAAGTTATAATATTATTAGAAAATCTTTATATTAAAGGAGAATTTTAATGAAAAATAAGAAAAAAATAAGTTATGTCCTTTTATTAGTTGTGGGTATATTATTATTAACAGCGTGTGGTAAAAATGGAGGAATTTTAAGTAGTAAATCTCTAAAGGCTAGTGATTTAAATATTGAAGATTATGAATGGGAGACTAATGCTAGTAAATGTAATGGTGCCGATTGTTATGTTCTTTCGTTAATTAATAATTCGAAATATGATATTATTGGGGTAGATTTTACTTATAAAGTTAAAAGTGGAGTTAGTGAAGCAGATTTAGATGTATATGATGATTTTATGCAAGATCATGAGGGTTATATTGATGAAGATGACTCTCCTAAAAATATAACATTAAGAGGAAGTAAAAACACATTAGTAAAACAAGGGGATGAATTAACTGGTTTACGTTTTACTGTGGGTTAAGATAATTATTCATGGTATGATTACCCAACGGATGAACAATTTGCTTTAATGGAACCTAAAGAAATACAGTTAGGTATTATAAGTGAGAATAAATTATATATTGCTTATTATAATTTTAGTGATAAATCTTGGAAAATTGATGAAACAACAAAAGATGTAGATGTTTGGTCAAATAAAGAAATTGCTAAAAAATTACCTAAAATAGAAGAAGATCATCATGTAGTTATTACCGATGATGAAGATGAATTTGAAATATATGCTTATGGTATTTCAGAAGATATGTTTAATCAATATGTAGAAGAATTAAAAGAAGCCGGTTATGAAGAAGATACAGCCTCTAAAAGCCATTTCGAATCTAAAAGTTTAGATGGTAATATTATTGATGCTTGGTATTATGAAGAGGACAGTAGATTAAGTATTTCTATTGAAAAAGAATAATTAGCTAGAGTTATCTAGCTTTTTTAAATTAAAAGAGGTTAAATGAAGAATTATATGTTATAATAATAATATGGAGGAAAAGAAAATGGATTTAAAAAAATTATTTGGTTATGAAAATAAAAATGTGGTTATTACTGGGGCGGCATCAGGAATGAGTAAAAGTGCTTGTGAATTATTATTAGAATTAGGAGCTAATGTTTATGCTATAGATATTAATCCAATTGCTTTACCAGTTAAAAAAGCCATTCAAGCTGATTTAGGTAAACAAGAAGAAATAGAAAGAGTAGTTAGGGAATTACCTGAGCAAATAGATGCTTTATTTTTATGTCATGCCATAGCGGGCTATAAAGGAAAAGAATTACAAGTACAATTAGTTAATTTCTTTGGGCAAAAATATATGGTTGAATTATTACTTCCTAGATTAGTTGATAAAGCTAGTGTAACTTTTATTTCTTCAGTTGGGGGAATGGGCTTTGAACAAAATTATAAAACTTGTTTAGAAGTAATAGATCTTAAAAACTTTGAAGAAGCAATTAAATGGTATCAAGAACATCCTGATATTATTGCTAACTCCTATGTTTTTGCTAAACAATGTATGAACTCTTATGTAAATAGTAAATGTATGAGTAAAGAGTTTATTGACCGTAAAATTAGATTAAATGCTATATGTCCAGGTTATACTTTAACTGGTTTAACGGATGATTTTAATAAAAGTTCCAGTCCAACTTTAAATGCTAAAGAAGGTCAAGAAATGATTGAAAATATGTTTATTAAAGGTTGGAATGGGTACCCGGCTGAACCTAAAGATATGGGTTATCCTTTAGTTGTAATTGGTAGTGATATTTGTTCTTATATGTCAGGTCAAGTAATTTATATTGATTATGGACTTACTTCTAATTGGAAACATAATGGTTTATTAAATTAATTTAGATTTAGATCTAAATTTTTTTTATTTGAAAGATTGAACTTTAAGTATTTATGTGGTACATTATTTAGTGCGGAATAAAGGAGTAGTATTAATGAAAAATGTATTACATATTGGGTTAGATGTAGGTTCAACTACGGTTAAAGTGGTAGTTATGGATGAAGATAAAAAGATTATTTATAAGGATTATCGGCGCCATTTTTCTGATACAAGAAAAACAATATGTGATTTTTTAGAAGAAATTAGTAATAAATATCATGATTATAAATTAAAAATAGCTTTAACTGGATCAGGAGCGATGGCTGTTTCTGAATATATAGATTTACCTTTTATTCAAGAAGTTGTCGCATGTAAAAAAGCTGTAGAGTTTTATATTCCCAAGACAGATGTAGTTATTGAGTTAGGGGGAGAAGATGCTAAAATTATTTATTTTGGTAAAGCTATTGAACAAAGAATGAATGGAACTTGTGCTGGGGGAACAGGAGCTTTTCTTGATCAAATGGCGAGTTTACTTAATACCGATGCTCAAGGCTTAAATGAACTTGCCAAAAATTATGAGACTATTTACCCCATAGCTTCTAGGTGTGGAGTTTTTGCTAAAACTGATGTTCAACCTTTATTAAATGAGGGAGCAAAAAAAGAAGATATTGCCGCGTCAATTTTTCAAGCAGTAGTTAATCAAACTATTAGTGGTTTAGCTTGTGGAAGACCAATAAAAGGAAATGTTGCCTTTTTAGGTGGCCCTTTAAATTATTTATCAGAATTAAGACAAAGATTTATTGAAACTTTAAAATTAACAGAAGAAGAAATACTTATTCCGGAAGATGCCCATCTTTTAGTCGCGAAAGGGGCCGCGTTAGAAGCTTTTCAAAATAAAGAAATAAGTAATGCTAAATTACAAGCTAAAATAAATCTCTTAAAAAATTATCATTTTGAAGTTTCGAATGCTTTAACTCCATTATTTACAATTGATGAAGAATATAAAGAATTTAAAAAAAGACATGAAAAAGCCCAAATTCCTAAAGGAGAATTAAAAGATTATAAGGGTAAAGCTTTTTTAGGAATAGATGCGGGTTCCACGACTAGTAAACTAGTTTTAATTGATGAATTCGGAAATTTACTTTTTTCTCTATATCGGAGTAATGAGGGAAAACCAGTTGAAACAGTAGTTGCAATGTTAAAAGAACTTTATCAAAATATGCCTAAAGATGTTGTGATTGCTTATAGTGGTTCAACAGGGTATGGTGAAAAATTAATTAAAACAGCATTAAATATAGAACTTAATGAAATAGAAACAATTGCCCATTATACGGCGGCTAAATTATTTATGCCGAATGTTACTAGTATTATAGATATTGGGGGCCAAGATATGAAATATATTAAAATAAAAAATGGCGCTATCTATAATATTATGTTAAATGAAGCTTGTTCTTCAGGTTGTGGTTCTTTTATTGAAACATTTGCAAAAAGTTTAAATATGAATATGCAAGAATTTGTCGAAGCGGCTATTTTAGCGCAAAAGCCAGTAGATTTAGGTTCTAGATGTACAGTTTTTATGAATTCAAAGATTAAACAAGCCCAAAAAGAGGGGTATAGTGTAGATGATATTTCGGCTGGACTTTCATATTCCGTGGTTAAGAATGCTTTACAAAAAGTAATGAAAATCCATGATGTTTCAACGCTTGGTGATCATATAGTGGTGCAAGGAGGAACTTTTTATAATGATGCAGTATTAAGGGCTTTTGAAAAAATAATTGATAAAGAAGTAATTAGACCTGATATTGCTGGATTGATGGGCGCTTATGGGGTGGCCTATCTCGCTTTAGAAGAATATCAAGCTTTAAAAGATAATACCTATGTTTCCACTATATTAAAGGCACAGGAATTAGATAAATTAGAAATAACTATTACCCATAGTAGATGTCAGGGATGTGGTAATCATTGTTTACTTACTTTAAATAAATTTGGTCCAGGAAAAGTATATATTTCCGGGAATAGATGTGAAAAAGGAGCCGGCAATGTTAAGACGACAACTTATTTACCTAATTTATATGAATATAAAAGAGATATGATGTTTAACTATGAAGCTTTACCTAAAGAGCAAGCTTACCGAGGAGAAATAGGTATTCCCCGAGTTTTAAATATGTATGAAGATTACCCTTTTTGGTTTACTTTATTTACTAAATTAGGTTTTAGAGTTATTTTATCAGATAAAAGTACTAGAGAGACTTATGAAAAGGGAATTGAATCAATGCCCTCAGAATCAGTTTGTTACCCCGCAAAGTTAGCTCATGGACATATTATTAATTTAATTAAAAAGGGAGTTAAAGATATATTTTACCCTTGTATGACTTATTCAAGACAAGAATATGAGGATGCTAATAATCATTTTAATTGTCCGATTGTTATTTCTTATTCCGAAGTTTTGAAAAATAATATTGAAGAGTTAAAAGATATTAATTTTATAAATCCTTTTTTACCTTTTGATAAGAAAAAATTAGCCCTAAGATTATTAGAAGTAGAAGAATTAAAAAAATATAATTTTACGAAAAAAGAACTTGATGAAGCAATTTTAGATGCCGAAATAGAATATCAAAAAACTCGAAGAAATATTAAAAATAAAGGTCTAGAAACTTTAAAATACATGGAAGAAAATAATTTAAAAGGTATAGTTTTGGCAGGAAGACCATATCATATTGATCCCGAAATAAATCATGGTATTGATAAAATGATTACTTCTTTAGGTTTATGTGTATTAACGGAAGATGCTATTGCTCAAGATAGTTTAGTTAAAAGGCCTTTAAGGGTTGTTGACCAATGGGTTTATCATTCAAGATTATATGCGGCCGCGGAGTTTGTAGGTCATGCTAAAAATTTAGAATTAGTTCAACTTAATTCATTTGGATGTGGAGTAGATGCCGTAACAACTGATCAAGTAGAGGAAATCTTAACTAGTTATGGAAAAATGTACACTTTAATTAAAATTGATGAAGTAAACAATTTAGGAGCAATTAGAATTAGAATTCGCTCTTTACTGGCAAGTATGCAAAAAAGAGATAATAAAACTTTTGAGGCAAATGGGGATTATGCTTCCGAAAAAATTGAATTTACAAAAGAAATGAAAGATAATTATACTATTTTAATTCCCCAAATGGCACCTATTCATTTTGAAATATTAGAAGCAGTTTTAAAAAATGAGGGTTATAAAGTTAAAGTATTAAGAGATTTTACTAATAAGACGATTGAAACAGGTTTAAAATATGTTAATAATGATGCTTGTTACCCATCTATATTAACAGTAGGACAACTAATTGAAACTTTACAAAGTAAGGAATATGATTTAAATAAAGTTGCCTTAATGATGAGTCAAACTGGGGGAGGATGTAGAGCAACAAATTATATTGGTTTTATTAGAAAAGCTTTAAAAGATGCAGGTTATGCTAATATTCCGGTAATATCATTTAATGTGGCAGGTTTAGAAAAAAATTCTGGTTTTAAAATAACTTTAAAAATGGCTATTAACTTATTTAAAGGGGTAATTTATGGCGATTTACTTCAAACTTTGTTATATCATAATAGACCTTATGAGATAAATAAAGGAGAAACTGAGAGATTAGTAAAAAAATGGTTAAATGTTTGTAAAGATAAAGTAATAAAAACAACTCCTAAAGAATTTAATAAATCTTTATATGAAATCGTCAATGATTTTGAAAAGATTAAGCTAAATAACACTATTAAACCCAAAGTCGGTATAGTTGGAGAAATATTAATTAAGTATCATTCTTTTGGGAATAATTATATTATTGATACTTTGGAAAAAGAGGGTGCTGAAGTAGTAGTGCCGGAATTTATGGGATTTGTAAAATATGTTATGGCTAATGAAATTGCCAAAAATAAATATTTAAAAACCGGAGATTTAAAAGCAAAAATTTTTGATAAAGCTTTGGATTTTGTAAATAATGTCGAAAAAGATTATCGTAAGGCTTTATTAAGTTCTAATAAAAATTATTTTGTTGCCGGTTCTATTAAAGAAATAGCTAATTATGCGGAAGAGATATTATCAACAGGTAACCAAACGGGTGAGGGTTGGTTACTTACCGGAGAAATGGTAGAATTTATTAAGAATGGGATTACTAATATTGTTTGTTTACAACCATTTGCATGTTTACCTAATCATGTAGTCGGTAAGGGTGTAATTAAAACAATTCGGGACAAATACCCTAAAGCTAATATTGCCCCAATTGATTATGATCCGGGTGCAAGTGAGACTAATCAAACTAATCGTCTTAAATTAATGATGGCTGTTGCTAAAGATAATTTAGAAAAAGAAATGGTTAAGAATTAATTTTGCTTTACTTTAAAATTATTTAATAATATAATTATTTTAGGTGATGAATAGTGAGTAATAAAACATTTTTTAAAAGAATAGGTGCATTTATGATTGATGCAATAATTATTTATTTAATAACATCCGCTCTTCTTTATTTACCTTTTTTAAATAAACATTATGATAAATATATTGAATTTTCAGATCAATATAATGAAGTAATTGATAATTATTTAAATGAAGAAATAGAAGCAGATGAATTTATGGATCAAACGAGAAGTTTAAGTTATGATCTTAATAAAAATGGATATGTTTATGTTATTTCTAATGGGTTAATTACTTTATTATATTATGGTGTTTTTCAATATTGTACAAAAGGCCAAACTTTAGGTAAAAAGATTTTTAATTTAAAAGTTGTTAGTAATAATGATAAAGAATTAAATTTGCTAAATCATTTAGTTAGATGTTTTATCTTATATGGTTTAATAACAAATATAGGTACTTTAATTGGTATAGCTTTTAGT
>CANQXQ010000047.1 GCA_947627845.1 uncultured Bacilli bacterium | reverse complement strand
CGAGGTGGAGTTCCAGTTTTAAGTCGTTGAATAGTTAAGCCATATTTTTTTAAATTATCACTTAAATTATTACTTCTGGCTTCTCCATGAGGGCCACCAGGTTTATTTTCCGAACCAATTAAAATATTACCTTTTAAATAAGTACCGGTTGTTAAGATAACTGTTTTAGCATAGATTTTAGTTAAGTCATTTAAGATAACACCTTGGACAGTATTTTCTTCAATTATTAAATCTTCGACCATACCCTCTTTAATTTCTAAATTAGGAGTATTATTTAAAGTTTCTAACATCGTTTTAGGGTAAGTTATTTTATCAGCTTGCGCTCTTAAACTACGAACGGCTGGTCCTTTACCATTATTTAACATTTTAATTTGAAAATGAGATTTATCAGCGACTATACCCATTATACCGCCTAGAGCATCTATTTCTCGGACAATTATACCTTTGGCAGTACCCCCAATTGAGGGATTACAAGGCATATCGGCGATATTTTTGATATTGGCTGTCACTAAAAGAGTCTTTAAACCCAAGACGGCGCCAATATGGGAAGCTTCACATCCCGCATGACCGCCTCCGACTACAATTAAATCATACATTGTTATCATCTACTTTCTAATTTATAAATCTTCCATTAAAAGAAAATCTTTTAATTTAATATGACGAACTGTACTTGTAGAATAGTCAATATCATCATTGCTTATAATTATTTTTTGGGCTTGATTATCTAAATTATTAAAAGCTTTAAATTCTCTTTCATAAGCTTTTTCTAAAGCTAAAGTATAGGTAACTTGAATATAGTATTCTTTATTATTTTTTTTAGCTAAAAAGTCTATTTCCAGATTATTATTATTAAAAACATTTAGTTTATAACCTCTATATATTAATTCATTGCAAACTATATTTTCTAAATTATGACTTAAATCATAATGATTATCTAAACATCTAATAGAATTTAAAGATACATCAATATTGTAAACTTTAAAATAATAGGATAATTCATTTTTAGCTTTTTTAGAATATGGTTTTACTTTTTCTATTATATATGCTTCTTCTAAATAATCAAGATATTTGATTATAGTATTTATAGAGCAACTTTCATTTTTACTTTTAATATAATCATGAATAGATTTAGCGGAAAATATACGACTATTGGAACGTAATATATAATTAGTAAAACTACGGAATAAATTTTCTTTTTTTATTTTATAACGATTAATTAAATCATTAATAACAATGGTATTATCTAAATCATTTAAGTAAGTTAATATTGCTTCTTCACTATTAAATTCAAATCTTTTAGGAAACCCACCCCAAATTAAATAGTCAGATATAGAACAAGTTTTATTTAGTTCTTTACAATATTCTTGGATTTCTTCATATACAAATGGTCTTATTACAAAAGATACATACCGGCCACTTAATTCTTTAGTAAATTCTTTAGATAAAAGTTTAGAATTAGAGCCTGTTATAAAGACAGAATTATTGTATAATCTAAGGGTTTTACAGGCTTCTTGCCAATTATTTAAAACTTGTATTTCATCTAAAAATATATAGCATTTTCCCTCTTTTTTATTATTATCAACATAAGATAGCAAATCATCACAGGTTTGGATGGTAGTTAATACTTTTCTATCTTCAAAATTTAAATAAATAACATTATTGGTAGTTTTTTCTATTTCTTCTTTTATTTGATCTAAAATTACAGACTTTCCACATCTTCTTATGCCTGTTATTATTTTTATTAAATCAGAATCATAAAATTCCCGTATTTTTTTTAGATAATGTTCTCTATAAATCATAAATATCACCTAAATATATTATACTGAAAAATTTTTATATCGTCAATAAAATCTTTCAGTGGTAGTGAAAGATTTTGCCATTTCTTTAAAAATCTTTCAGTATTATTTACCTAAACAAAATTTACTAAATAATGTGTCTAGTAATTCATCTTGATAAGTTTCACCAGTTATTTCCCCTAATAATTCCCAAGCTTGTTTTATATCAATAGCTAACATATCTACTGGAATATCTTTAGTAACATTAGCTAAAGCATTATTTATAGCATTTAGAGCTTCTTTAATTAAGTTAATAACTCTTAAGCTTGAGACCATTTCCAAATTAGATGTGTTAATACTATCTAAATTAAATAACTCAATTATTTTAGCTTTTAAGAGATCAATTCCATCTAAAGTTAAAGTATTACCATAAACAAGATTATTACCTGTAATTTCAAGTTTAGTTGGTAAATCATTTTTATTAACATAAGTAATATATGTTTTACCCTTTAAGTTCTTAATTATTTCTTGGTCTTCTTTAGAAAATTCTTCATTATTATTTAAAACATGAATTACTAAATCGGCAGTTTTGATAGCTTCTAAAGATTTATCAACACCTATTTTTTCCACTACGTCATTAGTCTTGCGAATTCCTGCGGTATCAATAAATTTTAAGCGAATACCTTTTAATTCAATTTCACCCTCCACCAAATCGCGAGTAGTCCCGGCGATATCAGTAACAATAGCTTTATTTTCTTTTAATAAACTATTTAATAAACTACTTTTTCCGACATTGGGTTTACCTACAATAGCAACTTTTATTCCTTGCGTTATGATTTCGCCGACTTTAGACTCTTCTAATAAAGTTTCTAATTCTTTTTTTATGATTTCTAATTTAGGTGGTAGATTATTTTTAGTAATTACTAAAGCATCTTCATATTCTGGAAAATCAATATTAACTTCGATGTTGGCAATTAAATCAATAATTATATCTCTTACTTTTTTAATTTTGTCTGAAACTTTACCATTAATAGTATTTAAAGCTAATTTTCTTTCTAAATCGGTCTCGGAATTAATAAGGTTTTCAACTGCTTCTGATTCTGTTAAATCAATACGACCATTTAAAAAAGCTCTTTTGGTAAATTCGCCAGGTTCAGCTAGTCTGGCACCATTTTCTAATAATATTTCTAAAACTTTTTTAGTCGGAGCAATACCACCATGAGTATTTATTTCGACTATATCTTCGGTAGTATAAGTTTTAGGGGATTTCATAACACTTACTAAAACTTCATCAATTATTTCATTTTTATTTATAATATGACCATAATGAATAGTGTGACTTTTTACTTTAGTTAAATCTTTACCATCAAATAATTTCGCCACGATGGAAATTGCCTCGGGGCCACTTAAACGAATAATAGAAATAGCTCCAACACCTCTAGCAGTTGCTATAGCACATATAGTATCAGACATAAAAAAGTCACTTCCTTTTTAAAGCGACTTTATTATAACATTATTTTAATTATTTGGCAATTTTTTGTCTTTTTGCTAAATTATCTTTCTAGTCTTAATTCTTCTGGTTTAAAAAGTTGGTCTAAAGCTTCTATTTCTCTATAATAAGCTTTTATTAAATCGTCTAAATTAGTAGTTAAATTAATAGTTAGTTTTACCGCTTTAGAGGGGTAAGTTAACTCACTTATATCTTTTATTAAATTATAACGTTTTAAAAAAGTAGTTAAGTACTTTTTAGCTTGAGGATCACTAAAAGTATATTCAAGTTGAGAATTATTTTCATTATTATATAAATCCCTTAAAGCGGGAGAAGTTAAGTTTCTTAAATAATAATAAAATTCATATCTTAAGAAATAATAATAGTTAGCAATATTGGTTGTTTCTAAATTTTCACTTGATGATAATTGACAATTATTTAATAAATTTTTCATAGTTTACCTTCTTTACCGAGGTTTTATTATAGCAAACTTATTTAGAGGTGTCAAATTAAAATTATGTAGCAGAGAATACCCGCGAGAATATTACTAGTTATATTTATTAAATCATTATTAAAAAGCTTTAAACCTTTTACTGGTATAGTTTTAGTTTGGCAATGCTCTTCTTTTTCAGTGATAATATGACAATTGGGACATTCATATTTAACTTGAAGAATGGCACCTAAAAAAGAGTCAATTAAATTACCGATAGTTCCACATAAAGTTATAATAATTAGATGGAAGACATTATTATTGAAAATAAAATAAATTGAAGCAATGATTAAACTACCTAAAAAGGAAGCAAATATTCCTAATAAAGAAATATTACCTGATAAGCCGGGGGTGCTTCTTTTTAAAGTTAAAATGTTTATAGGATCCTTTTTTGATAATATACCAATATCAGAAGCTAAACTATCAGAAATTGCCTCGGCCATTAAAGATGCAAACACAACTAGTAATAAATTATTTTTAGTAATTTGATAAATAATTAAACAAAGAGTCCCGGGAGCAACATTAGCAATGATAGAGGGAATATCTTTTTGATGACCTTTTTGGTGGAGTTCTTTAATTTTAGTTTGACGTTCTGTGGTTTTAATTTTATTAGCAATTAAAGTTAGAATAAAAACCATGGCTAACATTAAAAAGCTTGATACTCCCCCAATATAAGTAATAATACAAGAAAATATAAAAGCTAGAATTAAAGCATTAGGAGTTAAAGCCTTTTTTAAATAAGCTAAAAAAGCTAATAGAAAACTTAAAAGAAAACTAACAAATAATTTCATAAGACCACCTATAAAACAAAGGCTATTAAAGCTAAACCAATAGGTAAAGTTAAATTATCATAGCCATTATGACCAATCAATTCTAAAATAGCCGCGCTTATGCCCAACACTAAATATTTTAAAAAATTAAAATCGAGAAAATAATACTTATTAAAAATTACAGCAATAATTATAGTAAGAACAAATACCCCTAGAGTACCACTATAAGTTTTTTTAGTATCACCTATTTGGAATTTTAAATTAAAGCTAATAAAAGGAGCTAGGCCATCGGCAATAGCCATCGTTAAAACACCTAAACCATAATAAGGTAAAAATTCCGGCATTAAGTAAGTTATTAAAGCTAAAATAGTAAAACTTATAGCATAAAAGACTGTGCCTAAAGATTTATTATTTTGACGTTCCATAGGTTTTATTAAACCTTTTTTATAAGATAAATAATTAATAAAAATAAAAGTTAAAGGCGGGATTATTAAATGAATACTGGTTTTAAAATAATAGGTCATAATAAACCAAGAAAAACCTATAAAGATATGAACTATTTTCCGAGTTTTTTCTTCCGGCATATTAAGTTTTGTTTGTAATAGATAAGTTACTAACAAAATTAATAATATATAACTATATGTTAAAATATAACCAATAAATATCTTCATAGGACACCTCTAGAGTAATTATACCATTTAATTAAAATTTTAGATAGAGTTAATTTTTAGACAAGCAAAAAGCTCGATTAATTCGAGCTTTAAAACATTGATTATATTAACGTTTACTAAATTGTGGAGCACGACGAGCTTTTTTAAGACCGTATTTTTTACGTTCTTTAACTCGGGCATCACGGGTTAAGAAACCATTAGATTTTAAAATTTTACGATAAGAGTCTTCTCTTGATTGATCAGTATTTGCATCAAATTTAAGTAAAGCTCTTGCAATACCTAAACGAATAGCTCCGGCTTGACCAGAATAACCACCACCACGAACAGTTACTTCAATATCAAAACGATTTAAATTATCAGTAGCTACTAATGGGCTAGTTAAATCCATAACTAAAAGTTTATTAGGAAAATAATCGTTAACGTCAACACCATTAACAGTAATATTTCCAGTTCCTCCGACTAATCTGACAGATGCAGAACTTCTTTTACGACGACCTGTTGCAGTCCAAACTTGTTTTGCCATGTTTACCTCCTAATCAATTTCTAAAGCTATAGGCTTTTGAGCTTCATGTTTATGGTTAGCATCTCTATAAACAAATAATTTTTTGCCCATTTTTTCACCTAATGGTCCATTAGGTAACATACCTTTTATAGCTCTTTCAACCATTTCTTCTGGGTACTTTTCAATCATTGTGCGAGCATTTCTTTCTCTTAAACCACCTGGGTAACCAGAATGATTATAATACATCTTATCGTCTAATTTCTTACCTGTTAACACAACTTTTGAGGCGTTAATTACAATAACATAATCACCACAATCAACATGAGGAGTATAAGTTGGTTTATGTTTTCCTCTTAAGATAGTGGCAGCTTTGGTAGCTAATCGACCTAAAGTTTGACCCTCAGCATCAATTACATACCATTTACGTTCAATGTTTTCTTTTGTTTGCATGAATGTTTTCATATTTATTTCCTTCCACTCGTTTTTGTTACTTCTGCTTTCCCAGGGCATAATAACTCCAACAAATAAAATGTACCATCTAAAATTATATGTAAAATATATGATTTTGTCAAATAAAAATTACATATTTTAACAATAATTAACTAAAATTAACGACTTAAGGGTTCTTTTTCGTTTAAAATAGGTATATTTTCATATTTAGCTAAAGCTTGGTGTAATTTATTTATAACATCATTATATCGTTTAGTATTAAGTTTACTTACGGTTTCTTTACTAAATATTTTAGCTATTAATAAAGTATTATAAACCATATAGTTATATTCTTTAGGTATAATAGAATAAACAATAGATAAACTATTTAAAGCTTTAGTACAGACTTCCATACTTTCCGTAATATTAATTTTTCTTCGACCTTTAGAAATAGTTTTACATAACTCTTCATATAATTTAATAAATATTTGTACTTCTTCCATGAAAATTCTCCTTAATAATATATTTTATTTAAATATAAGCCATTAGGTATAGCAGTAGTAAATCTTTTAGAAATTAGAGGATTAACTAAAGCTTCTTTGACATCTTCTAGTGATGCTTTACCTCGACTTACATCTAACATGGCTCCGACTAAATTACGAACCATATACCGATAAAAACTTTTACCAATAAATTTTATTTCTAAAATATTATCTTTTATTTTAAAACTTATATTATAGATAATACATTCGAAGTTATTTCTACTGCCACTTACAAAATTTTGAAAATTA
>CANQXQ010000046.1 GCA_947627845.1 uncultured Bacilli bacterium | reverse complement strand
AATTAAAACATCACGAAGCCTTATAAATACTGGGCAAAATGATGTTTTTTTATTATTTCAACTGTCAAACTCGGGTTTTTACCACACGCTGCTAATAATAATATACCCACAACTAATAAAAGTACATAACTTATTTTTTTCTTATTTTTCATTAAAATTCTCCTTTAATTTAAAGATTTTCTAATACTATTATAACTTATAAAATTTAATTTATACTAATAAAAATAATAACTCTTTTTGTTTATTATAAATTCGCTTGCTGTTAAGATTTTTTGAAAATGTCAGTTTATTAATATAGTAAATTTATTGCTAGTTCCTCATTGACAACAGGAACCCAGTAACAATTCTTATAGAATATGTAATATCTTAAAAATAAGATATTACAATAAGTATGACGAATTATTACTGCCTATTGTCAATGATTTGCCTAGTAATAAATTATAATATATTTTTATATGAGAAAACTGACATTTTCAAAAAATCGCATACTGACATTTTCAAAAAGGTTTAACATTATAAATTCGCTTGCTATATAAATCTATTAAAATATGCTATAATGAAAATAAATAGTAGGTGATATAATGGATTTATATAATTTAAATGTTAATACAAGTAATATGGGAGGATATTTTAGTAGTGAACAACTTGATATGTTATCAATAATACAATGCCAAACTTATGATGAAATAATTTCTTTTATATATCGATGCAAACAATTAAACGGAGTATTTTCAAAAGAAGATTTGCAAAATTTTATTATTCAAGATTTAGACCAGTTAAAACGAAATGTATTTAAAAAATATCAAGATACTTTAGTATCACATAATAGTAGTAAGTCTATTATAATAGATAATACATTATATCATTTAGGTATTAAAAAAGAAGATATCGAAGTTATTAAAAAAATTTATACTGATAAAAATATAGAAACAATAACATATATTAAAGAATATATAAAAAATAGATATCCTAATAATTATAAAGAAATTTTTAAACAAGCCCATAGATTTATTTCTATTGAACGAGACCAAAATAAAATGCCCAACTTATATGATGAATTAGTATTACTTAATGGAAAATTGTCAACATTTAATACTTTATTAGTAGGATCAGGAAAACCAGAAGTTGTTATAAATGAATTTTTTGACGAAAACAATCCAGAACAATTTGATTTCTATTTTGCCCAAAATGATTTAGATTTTGCACATAAAAATAATAAACATATAAGATTTCATTCACTTTTAACTAAAGGTTCAGCTGAAAATTTATTTAAAGGAAAAACAAAAGATGAAATTTTAAAAACATTAACTTCTTATGTTAAAGCCACTATAGATTTTGTAAATGAATATAATTCAGCCCATAAATTAAATGATGGTACACCCGTCATCAATGCAATTGATTTATTTAATGAAATTGTAAGTTTTAATAAAAATAATCAAGGACTATATGAAAATATATGGGAAAGTAAATATGATATAACTATTAAAGATTTATGTAATGTATTCGAATATGCTAAAATTCATAAGCCTCAAGGAGTAAGCTATTTATATAATGAACCATTTTTAGAAGATGCTGAAAGAAGAAAAAAAGTATTTGAAGTATTACATTCTATAAATTCTACCTCAAATGGTCTAATTGATACTTTAGGCTCACAAATGCATATAACTTTTAGAACTAGTGATGAACAAATACAAAAATGTTTTAAAGATTTTAAATTTTTACAAGATACCCAAAATATGAATATTCAAATAACCGAATTTGATCTATCTTTAAGTGAAAGTGAAACATTAAAAACAATTGGAGATACACCTAAATTTTCTTATGAAGAGATATATTCTATGAAAAAAGATAGAATAAATAGCATATCATCTATAATAAATAATTCAGGTGTAAGATTAAATGGAATATCATATTGGTCTTTAACAGATAATGTAGATTGTAATCTAGAAAGAGTTAGAACTAGTCTTCTTAATAAAGGTATTATAAGTGATATTAATCAAGTTCCTACTGTATGTGGTGGTTTAATTCCAACTTTTTCACAATATCTTAATTTATATAATAGTACTAATTTACATGATGACATTCATAAAAAGTATTAAATTTTTAAGTATGCTTATCATCTGAATATGTTTTCTAAATTGCCAAAATAAAACTACTTTCAATTAATTTTGAGAGTAGTTTTTATATTGTTACCCGTAAAAAAATATATTTCCGAGTATTAATCAACATGGTGTTCTAGGTGGGAGTCGAACCCACGACCTACCCCTTAGGAGGGGGCCGCTCTATCCAACTGAGCTACTAAAACAAGTCGGAAAATATTTCTATTCTCCTTTTAATTTTTGTAACTTTTCTTCTTCTAATTTTAATTTTTCTTTTTCTTGTTCTACTAAATTAGCCGGAGCTTTCGCTACAAAATTAGCATTATTAAGTAAGCCTTTTCTTTTATTTATAGAATTTTCTAAAAGTTCTATTTCTTTTTTTAAAGCTAATTCATCTTCTTCAGTTTTTTCTTTTTCATAATAGATAGTTACATCAAACTCTTTATATGCTACATTATAATTAGTTAAATTTAAAGACTCTTCCACTATATTTTGCATTTTTAAAATCTTTTTAATAAGTTCATAATCACTATTATTATTAAACTTAATTTGTACAGTTTTGTCCATATGATTTTCTTGATAAGTTTTCCGATAAAGACTTATAAATTGAATCATATCTTTAACTTCTTGTTCTTCTTTTTTAAATACTTCTTGCTTATTATAAGTTGGGTAAGCACTAATCATAATATTTTCTTTAACATTCGGCATTTTACTATATATTTCATCTGTAACATATGGCATAAATGGATGTAACATTTTAAGAATACCTCCTAAAACTTCCCATAATATTCTTTTAGTGGTATTATCATCTAAACTAAATTTAGCAAACTCAATATAATTATCACAAAAATCACTATAAATAAAATTATATATCTCATTTCCCGCATTATTAAGCTCAAATTTGTCCATAAATTTAGTGACATTTTTTATCGTTTCATTATATCTCGTTAAAATCCATTTATCAATTTTTTTAAGATTATAATCTTCCTCAGTAATGTTTTCCATATTCATTAAAACAAATCTTGAAGCATTCCAAAGTTTATTAATAAAATTCCAAGTTGCTTTTAAATTTTCTTCATCAAATTTTAAATCAATTCCATTAGAAACTGCCGTCGTTAAATAAAATCTTAACGCATCAGCCCCATATTTTTCACACATTAAGATTGGATCAATTCCATTTCCAAGACTTTTAGACATTTTTCGGCCCTCTTTATCTCTAATAAGTCCATGAATTAAACAATATTCAAAAGGTCTTTTATTTAAAAATTCTAATCCTTGAAAAGTCATCCGATTTACCCAGAAAGGAATAATATCATAACCCGTCACTAAAACATTATTAGGGTAATATCTTTTTAAATCATCGGTATTATTAGGCCAACCTAAAGTGGAAAATGGCCATAAAGCACTAGAAAACCAAGTATCTAATACATCTTCATCTTGAACCCAACCATCTTCTTTAGGTGCTTCCTCACCCACATATATTTCGCCATTCTTATACCAAGCAGGTATTCTATGTCCCCACCAAAGTTGTCTTGAAATACACCAATCGTAAGTTATTTCCATCCAATGGTTCATAATTTTTTCAAATCTTTTTGGTATAAAATTAACTTTTTCTTCTTTATTTTTTTGATTTTCTAAAACTCTATCAGCCAAAGGTCGCATTTTAACAAACCATTGTTTCGAAATCATTGGCTCAATCAAAACTCCACTTCGTTCACTGAATGGGGCATTATGGGTTATTTCTTCTACTTTTAATAATAAACCTTGTTCTTTTAAATCATTAATTAATTTTTCTCGAGCTATAAACCGGTCTAATCCCTCATAACCTATTGCCGTATCAGCCATCGTTCCATCCAAATTAATACATTTAATAGCTTCCAAATTATGTCTTAAACCTACTTCATAATCATTAGGATCATGATATGGGGTAATCTTTACACATCCTGTTCCTTTTTCCATATCAGCATGTTCATCTAAAATAATAGGTATAGCTTTACCCACAATTGGTAAAATTACTTTTTTCCCATGATATTTTTTATAACGCTCATCTAAAGGATTAACCGCGACAGCTGTATCACCAAATAAAGTCTCGGGTCTAGTTGTGGCAACATCTAAATATTCTTCACTATTTTCTAATTTATATTTTAAATGATAAAAAGCACCTGGAATATCTTTATAGATAACTTCTTCATTCGATAATGCAGTCATAGCAACTGGATCCCAGTTAATAATTTTTTCGCCTTGATAGATTAATCCTTTATTATATAAATCGACAAATACTTTTCTAACTGCTTTTGATAAACCCTCATCTAAAGTAAATCTTTCTTTAGAATAAGCTAAAGATAAACCTAATTTAGCCCATTGCTCATGAATATTTTCGGCATATTCTTCTTTCCAAGCCCAAGCATGCTTTAACCATTCTTCTCTTGATAAACTTCGCGGATTAATACCCATTTCTTTTAATTTTTTATCAACTTTAGCTTGAGTAGCAATGCCGGCATGATCCATTCCTGGAAGCCATAAAGTTTCAAATCCTTGCATTCTTTTATACCTAATTATTGTATCTTGAATACTTGTGTCCCAAGCATGACCTATATGTAATTTTCCTGTAACATTAGGCGGAGGAATAACTATACAAAATGGTTCTTTAGCTTTTTTAGGCTCAAAATAACCCATTTTTTTCCAATTTTCATATTTACCTTTCTCCACCAATAAATGATCATATTTTTTATCTAACATACTATCACTCCTTAAAATCAAATAAAAAAGGTCATACCAAAGGGTGCATAAATAGCACGGTACCACCTTTTATTTTTCTTAAATATTTTAACGCATCACTGCGAGCTTTTTCGCTAACTCCCAAGTAACCTTCAAAAATTATACTTACCTTTTTCCAGCAACCAAAGGCTCTCTTTAAAGTCCTAATTTTTTACTCCTCTTGTTCTTCGTTTTTCTATGACTATTCTATCAAATATATTTTATCTTTGCAAGTCTTAATCGCCAGATATTATTCTTATTCCCTCTTTAGTATAATCATAAACCTCACCAGTACTCTTAATAATTATACGATATGAGCCATCATCTCTTTTCGTAACATCATAATTACCTAAATAATCTGGTCCAATATAAATTGGGGAAGATAAACTAAAACTTATATCATCATACTTTCCTAAATCTAATTCATAAGAAGAAGTTATTTTTACATAATAATCTGGTTTTAAAGTAATATCTAAATAACCAGTAAAATCATTGGTTTCGCCATTAAAATCACAAATATAATATTTATCATCACTTAAAGTTTTTAAATAATTTCCCTCATAATCAACTATTTTTCTTCCTAATTTTTCAGTTACCATATTTCCTTTATTATCAAGTAACATATAGGTTTCTTGACTACTTTCTGCAAGAAAATAATCTTTTATTTTTTCCATATTAACATAATCAAAACTAATTAAACCTGTAACTTCCTCATCCATTTTAATAACCCCATATTTTTTATTACGATTTTGAGCCATAATATAAACAATTGGTTCTTGCACTAAACTTAAATTATTAGTTTCTTCATGAATTCCCGCATCTACACTATTATATTTAACTAAAGTTTTATTAGTTTTTAAATCATATAAATTAACTGTTTTGTTAGCTTTATCTAAATAATCAATAATAAAGATATATCTTTCATTAAAGATTGGTAAAATACCATTCTTTTTATTTTGAACATCATTTATACTAAAATAAGATTCACTAGCCACCATACAACTATTTAAAGTTGTTGTATCTTTATCAATAGTATTTTTATTAGCACATTTATATTTACCAAGTAATTCTTTTTTATCTTCATCTTTATAAAAATAGATAGTTGAATCAAAATAATTCATAAAAGCAAATTTACTATTTAATTTACCTTCATATATATTAATTAATTCATTCTTTTCGGCATTATTACTCTTATAAGAAATATCTATAGTCTCATTTTCTACTTGTACCCCAAAAGCACTTCTTGTTTCTATAAGTCTTTTATTTTTATCATAAACTTTAGTTAGATTATAATTTTTATTACTTAAAGTAATTCCCTCTTCATTATATTTATTATTTTGATAATCTTTAACATATAATTTTTGATCTTTAATCATAATTACATAATCATCTAATAAACTTATATAATCATAAGCATCATCAAAAATTAATTCTCCTTTATAATCATAAACATAATAACCATCATTATTAACAACAATATAATTATTATTATAACTCTTTACTTCATATTCTAATCCTTTATTTAAAAGTACACCATCTTCTTTATATATAAAGTATTTATTAGAACTTTTTGCAACTAAATTAGAGTTAGCACTAAGTCTTCCTAAATAATTAAACGTAAAATCAAGTTTAGACTCTACTCCCTCTTCCGTAAATAATATTGCCCCATATTTATCATTTTTATCTTTTAAAATAACATAATTATTATCGGTAAATCCTTTTACTAGTTTATATATACCTAAAGATTTACCCTCTTTAATATCATATAAATTGATAAAGCCCTCTTCTTCACTTACATTATCATAAATAAAGACATAATTATCAAAATAAATTTTACTCTTTTTAGGCACGGCTTCCCCAGTTTCATAAATAGCTTTTTCTTGATCAAAATTATCTTCATCACTATATGGAGCAATAAAACATAATTTTTCATCTTTATTTTCACATTCATACTTACCTAATTCATTTTTATTTTTATCAAGAAAAACTAAAGTTCCATCTTCAAAACGATAATTATCTTCTTCGATAATTACGACTGGTTCATTTGGCTTTTTCTTTTCTTCTTCTAAAGCAGCATTAGGTTTTAAAACTAAAAATAATATTAAACCAATAATTAGAACTAAAAATAATATTAAACTACATATTATAATAATTTTCTTTTTCTTTCCTAAATTATTCCACTTATCTTTTAGTTTCTTTTTTTCTTTTTTAGGTTTTT
>CANQXQ010000045.1 GCA_947627845.1 uncultured Bacilli bacterium | reverse complement strand
TATAATTTATTATTTGAAAGATTTTTAAATCCCGAAAGAATTACCATGCCTGATATTGATATTGATTTTGAATATACCAAAAGAGGATTAGTAATTGATTATGTTCGCGAAAAATATGGCAAATTTAATGTTGCTCCTATTATGACCTTTGGAACTCTTGGATCAAAACAAGTATTAAGAGATGTTGCTCGCACTTTAGATATTTCTTTAGACTTAATTGACCCTTTTGTTAAACTTATAGATGCGAAACTTGATTTAAAAACCAATTTAGAAAAAGATATTATTAAAACATATTTAAATAATTACCCCGAACTTAAGATTTTATATAAAATAAGTATCAAACTAGAGGGTTTAAAAAGACATATCTCCACTCATGCGGCCGGTGTAGTAATCTCTAGAGTAGCACTGGATGAAGTAATTCCCATAATTTATAGTAATAATGCTATTATGACTGGAGTTACTATGGAATATTTAGAACCTTTAGGCTTATTAAAAATGGATTTTCTAGCTTTACGAAACTTAACGATTATAGCTAATGTTTTAGATTTAATTAAAGAAAATACTGGTAAATCTTTAGACTTAAATCGTATTAATTTAAATGATTCCGAAATATTTAAAATATTTAGTGACGCTGAAACCGAGGGAATATTCCAATATGAGAGTAGTGGCATGAAAAATCTTATGAAAAAACTTAAACCTACTAGTTTTTCCGATTTAATTGCCGCGGTCGCCTTATTTCGCCCTGGTCCCATGCAAAATATTGATTTATTTATTAAACGTAAATATGGTCAAGAAAAAGTCCAATATTTACATCCTGATTTAGAACCAATTTTAAAAGAAACTTATGGGGTTATTGTCTATCAAGAACAAGTTATGCAAATATTAGTTAAAATTGGTGGTTATACTTATGCCGAAGCTGATAATATTAGAAGAGCTATGTCCAAGAAAAAAGCGAGTATTATGTTAGAAGATAAAGAACATTTTATTTTAAATGCTAAAAAAAGAGGCTATGAAGAAAAAATAGCTCTAGCGATTTATGATTTAATTTTAAAATTTGCTAATTATGGTTTTAATAAAGCCCATTCAGTTTCTTATGCTTTAATTGGTTATCAAATGGCTTATTTAAAAGTAAAATTTCCAATGTATTTTATCACTAATTTACTTAATATGAGCCTCGGTAGTGAAATTAAAACTCAAGAATATCTAACTGAAGCTAAAAAAAAGGGTATTAAAATATTAAAACCTGATATTAATACCAGTACTAATAATTATGAGATAATAAAAGATAGTTTATTACTGCCTTTAAGTAGTATTAAAAATTTAGGGAATATCGCAACCGAGGCGATTATTTTAGAGCGAAACAAGAATGGTATTTATAAAGATTATCTTGATTTTATTGCTCGGGTTTATGGAAAAAGTGTTAATAAAAAAACTCTAATAGCCTTAATTTGGGCGGGCGTATTAGATAACTTTAATTTAACTAAAAAAACGATGATTTTAAATCTTGATATTGCGATTAATTATGCCACCTTAGTGATGGATTTAGATATATCAAATGTCCTTTGTCCATCTTTAGAAGAATATGAAGAATATACCGATGAAGAACTAAGAGAGAAAGAATATGCTTCTTATGGCTTTTATATTAGTAATCATCCCGTATGTAAATATCAAGGCCAAAATATTATTAAAATCGAAAATATAAAAAATTATTTTGATAAACACATTGAGTGTTTAGTTTTAATCGAAAAAATTAAAAATATTAAAACAAAAAAAGGTGATAATATGGCTTTTCTAACCGCTAGTGATGAAACGGGGAGTCTAGATTTTGTTTTATTTCCTAAAGCTTACTATATGTTAAATAGTTTACAAATAGGTGATATTGTTAAAATTAATGGTAAAGTCACGAAAAGATTTGATAGTTATCAAATAAATATTGAAATAATGACTAAAATAAATAATCAAGTAACTTGAGAAATAAAGGTTTAAGATGTATAATATAAAAAGTAGTAAGGGTGGTAATAATGCAAGATATAAAAGCCTTTTTAAAAAGTATTAATTTAGATTTACCAGAAGAAATAGTTAATGATTTAGAAATATTAAAGGTAGTTTTAAATAAAAAAACCGAAATATTTAATGTTTATTTAGCATCTTCCCAAATATTACCATTTCCTATTATAGATACTTTAATAAATAAAAAATATAAAATAAATGACTTATATAATGTAAATATATCTATTGAATATAAAGAAATAACTAGTGATAAAGCCTTAATCTTAATTAAAGAAATAATTAATAAATTAGTCGAGGAAAAGCCCTCATTAATTAGTTTACAAGATAATAATCCTACTTTAGATGATGATATAATTATCTTTGAAGTAATAAGTAAAACGGAAGAAGAAACTATTAAAAAAGAAGAAAATAATATTAAAAAAATGCTTAATATGTATGGCTTAAAAGATTATTTAATTACGACTAAAATAAATGAAGAATTAAAAAAAGATGTCGATGCCGAATTAGAAAATGTCCAAGCTCCAATTGATTATGTACCAGCAATAAAAGAATATAAACCTGGGGAAGTAATTATTGGCAAAAATATTAATAAAGAAGCTGTACCAATTAATAGTATTACTAATGTAGGCCGAAATATTACAATTGAGGGTTATATCGAATCTATTAATAATTTAGAGCGTGATAATATCAATATTATGACTATAACTCTTAATGATAATAATAAAAGTATGCTTGCTAAAATATTCGAAAAAGATAAAGATAAATATAATTCCTTAAAAAATATTATTAAAGAAGATAATTGGTATAGGGCTAATGGGAATGTGGACTTTGATAGTTATGCTAAAAGTTTATGCTTAAGTATTAGAAATTTAGAAGCCATTGAAAATCGGGAAATAGTGATTAAAAAAAGTGATGATCCCAATATTATTATGGGTGAACATATTGATGGCGAAGTAACTAAATTAGAAAATATAAATGGTTCTGCTGAAAATGTTATTGTTGAAGCCTATGTCTTTGGTGATGAACTTTTAGAAAAAGAAAATATTAATATTATGACTTTAAAAATCAGTGATAATACTAATAGTATGCTTGCTAAAGTCTTTAAAAAGAATAAAAAAGAATTTGCTTTAATCAAAGCCGGTTTAAAAGATGCGACTAAAAAGAAAAAGTGGTATCGGTTTCATGGTAATATTGAATTTGACAATTATGCTCATGAATTTGTTTTTCAAATTTGGAATTTAGAAAATATTCCGAGTAAAGAAGAAAAAATAATTGATGAAGCTCCCGAAAAAAGAGTGGAACTTCATACCCATACGATGATGAGTATGATGGACGGGGTAATTGAGGCTAAATCTTTAGTTAATTTTGCTTTAGGTCTAGGCCATAAAGCTATCGCAGTAACTGATCATAATGCTCTTCAATCTTACCCTGATTTATTTCATGCTGTAACGGAATTAAATGAGGGCAAGCCAGCGGAAGAAAGATTTAAAGTTATATATGGCACCGAATTAAATGTGGTAAATGATGATATTGATTTTATCTATAATTTAAAAGAATATGAATTACTAAATCAAGAATATGTTGTTTTTGATACTGAAACAACTGGTTTTTATGTCGGTAGTGATCAAATGATTGAAATAGGGGCTGTAAAAATTAAACATGGCGAAGTAATAGATCGTTTTGATGAATTTATTGATCCTCATCGTCCTTTACCTCAAAAGATTATTGATTTAACTTGTATAACTGATGAAATGTTAAAAGGTCATGATGATGAAGCTACAGTCACTAAAAGATTTTTAGCTTGGACCGGGGATTTACCTATGGTTGCCCATAATGCTAAATTTGATATTGGTTTTATTAGTGCGGCTTGTCATAAATATGATTTAGGGGATTTTAATAATACGGTTTTAGATACTATGAGTATGGCTCGGATGCTCCATCCCGAATGGCCTAATCATAAATTAACTACTCTTGCTAGACGATATAAAGTAGAATGGGACGAAGAAGCTCATCATCGTGCCGATTATGATGCGGAAGGAACAGCCTTAGCTTTTTATAAAATGTGTGAAGAATTAGATGCGCGCAATATTGAAACCACCACAAAATTATTTAATTCGGTTGATATTAATGAATTAATCAAATTCTCTTTCCCATTCCATTTATGTTGTTTAGTTAAAAATAAAGTAGGTTTAAAAAATTTATTTAAAATTATTTCTTATGCGAATACGACTTATTTATTCCGTGGTAGTGAACCTAAATTACCTCGAGGGGAATTAAAAAAATTAAGAGAGGGTCTTTTAATTGGAAGTGGCTGTGTTAATGGCGAAATATTTGAGGAAGCTAAAACTAAAGATGATGAAGAATTAGCCAACTTAATGCAATTTTATGATTATATCGAAGTTCAACCGATAAGTGCTATGACTCATTTATTAGAAATGGAATCTACTGGCTTTAAAACTCGTCAAGATTTAGAAGAACATTTAAAGAAAATTATTCGAGTTGCTAAAGATGCCGGTAAAATCGTCGTTGCAACTAGTGATGCCCATTATTTAACTCCCAAAGATAAAATTTATCGTGATATTATTATTGCGCAAAAAAGTAATGGCAAACTTCATCCTTTAAATAGAAGAGGCGTAAATCAACCAGATATGCATATTCGCACGACTAATGAAATGCTTGCCGAATTTTCCTTTTTAGATCCTGAATTAGCTTATGAAATAGTAGTTACTAATACTAATAAAATTGCTGATATGATTGAAGAAGTAGAAGTCATTATTCAAACTGGAGGGGTCCCATTTTCACCACGAATTGAAAATTCCGTCGAAACTATGACCGATTTAGTTTATACTCGAGCTAAAGATTGGTATGGGGATCCTCTTCCATTAAATATTGAGGAGCGAATATCTAAAGAATTATATGGTGATGCGGTTTTAGAAAGTATTAAAGCAAAACTAATTAGAGAAGAACATTTAGAGGGAGAAGAATTAATTAATAAAGCATTCTCTTTGGTCCATGCGACAATTTTAAAAGGCATGGATGCTGTAAAAGAGATTGTTAAAGAAGAATTAATTATTAAATTACAAGCTGAACAAGAAACTAATATTGCAACTTTACAAGCCAAAATTAATAATGCTTCTTCTGAAGAATTACCAGCTTTAGAAGAAGAATTAGCTACCTTAAAAAATAATGATCCTCTAGCTGATATTGATAAAAAGGTTAAAAAGAGTTTAGGTGGTATTATTGGTGGAGGCTTTGATGTTATTTATTTAATTGCCCAAAAATTAGTTAAAAAAAGTAATGATGATGGTTTTTTAGTCGGTTCTCGAGGTTCAGTTGGTTCTAGTTTTGTCGCCACAATGATGGGAATAACCGAAGTTAATTCTTTGCCACCGCATTATCGTTGTAAAAATTGTAAACATAGTATTTTTAATGATGAGAATAATAATCCTTTAGGAGCAACTTATAAAAGTGGTTTTGATTTACCTGATTTAGATTGTCCTAAATGTGGAACTAAAATGACTAAAGATGGTCAAGATATGCCATTTGCAACTTTCCTTGGTTTTAACGCCGATAAAGTCCCTGATATAGATTTAAACTTTTCGGATTTAAATCAAGCCGCGGCTCATGATTATACTAAAGTCTTATTTGGAGTTGATAATGTTTATCGGGCCGGAACTATTGGTACAGTCGCTGAAAAAACAGCTTTTGGTTTTGTTCGAGGCTATGCGGAACAAAAAGGAATTACTATGAATAATGCCGAAGTAGAACGTTTAGCAATAGGTTGTACAGGAGTTAAAAGAACTACTGGCCAACACCCTGGAGGAATAGTTGTTATACCGGGTTATATGGATGTTTTTGATTTTACGCCATTCCAATACCCCGCCGAAGATGTCGATGCCGCTTGGCGAACTACTCACTTTGATTACCATGCTATCGATCAAGATGTCTTAAAGCTTGATATTTTAGGTCATACTGATCCTACTCAACTTCGAATGATCCAAGATATTTCGGGTATAGATGTTACTACTGTTCCTTTAGATGATAAAGAAACCATGGGTATTTTTTTATCACCGGAACCTTTAGGCGTTACTAAAGAACAAATAATGAATGAAACTGGAACTTTAGGTGTTCCTGAATTTGGAACGCCATTTACAATTGGCATGCTGGTTGATACTAAACCTAAAACTTTTGCCGAATTAATAAAAATATCTGGTTTATCTCATGGAACTGATGTGTGGTTAGGTAATGCTCAAGAATTAATTAAAAATGCCGTCGTGCCTTTTAGTGATGTTATTGGCTGTCGTGATGACATTATGGTTTATTTAATGTATAAAGGCATGGAACCAATAAAAGCTTTTAAAATTATGGAATTTGTCCGTAAAGGTAAAGCCTCTAAAGAACCTGAAACATGGGCTAAACATAAAGCTGATATGGAAAAAGCAGGGATTGAACAATGGTTTATCGACTCTTGTGGTAAAATAAAATACATGTTCCCTAAAGCTCACGCCGCGGCTTATGTTATGAGTGCTTTTCGTATTGCTTATTTCAAAGTTCATTACCCAGCAGTTTATTACGCTACATATTTTTCTACTCGTTTTGATGATTTTGATTTAGAAACCATGGTTAAAGGTTATGATGCTATCAAAGCTAAAATGAATGAAATTATAGCTAAAGGGTATAGCGCTACTAATAAAGAAACAAGTGTTTTAGAAACATTAAAATTATCATTAGAAGCAACAGCTCGTGGTTTTAAATTTGGTTTAATAGATATTGAAAAAAGTGATGGCAAAAACTTTATTTTAGCTGATGATGGTGTAACTTTAATATGTCCATTTAGAACATTAGATGGTCTTGGTGATTCGGTCGCCGCTAAAATAATTGAAGAACGCAATATTAAACCATTTTACAGTATTGAAGACTTTCAAATGCGTGGTCATGTAAATGGCACAACAGTCGATAAATTAAGGGAATTAGGCGTATTTGGTAATTTACCAGAAACCAGTCAGTTAAGTTTATTTGACTTTGCGTAAACTTACGACTAGCAAAAAAGCAATATTTATGTTATAATCCTGAATTTATCAGTTTTTAAAAAGTAAAATCTCCCAAACCCAGTGTTTATGCTGAATTGAGAGATTTTTAAAT
>CANQXQ010000044.1 GCA_947627845.1 uncultured Bacilli bacterium | reverse complement strand
AAAAATTTGACAAAAAAATAACCATTTTATAATGGTTTGCTTAATTTTAAATTTTCAAAACTGATAAATTCCCGTGAGTAATAAATAATCTCAGTTGAAAATATAGAATAACTTCATCATTCGATGGAGTTTTCTTTTGCTTTATGGTATAATACCATTATGTATTTAAATAAAATTTGTAAATTAGCATTTTAAGAAGTTTTTGAGGTGTAAAATGAAAAAGATTTTTAAGAAAAAGTTTAAAGGTAAAAATAAGTTAGATATTGCTGTATTTTTTATCTTACGAATTTTAATTATTATTTGTATGATTAGAGAAATTTTAAGAGGCAATATCATGAATGGCTTTTTATGTGTTATCTCTTTAGTTTTATTATCACTTCCATTATTTGCCGAAAAAAAATTTAAAATAGATATTCCCTCCGCGGTTAAAGTTAGCATCTATTTATTCATATATTCCTCTGAAATATTAGGGGAGATAGACAATTTCTTTTGTCGTGTACCATATTGGGACATCATGCTTCATACTTTAAATGGTTTCTTATGTGCTAGTTTAGGCTTTTCCTTAGTTTATTTACTAAATAAAGCTGATGACAGTATTAATTTATCACCATTTTTTGTCACTTTAGTTGCTTTTTGTTTTTCGATGACTACTGGTGTAGTTTGGGAAATATACGAATATAGTGTTGATCGCTTATTAGGTACTGATATGCAAAAAGATGAATATATTGAAACTATCAAAACTGTCGATTTAAATCCTCAAAAAGAAAATAAAGTTGTAAGCATTGATAATATAAGCTATTCTATTTTATATGATAAAAAAGGGAACGAATTAGTAAAATTAGATAAATATTTAGATATAGGTTTACGTGATACCATGCTTGATTTAATTGTTAATTTTATTGGCGCCGGTACTTATAGTATCTTTGCCTATTTATATATTAAAAATGAAGAAAAATATAAATTTGCTGGTATGTTTGTGACTAAAAAAATCTCGGAATCGAACAATTAATTTGTTCTTTTTTTCTTGTTTAAAATATGTTACAATATACTAGAGGTAAGTATATGAAAAATAAAAAGAAAGAAAAAACTATTAAGTTATATGAAGCACTATTTATCGGTTTAGCGGTATTAATATTATTATATATAGTATTAATAAGATGTATAACCCCATATTTATAGGAGAGTAAGAGTATTATGAATAAAGAAATAAGTTTGAAAAAATTTTTATTAATTTTAGGTTTATTAGTATTTGTTGAATTATTAATTTATTGTGTGGTAATTCCCATTAGAAATTATCAAGAATTAAAAAGCCATTGTGCTATCGCGGCTTGTAACGAAGATAATTCTATTTGCTATAATTATAAGTTAGAGAATAATGCTTCGATAGTTACTTGGCGGGGAAACTGTACAAAATATTTTAAATAATCTTAATGATTATTTTTTTTGCTCAAATAAGAAGGTTGTAATTTAATTAAAAATTTGATAGAATATTGATTGTACTTAAGAAAGGAATTTTATATGCGTTATTTAGGTCTTGATTTAGGTACTAAAACCTTAGGCGTAGCTATAACTGATAAGACAAGAACTATATGTCATGTTTTAAAAGTAATTAGATTTGCGAGTAATGATTATGAATCTGCCCTTAAAGAATTATTAGAATTAATAAAATCATATGATATTGCTAAAATAGTTTTAGGCTTACCTAAAAATATGAATAACACCGAGGGATTTGCTAGTAATCGCAGTTTAGAATTTAAAAAAATGCTCGAATCTCAAATTAATATTCCCATTTATCTTGTAGATGAGAGATTAAGTACAATTGAAGCGGAAAATATTTTATTAGACGCTGATATAAGTCGTAAAAAGCGAAAGAAAGTTATTGATGGCATGGCGGCCCAAATTATTTTAGAAACTTTTATTAAAAGGGAGGAAAATGAAAATGCCTGATGAAAAAGAACGGACTTTTACTATCACCGATAGTAATGGTAAAACTACTGAATATGAAATATTATTTACTTTTGATTCTGATGAAACTAAAAAAAGTTATATAGTTTTTACTGATAATAATAAAGATAAAGATGGTAATATAATTACTTATGCGGCTACTTATGAAAAAGATGGTAATAAATTAGAATTAAATGATATTAAAACCGAAAAAGAATGGACATTAATTGAAAATTTATTATCGCAAATTGAAGATAAAATATCGGAATAAAGAGGTTTTTAAATGAAAAAAGCAGTTATTTTTATAATATGTGGTTTAGTATTAGTAATTGGTTTATTAATAGGTTTATATTTTTATGGTTTAAATCCGGTATCTAATAGTACTAATCAAGTAGAATTTGTTTTAAATTCTGGTACTAATAAAATTAATATTATTAATGATTTACGAAAAATGGGTTTAATTAAAAGTAAATTTTCTGGTTATATCTATGTTTTATTAAATAGAAATATTAATCTTCAAGCTGGAAGATACGAATTAAGTCCTAATATGGGCACAAAAAAGATTTTAGAAAAGATTAATAAAGGTGAAATAATTGAAGTTAAGAACACTTATAATATTACTTTTATTGAAGGTAAAAGATTAACCGATTATGCTGAAAAGATTGCTGAAGCTACTAACACTAGTGAAGAGGAAGTAATGAATGTTTTTCAAGATAAAGAATATTTACAAACTTTAATTAGCAAATATTGGTTTTTAACAGATGATATTCTAAATGAAAATATATATTACCCTTTAGAAGGTTATTTATTTGCTAGTACTTATGAAGTATATAATGGAAGTGGCATTAAAGATATTATTGAAAAAATGCTTGATGGTATGGCCGATGTTTTAAAAAATTATCAAGAAGCTATTGAAAATTCTAGTTATAGTGTTCATGACATTTTAACTATGGCAAGTATTGTGGAATTAGAGGGAGCAGCCTCTAATGATCGGGCTGGAGTTGCCGGTGTCTTTTATAATCGCCTTAAAATAGGCGAAAGCCTAGGTAGTGATGTAACTACTTACTATGCGGTTCATAAAGATTTTTCTTCTGCCTTAACTAATCAAGATTTAAATAATTGTCAAAATGGCTATAATACAAGAAATGGCTGCAATCAAGGCAAATTACCAGTTGGACCCATTTGTAGCCCTAGTGTTGATTCAATTGCCGCCACTATAAATCCCAGCCACCATGATTACTTATTCTTTGTGGCTGATAAAAATAAAAAAACATATTTTACGAAAACCAATGCTGAACACACGGCTAAAGTTAATGAACTCAAAGCTAGTGGTTTATGGTACGAATATAAATAGGAAAGTGATATAAATGAAACAATTAATTTTAGAGATGGAAGCGTACGCCTCCGAACATAATGTTCCCATTATTGAAAAAGAATCTATTACTTTTATTATGAAATTAATAAAAGCTAATAAAATCAAAAACATCTTAGAAATCGGAAGTGCGATTGGCTATTCCTCAATTTTAATGGCAAGTGTTGCTCCCGATGTTACAGTAACTACCATTGAACGTGATGAAACCCGATATATGGAATGTTTAAAAAATGTAAAAAAATGTAATTTTGAACAAAAAATTAACGTTGTTTTTCAAGATGCTTTAGAAGTTAATTTAAGTAATGTTAGTTATGATATGATTTTTATTGATGCGGCTAAAGCTCAAAATACTAAATTTTTTGAAAAATTCAAATATTTTTTAAAGCCTAATGGTATCATTATTACTGATAATTTAAAATTTCATGGTTATACTGGTAAATCAGAAGACATAGAATCTAAAAATTTAAAATCTTTAGTTAGTAAAATTGAAGAATATATTGAGTTTTTAAAAGGAAATAAAGAGTTTGAAACTAAATTTTATGATGTTGGTGATGGCTTATCTGTGAGTGTGCGAAGAAATGACAAAAAATAATATTCTTTTATTAGTTCAAGATTTAAATTTAGTTTCCAGTTTAAAAAAAGAAAATGCTATCACTTTCCTTTTTCCAATTAAAGATTATGCCATTGGCTTTCCTAAAACTTTTAGTATTGACGAAATAAAAGAAGAAGCTTTTATTTTTGTTAATAGAATAATGGACAATGAAACTATTGCCAGTTTTAAAAGCTTTTTAAATGAACTGCCACCCCATATAAAAGGGATTGTTTTTGATGATTTAGGAGTTTTAAATATTTTAATAGAACATCCTCATAATTTAACTAAAATATTATTTCTAAATCATTTAAATTGTAATTATGAAAGTATCAATGCTTATTTAGAATATGTCGATAGTGTAGTTGTAAGTCCTGATTTAACTTTCACTGAAATAGATGAAATCTTATTAAAGAGTCATAAACCTTTAGTGTTATATACTTTTGGTCATGTAAATATTATGTATTCCAGAAGAACTCTCCTTACTAATTATAATGCTCATTTTAATTTAAAAGTTCCTAACCAAGCTACCTTAGAAGAAGAGATAACGAAACAAAAATTAAAGATTATTGAAAATCCTTATGGTACAGTTATATATACAGCCAGACCTTTTAATGCTCTTTCGTTACGAGCAAAGCCTAATGTTTTATATAATTTAATTAATACTGTTTTTTTAACTAATGAAGAAGTAAAAGAAATTTTAACTAGTGAAGATAATCTAGAAACTAAATACCCATATAAATATTTAAGTATGAAAAATACAATTGTTAAAATAAAGGAGGAAGAAAAATGATTGAATTACTTGCTCCGGCGGGCAATTTAGAAAGATTAAAAATTGCTTATTTATATGGCGCGGATGCGGTTTATATTGGTGGTTATAATTATAGTTTAAGAGCTAACGCGATTAATTTTAGTTTAGCCGAATTAAAAGAAGCAGTCTCTTTTGCTCATAATTTGCAGAAAAAAATTTATGTTACAGTTAACATTGTGTTACATAATAAAGAAATAGAGGGTTTAGTTCCATATTTGCAAGAATTAGCCTCTATTGGAGTCGATGCCGTAATTTTAAGTGATATTGCCGTAGTTAAGGCCATAACTAAAAATAAGATTAATTTAGAAATCCATTTATCTACTCAAGCGAGTACTTTAAATTATGAAGCCGCCTTATTTTATAAAAAACTAGGAGTTAAAAGAATTGTATTAGCTAGGGAAGCTTCTCGGGAAGATATTAAAATTATAAAAGAAAAAACTTCTCTTGATTTAGAAGCTTTTATTCAAGGCGCTATGTGTACAAGTTTTAGTGGTAAATGTGTTTTATCTAATGTCACCACTAATCGTGATTCTAATCGGGGAGGTTGTGCCCAAATATGTCGTTGGACTTTTAAAATTAATGATGAAAAAAATGTTTTTAGTATGACTCCTAAAGATTTAAATATGTCTCGTTATTTAGAAGATATGATGAATATTGGTATTAACTCTTTTAAAGTCGAGGGGCGAATGCGTTCTATTTATTATATTGCCACCGTAGTTTATGAATATCGTAAACTTATCGATAAAATTCTTAATTCTACAATTACGGAAAGCGACATATTATATTCTAATGATATCATAAATCGTTGTGCTAATCGGGAAAGTACTCCGCAATTTTATGATAAATTGCCAACTCATAATGAGCAATATTATTTAGGAAGAGAAGAAATATCTAATCAAGATTTTTTAGGTTTAGTTCTAGAAACTATAGATAATAAAACTTTAATCGAGGAACGTAACTTTTTTAAAAAAGGTGATGAAGTTGAATTTTTTGGCCCTAATATTGAACCCATAAGTTATAAAATAAATAAAATATATAATGAAAATATGGAAGAAATAGAAGTTGCTAGACATCCTCAAATGAAAGTATATTTAGAAGTACCTACTAAACTTCCTAATGGTTCTATGATGCGTTTAAAAGTATTTGACAAAAAAGATTATTTGTAGTATTCTTTTATAGACTAAATATTTATTCGAGGTGAAAAAATATGAAAAAGGAAAATAAAGTAGTTTTAACGCCTGAAGGTTATTTAGAACTTGAGGCGGAATTAAATGATTTAAAATTAAATAAAAGACCAGAAGTTATTAATGCACTTAAGTATGCTCGTAGTTTAGGTGATTTATCAGAAAATGCCGATTATGATGCCGCGAGAAATGAACAAGCTCAACTAGAAAGCCGCATTAAGGAATTAGAATATAAGCTTGAACATTCTGAAATTATTGATAACAAAGATAAACAAGTAGCCAATGTTGGTTCCACTATCGTTGTCGAATATGAACCAGGAGACGAAGAAGAATATAAATTAGTTGGTTCTCTAGAAGCTGATCCTTTTAATAATAAAATTTCTAATGAATCTCCAATTGGTAAAGCTGTTATCGGTCATAAAGCCGGCGAAAAAGTTTCTGTGGAAAGTCCTAATGGCTCTTATGAAGTCTTATTAAAGAGTGTTTCATAAGTTCTTGTAATTTAAAAATTAATATGTTATAATACTAAAGACCCAAGAAAACAATCCGCTTTAAAGATTTAAATGATTGTTGGTTAAAATATATTATAGAGAGGATGTAAGACAATGGCTAATTTAGTTGATAAAATTAATGAACGTCATATCAAAAAAGACATACCTGAATTTCGTGTTGGTGATACAGTTCGTGTTGATGTATGGGTTAAAGAAGGAAAGAAAGAAAGAATCCAAGCTTTTGAGGGTTTAGTTATAGCCAAAAAAGGTCATGGAGTTTCTGAAACTTTCTCTGTCCGTAAAAAATCAAGCGGAGTTGGGGTTACTCGTATTTTCCCTGTAAATGCTCCAACTATTGATAAAATAGTAGTCTTGAAAAAAGGTAAAGTACGTCGTGCTAAACTTAACTTTATTAAAGATATGCGTAAAGAATATCGTGTTAAAGAAAGAAACTAAAATGTTTCTTTTTTATTGCGCTAAAATTATCTATGTTATATAATAAATTTTCATGAGGTGATAATATGACTGATACTTATAAAGGTGAATATATTTATCTAAGTGCCGAAGATTTAAATAATCTTGAAGATTTTCGCAAAGTAACTCGTTTAGTAGATGATTTATATAATAAAATACAGAAATTAGCTTTGGAAAATCAAGAAAATACTCCGGAATTTCAAAAATTATTAACTTATTTACCAGTTGTTTTAGATTTAGAAAATGCTAAATATTTTAAAGCTAATTTAAAAGAAGAAGACGTTTATAATTATATTACTTATATAACCGAGAAAAACGATTTAGATTCTAGTGATATCGATATAGTATTAGCTGGGGATTTTGAGAAGCGTATATATCGCCGAATGATAATTAAAATATTAGAATTAAGTCCCGATAATAAAAAAATCAGAAATACTGCTTTTGCTGAAGATTTACAAGATTATATATCCACATTAAAGGTTACCCCAGAAATAAATCCTGATTTACTGCATGATCATATTATTGAGTATATCAAGGCTCTTAATGAAGACATTTATTATCTATTTTTAGGATTGCTCCAAACCATTTCTGGAAATGTGCAGTTAAAAGAAACTCATGAGGATTTAATTGCTACATTTTATAATTTGCTTTTTGTTATACCCGAGTTAGAAATAGTTGCCATCAAAAATAATTTTCAATTTGCTCATACTGTTGAAAATAAACATCAAAAATTAGCAGATAGGCCCATTTTAAGTACCGAAGATTATTTAAATCTAACAAATAATCATTGTTACGATGTTGCTTTTAATTGGGCTTTAGCCATTTTAGGCATACCTGATGAACTTTATAGTGAGCCATATTATATTAGTCGAATTGATATTTATCAATGCTTAATTAAAAGTGCTTTAATGTTTTGCGATGTGCCTACCATTATACGGCTAAAAAATGATTTAACTACATTTATAAATACTCCAGAATTTCAGACTAATTTTGCAAATAATAAATATAGTATTAATATCACTTTAAGTCTTACTGCTACTATTTTAGAAGCTAAAAAAGAGCAAGCCATTAATCTTTCCCACTAAATGTTAAATGGCTCTTTTTTCTTACAGTAATAAGGAGTGAAAAATAAAAGACACTTCTTTTTAAGTGAAAAAAGATAAAAAGTAAGAAACTAAAAAAATTTTTTCTCAAAA
>CANQXQ010000043.1 GCA_947627845.1 uncultured Bacilli bacterium | reverse complement strand
CATTCGCGTCTTCTTTTAATTTATATTCTTGAGTTGTCACTTTATATAAAATTCCAATATGATGTAAATCTTCATATAACCCTGGTTTCATCTCCCATTTTACATTGGTCGCCGTTACATCAAATAATTCATAGTTGGTAATAGATATACCCGCTTCTTCTAATATTTCCCTTTTTAAGGTTTCTTCTGGTAATTCTTTATGTTCCATACCTCCTCCAGGTAAATCTAATTTACCCTTATAACCCCCATTAGCCTTTTTAACTAAAGCTATTTTTCCATCATGAATAATAATCCCATAAGCCCCTATTCTTTTATTTACAATTACTTCCATAAGCTTTCCCTTTCCCTTATATTTTATCACATATAATTATAAAAAAAAGACTTTGTTATAATTTTAAATACCTGATTTAAAATATCAAAGTCATCTGTTTTAAGAATAACTCTTAAGGATTAATCTTGTATTCTAATTCTTCGATACTTAAGCCTTAACCTAAATATATAAGTGTAAAAGAATATTGGACGCACACCATTAGTGTTGTTCACGTTGTTGTTGTTGAGGTAGCCATCCGAATTCACACGGAACACGTTAGCATTGCCGCTGTTATAGTTATACGGAGACAAACCTATCAATTGTTATAGATTAACCCTTATTAATTATACCAGATTTTTTATTTTAATGCATTTAAAACATTACTAATTAAATCAATATTATCTATAGCATCACTTATTTTATCAGTAGTCCTTAACCGATATTTATTTTTCATATCTTCTTTATAATTTTTTAAACTTAAAGGATTACGATTTAATTCTTTATACCAATAAGAATTATATTTTAATAATTCCCACATTTTTTGATCTTTTTTTAATTCCATTAAAGTATTAACTTGCATAATTAATCCTCAAAAAATTTATTAATTGGTCTAGGATTTAAAGGACCCTTAACTGCCGAAGAAACTCCTTTACCAGCCGTTAATTCTTGCACTAAACCTAATGCTTTTTGAGCAGTATTAATATGTTTTTGAACACTGTCCATATCTATATTTTTAACAATTTCTCCTATACCCAAACTTGTAGCATTACTATTATTTTTATTAAAATAATTCTTCCAAGCTCTTTCATCTTCTCCATATATATCATATATTTCATATAATTTCTGCCAAGAAGTATCACCCGACTTAATACTATTAACTAATTCGGGATGACTTTTAGCAAATACTTTAAAATTTTCTTTTTTATCATTCATTAATATCACCAATAAAATATATGCTACTAACAAAAATTAATTATATTTTTAATGTTTATCATCATAATAATAATGGTGATTTTATGAATAATTTTAATAAAGAATTATTAGCAATGTTAAATAAAGGAACTTGTTCTTTTACTTGTATCAAATATATTAAAGATATACTTCTAGATAATAATTATCAAGAATTAAAGGAAACTGAAACTTGGAAGTTACAAGCTGGTAAATATTTTGTTATTCGAAATGATGCTTCCCTAATAGCTTTTAATATAAAGAAAAATTTTAAAGAACACTTTAATATTGTCTGTACCCACTCTGATACTCCTAGTTTTATGATTAAACTTAATCCGGAATTTTATGAAAATGGTTATTTAAAACTTAATGTTGTTCCTTATGGTGGTATTCTAAACTATGGTTTTATGGATCGTCCTTTAGGTATAGCGGGAAGAATTATTACTAAAAATAAAGAAACCTTACAAAGAGAAATTATTGATTTAGAAGCAGATGTTGCCGTAATTCCAAGTATAGCCATTCATCAAAAAGCTTCCGCGAACACTAATTTAGATTTAAATCCCGAAGTCGATTTAATGCCCATTATTTCTTTAAAAAAAGATTATAGTTTACGGAAATTAATTGAAGATAAATTAAATATTAAAAATATATTTGATTTTGATTTATATTTATATAATCGGGATCAAGCTAAAATAATTAATAATGAATTTATTTTATCACCTCGTATTGATAATTTATCATGTACTTATGCGGCTTTAAAAGCTTTTATTAATAATACTCAAGATAATATAAATGTTTTAGCTGTTTTTAATAGTGAAGAAATAGGCTCTAATACTTATGAGGGAGCCGACTCTAACTTTTTAATTGATGTTTTAAAAAGAATATGTGGCACTCTAGAAATAGATTTAAGTGAAATATTAGCTAATTCTTTTATTATTAGTGCTGATAATACTCATGCTAAACATCCTAATCATATTGATTTAGCCGATCATACTAATACTCCCGAATTAGATGAAGGAGTTTTAATTATTAAAGAAGTTGATGGCACGACTAATAGTATAACCGCGTCTATATTTAAAAATATTTGTGAACAAAACAAAATTCCCTATTCTTATTATACCTCCCGCAATGATTTTGCCACCGGTTCTACTCAAGCTGGCGCTAGTCTTAAACATTTAAGTATTAACTCTCTTGATATTGGAATGGCTATGCTTGCTATGCACTCTGGTGTAGAAACTTTAGGTCTAAATGATACTTATACTTTATATCAAGCTTTAAATAAATTTTATCAAGCCAACTATTATTTTAAGGATCATAAAATTATTTTTTCATCTAATCAAAAAAATACTGATAACTAACCAGTATTTTTTTAAATATCTAATCTTAAAACAATATCACTTTCCGGGTAAGTAACACACGGATGAATATAATCATTTTCAGCTAAAGTTGAAACCATATTACTTCCAATCATTTTAACTTTACCCTCTAATAAAATACTTTTGCAAAAACCACATATTCCTACCCGACACATTGATGGGGCTTTAATTTCGGCTTTTTCCATTGCTACTAATAAAGTTTCATCACTATGACATTTAGTTATCACAAAATCATTTTTTAATATAACTTTAAGTTCATATTCGTCTTTAATATTAGGAGTATAATCAATAAAGAAATTTTCAAAATGCACACATTTTTTCGGAATATTAAATTCATTTAAAATTTCATTCATATCTTGATATAAAGTTTTAGGTCCACACATTAAAACTGTATTAAATTCTTTCATATATGGTTCTAACATTTCTTTATTAAAGTGGCCCTTTAAATAGCCCTCTTTTTCTTCTCTAGTTAATGATACTACAAATTTAACTCTTTTGCTTTTTTTATTAAAATGGTCAATTTCCTTTTTAAAAATTATATCATCATAAGTTTTAACGGCATAAAAAACGGTTAATTCAGCTTGGGGGTAATTATTTTCAATTTCATAAGCTAAACTCATAAAAGGAGTTATGCCACTTCCCCCGGCGATTGCAATAATATTATTTTCATCGCGAATTGGATTATAACCAAACTCTCCAACCGGTTTAGATATAGTAAGTCCATCTCCCACTTTCATTTCATCAAGCATAATATTACTAACTAAACCCTTTTCTACTCTTTTAATAGTAATCCGATATTCTTTTAAACTATCTTTAGGATTGGAAGATAAAGAATAAGCTCTTGTTACATAAGCATTATCAATAAACATTTTTAAACTAATATACTCTCCGGCTTTAAAAGGTATTAGTTCTGATGTTTCTTTAGTGGGATCAGGAATTAAAATAAAGCTCTTAACATCCGGTGTTTCCTCGATTATTTCTTTAATTGTAACATATTGTAAATCTCTACTATTTTGGGCTAAATCATCAAGATAAGTATTTTTAATAGGTTTAGCTGAATATGTTTTAATTATATTTTCCCGTTCATTTTTAACTTTTAATATTTCCTCTTCCATTTTAATTCTCCTTTTTATTTAATAATTCTTCCGTTATATAATAACCACTATAAAAAGCATTATCAACATTAGCCCCAAACAAAGAAGATGCTCCCACAAAACTAAAATCTTTTACTTCTTCATCAGGATAAGATATTAAACGATGAATTGGATTATCATAACCTTTAGCCATATAGCCATAAAAACTACCATTAATACTATTAGTATATCTCTCAATTGTAATCGGAGTTGCAACTTCTATTTCTTCGATAAATTCCCTTATATCAATTTTAAAAGCTTCTTCAAACTTGGTAATTAAATCCTCCGCGACTTCTTCTTTAAAACTTTTATAATTACTTTTATTTAAATTTTGAAATACATCCCCAAAGAATATTTTCTTTAAAATCAGTATTGTTGTATTTTTGGGACTAGCTTTAGGATTAACTACATTAGGAACTACAGCACTAAATGTTTCATGATTAATATTCATCATATAACCAACATTTTTCTCACTATTTAAAGTATTAAATTGATAATATTTATAATTTTTTAACCCTAATTCTTCTATACTTCTATTTAAACCTAAATAAACAATAACTCCATTTGGCGATAAACTCCGCGCATTTTCTAATTTATTTATTTCTTTTTCATGTTCTTTTAAAATATTACTATAAGCATATCTTTTAGATGTATTAAAAATAATATGTTTCGCTTTATATTCTAAATCATCTTGGGTTTTAACTATATATATCTTTCCTTTTTTTGTAACACTTACTACTAAAGAATTATAATATAATCTTCCCCCTAATTCTTGAAACCGAGCAGCTAACTTTAAACTAAAATCTAAAGCATTATTTAATAAAACTACATCTTTTTTAAAAATTATTTTATACATAAATATCGCAAAATCAATAAAACTTAATTTATTTAACGGACTACCTAGTTCTAACCAGAAAAAGCCCATTCTATTAATTGTTTCTTCTGGCATTTGTAAATCTTTCAAAGCACTCAAAGCATCATATTCCAAATATTTATAAAAATTAGGGTATTCTTCTTTATTTATAGGCTCGTGATCTTTTAAAAGTTCTAAAGCATCATGTATTTCTTTTGTAATTTTCATAAATTCTCTTAAAGAATTAATAGAACCTTCATTTAATCTTTCTAGTTCTATTAAAAAATCCTTTATTTCACCTTTAATAACATAATTAGATCTTGTACTTAAATCTTTCAAACGAATATTAAAAGGTACAACTTTAGTCTCTATTTCTATTTCATATTTTTTTAAAATATCTTGAAATAAACCCACATGAACATCATCCCCATAATCATATACATCATACAATGAAGTATCAAACTCAAAGCGGCCTCTTTTAAAAGTTGTAACTAATCCGCCTGGTAAATCATTTTTTTCTAAAATTAAGGTTTTCTTTTTATGCAAAGCTAAATTTAAACCTGCACTTAAACCTCCCATTCCGGCCCCAACGATTAAATAATCATAAATCATAATTATACCTTCTTCCTAATTTAATTTAAATTCTGTTACCTCTGGCATATCATAACCATTTTCTTTAATAAATTTGTTATGTTTTTCTAACATTAAATTACAATACTCTTCTAATTTTTTAGCTTCTTCCGTTTTTAAGTTTAAATTTTTTATCGTAAGTAAAACTAAACTATATCTATCTATTCCATTTAAAACACGCATATCAAATGGAGTTGTAATTGCTCCTTCTTCCGTATACCCTCTAACATGTAAATTATTATTATGGCGATTATAAGTAAGTTCATGAATTAAATTAGGATAACCATGAAAAGCAAAAATTATTGGTTTATCTTTCGTAAATAAAGCATCATATTCTTCATCACTTAAACCATGTGGATGGAATTTATTACTTTGTAATTTCATTAAATCAAGAACATTTACAACTCTTACCTTTAAATTAGGTAATTGTTCTCTTAAAATTTTAGATGCCGCAATAATTTCTAAATTAGGCGTATCACCTGCACTGGCTAAAACTACATCAGGATTTCCTAAATCATTACTAGCAAAATTCAATATACCAATCCCTTTAGTGCAATGATTAATTGCTTCTTTTTTATTTAACCATTGCCAAGAAGGATGTTTACTAGCAACGACCACATTAACATAATTTTTAGTTTTTGTAATATGATTAAACGTGGAAATTAAAGTATTAGCATCAATCGGTAAATATATTCTTACTATATCAGCTTTTTTGGTCACAATATGGTTTAAAAATCCCGGATCTTGATGGGTAAAGCCATTATGATCTTGTTGCCACACATGTGAAGTAAGCAATATATTTAAACTGGAAATTGGTTTTCGCCAGGAAAGTTCTTTACTTACCTTTAACCATTTAGCATGTTGCGAAACCATACTATCAATTATGCGACTAAATGACTCATAGGTATTTATAAAACCATGTCTTCCCGTTAATAAATAACCCTCTAACATTCCTTCGCAAGCATGTTCTGATAATATAGAGTCAATAATTGCTCCATCTGTATTTAAAAATTCATCTTTTGGTAAAATTTCAGCATTCCATTTTCGATTTGTTGCTTCAAATAAATAATTTAAACGATTTGATAAAGCTTCATCAGGGCCAAAAATTCGATAATTATTTCTATTTAATTTAATAATATCTCGAATAAATTTTGATAAAATTAACATATCACTTACTTTTAAGATACCCGGAGTTGGTACTTCAATCATATAATCTTCAAAATTAGGCATCTCTAATTCTTGTAATACTAATCCCCCATTAGCATTAGGATTAGCCCCCATTTTATTTTCCGGAATTAATTCTTGTAACCCCCGTTTTAAAGTTCCATTACTATCAAATAATTCTGAAGCTTTATAACTTTTTAGCCATTTTTCTAATATTTCTAAATTACTTTCATTGTCTTTATCTACTGGCATGGGAATTTGATGGGAGCGAAAGCTTCCTTCAATATCTAAATTATTTAAAGTTTTAGGTCCTGTCCAACCTTTTGGCGTCTCTAAAATAAGCATTGGCCACATAGGTCTTGTCGTATCATGATTTTGAATAGCATTTTCTTTAATGGCCTTTATTTTTTCCACAATTAAATCTAACGCATAAGCCATTTTTTCATGAACTAAAGCATCATTTTCATAATTAACATAAATTGGCTCCCAACCTAAACCTCTAAAATACATTAGTAATTCTTCTTTACTTATTCGGGCTAAAATAGTTGGATTAGCAATTTTATAACCATTTAAATGTAAAATTGGTAATACTACTCCATCAGTAATCGGATTTAAAAATTTATTTAATTGCCAACTAGCAGCTAAAGGTCCCGTCTCGGCTTCTCCATCTCCCACGACACAGGCCGCCCAAAGAGTTGGATTATCTAATACTGCCCCGAAAGCATGAGCTAAACTATAACCTAGTTCTCCCCCTTCATTGATACTACCAGGAATTTCCGGCGCTACATGGCTTGATGTTCCTCCCGGAAAGCTAAAATTTTTAAAGAGTTTTTTTAATCCTTCTTCATCATAAGTAACATTAGGGTAAATTTCACTATAAGTGCCCTCTAAATAAACATTAGAATAGGCCGCACCTCCCCCATGACCAGGTCCACTTATGTAAATCATATTTAAATCATTTTTCTTAATAATTCTATTTAAATGGGTATAAATAAAATTCTGTCCTGGTGTAGTACCCCAATGACCCACTAATTTGGATTTAATATGCTCCAATTTTAAAGGCTCTTTTAATAAAGGATTATCTTTTAAATATAATTCTCCCACGGCTAAATAATTAGCTGCTCGAAAATAAGCATCCAATTTTTCTAATTCTGATGCATTTAAAACTCTTGTCATAGTATCACTCTATTCTCTTTATATTATAACAAAAGTCCCATAAAAAAACTATAGCTATATGTAAACATTTAGAAAAAAATACATAATTCCAAACTTGCATAAAAAAACTATCTAAATATTTAGTATATAAAGTTAGAAACAAAACAGTAAAAATAATAAACAAATATATAAAGTTAAAGTCATTTTGAGAGTAAAAAATTTGAAAGTTTCTTAAAGAAATGTATTCATTTGAGAACATTTATAAAAAAAATACTTGATTTCCTGCACGCATGAAAAAAACCCAACTTAGTGGGCTTAACTTTTAAATTGGTGGAGAACGTGGGATTCGAACCCGCGACCCTCTGCGTGCAGGGCAGATGCTCTAGCCAGCTGAGCTAGTTCCCCAAAGAACATAACTATCTTAACATACGAGATAGCTAAAATCAAGTATTTTTTTATAAATTATTAATTTTTACTAAACCTTTTTCTATTTCTTCTAAAGCTCGACCTAGTTCTTTTTTATTTACATAATCCTTTTCTTTCATTTGAAAATGCCGGTTTTCAAGCATCTGCTTACTTCTTTTTGA
>CANQXQ010000042.1 GCA_947627845.1 uncultured Bacilli bacterium | reverse complement strand
AAATCTCTCAATTCCTTATAAATAAAGGGCTTGGGAGATTTTGCTTTTTAAAAACTGATAAATTCAGGATTATATCAATAAGTAAGGTATTTTAAAACTAAAAAAATCACATTAAGTGATTTTATTTAAAAATATTAAATAGTTTAGCTTTATTGGAATTACTGCCATTTAATCTTGAAAATCCTAAGGCTAGTAAAAAATCATCTAAAACTGGTTCATGTTCTTTTTTATCATCTAAATAAGGAATACTAAAAAATACTTTGCTATTAGCTTCTCTTTCAAAATCATTTATATCTTTACTTGTCAATATACTTTTATTTAAAACTACCTTCTTTTCTTTCAATCTTTCAAAAGCCTCTCGATCATTTCTAATCAGTTTATTTAATTTAATTAAACCTGGTTCAATTAAATATATTACCTCATTACAAAGATCAGTATGCACTGAATCATTTAAATCTAATAAAATAACTTCCGCCTCGGGATTATTCGAAATATTAAAAGATAAATCGGCATCCGATGAACTCTTCAAACTCTTATCATTTAAATATCTAAAATCTTCATTATTAACTTCAATAGCTACCACATTATAAGCCACTTCTAAATGCTTTTTTAACATATAAATTAAAGTTGTAGCCCCGGCATGCGCGGTAACATTCTTAAAGCCAATAATTCTTAATCCTCCACTTCCGGTTCCCGTAAATGAATCAAATTCCACTGGATTAGTTCCCTCGGTATTATTAAGATTATGGTATTGGGCCACATCTTTATAAGTATTAGGATTATCTATTAAAAACTTTATAGCATTTATATTTCTTGTAAAATTATAAATTCCCATAGAAACCAGTTGAGATAGATAAGCTCCACTATTAACCATTGCTGAATCATCTAATAATAAAATAATTTTACTCATATCAAAATTAACTGATAATTTTTGAATATTTTTAATATTTTGATACCCTTTAATTGCCGTTATATCAATAATCATTTTATTAAAATAAAAATTCATAAATTGGCTTACTAAATCTTCTACTTCAAATTCTCCATTAATGCTCTTTATTACATCAATGTCTAAAGTAGCTAACATATTTTGATATTTATTTGAAACAATTACATTCATGTTACCTGACCACCTCATTATAATTACTATCATCATTACTATCAAAATTAGATGATGTACCTTTTATTACAAACCCCGAATTAACATTAATTATTGGTATATTAAATTGATAAAACACGCCTATCTGATAATAATTAGTTGTAGTTAACCCTTTATATTTTTTTATACAATAATAATATTTTCTATTTGGATTAGCTTTTTCTAAAACGGCATTTGATGTTGGTGTAATTGTTAAAGCCCCATATACTCCAAACGAATTAGAATCTTTCGTACAGTATCCTTTAGCATTATAACCATTCACACTTAAAAAATTATTAATCAATTGTATTGATGTACTATTTATTCCTTCATATTTTTCCACAATATTAACAATTTCATTCTTAACTCTTACTGTTTTAGAATAATTAATAGTTAAAACAATAAAACCTGTAAACAAAAATATAAATGTTATAACAAGGCCCATAAGCCATGCTCCACCGAGTGACGTTCTCATTAACTACACCACCCTCCACCTATTCCAGTGTTGCCAAAAATTTCCGCTTGATATTCACATTCATTTGGCGAATAAATTCTTGATGTCTCACCTGATACTGTAAAATTAAATATACTATTTAAAATGGGTAAATCTAATTGATAGAAAACTTTAACTTGATAATATACTACATTAGGTAATTCCGAATTTTGGCTAACCGGAATACCTTTTACACAAAAAGCTGCGCCATCTCTTGAAATTGAGCCATCTCTTTTAAAGCCATACCAACCTTCTTGACAGGTTCCATGACTATGATATGAAACCTCCCCAAAATAATCTTGAATTTGATCAACAAAATTATTGCATATATCTGCCCCTTCAGTGCATATTCCTCCTTGATTTTTTATAATATTTACTAATTCATTTTTAACATTGTAAGCTTTCGAATAATTAATTGACAAACTAATATAACCTGTAAACAATAAAACAAAAACTATAACTAGATTAAATAATGAAATGCCACCTATTGATTCTCTCATTGTATCACCTTAAATCAACCTCTCCAAGGACATTTTATGGTTTGATTGCTTCCCCTAATTTGACAATCAACTAAACCATCTGAGGGAACCACACAGTTTCCTTGACTATCTCGACTAGGGCATGTACATATAGCTTCACTGCAATTAGAATTTCTCACAAAATTTCCTCTAATATTAGGCCAAATAAATGAAAAGAAAAAAAGAGACAATCCAGCAACAATTGTCACAACAACTATAGTCATATTAAGTTCACCTTGTGCCTCTTTCATACCCTGACCTCCTAGTTAGGTTTAGGACAAACTATTGGGCCTTGTTCAACACTGTTTTCATCTATATACCAACATTGATAAGTATTTCCATTTTCTTGACAACGTGAAGTATTGGCACAATGATTATTTCTTGAAATTGTTGATTTTATACTTGGCCATACAAATGCATAAAAGAATGCTGCCACAGCCGCAATTGCTACAACTGTAATAACTGTCATATTTAATTCACCAGTCGCTTCTTTCATTTATTTATTCCTCCTTTTTAGCCACAATCGACTTTATATTATTATTATAACTAATTTTTTTTTAAATATCAACCTTAACTAATCAATTTGTAAAACAAATTGAAAAATATTGTCTAAACCCTCTAAATTATGATAATATTAAAGAAGAAATAGAGTGAATAATATGCAAGATAATATTGTTAAATTTTTTAGAGGTATTGCTACTATCTTTTTATATTTTTTTCTAGCTGCTTTAGGAACTAGCTTATTTTATGATTATTATGATAGTCCCAATATTATTATCTCATCACTTGCTCGTTTAGCTCCCAACCTTTTAATTTTACTTGTTTTAGGAATAATTTATCATCAAAGATTAATAAATGATTTTAAAAATTTCCATAAAGAATATTTAAAAACTGCTTTAAAATATTGGCTTATTGGCTTAGGTCTTATGATTATCTCTAATTTAATAATTACTTCCTTTCTTCATGATATTTCTGCCAACGAAAATATTAATCGGGAACTATTAAGCATTTACCCTATTAGTAGTGTTCTTTCGATGGCTATTATCGGCCCAATTATTGAAGAAATAACCTTTAGAGCTAGTTTTAAAGATGCTTTCTCAAGTTCTCTATCTTTTTGTTTAACTACAGCTTTACTTTTTGGCTTAGTTCATATTGCTAAATTAGATTTATTAGAATTTTTATTTGTTATTCCCTATGGAGCCTTAGGTTTCTTTTTCGCTAAAGCTTTTTATCAAACTGATAATATTTATACTTCAATATTTATGCACATGCTTCATAACTCTTTATCGATAATATTAATTATATTGTGAGGTTAATATGAAAAAAGTAGAAAAAAGCAAAAGTCATTTTTTTATTAAATTTTTCTTTAGTATTATAATTTTATTATTTATTATCTTTTTATATGGTTATTATATTGAACCCTATAATTTAAAAGTTAATGAAATTCCTATCTATAATAAAAAATTAAATTCGGATTATAATGGTCTAAAGATAGCTCATTTTTCTGATATTCACTACGGACGGACTATTAATAATGAAGAGCAATTAAAAAAAATAGTTAAAGAAATAAATAAATTAAACCCTGATATTATTATCTTTACTGGTGATTTATTTGATAGTAAAAAAGAAGCTCAAGCAAATGAAAAATTAATCACCAAATATTTTCAACAAATTAATGCTAAACTAGCTAAATACGCCATTATTGGTGATTATGACTCTAAGTATTTATCAATATATAATTCTATCTTAGAAAATAGTTCTTTCAAACTTTTAAATAATGCCTCAACTTTAATTTATTATAAAAGTTCTACCCCTCTTAATATTATTGGCCTAACTGATACTAATAATTTAAATGAACTTTATACCAATGATTATTTTAATATTACTTTAATCCATGAACCTGATTTAATCGAAAAAGTAGATAACACCAATTTAGTTTTTGCTGGTCATTCTTTAGGTGGTCAAATTAAAATACCTTTTATTGGAGGCATTAGAAAAATAGATGGGGCCGAAAAATATTATGAAGCTCATTATAAAATAAATAATAAAGATTTATATATATCTAGTGGCTTAGGAACCCAAGATATAAACTTCCGTTTTTTAAATACACCATCTCTTAATTTATATCGTTTATATAAGTCTTAAGAAGCCTTACATGACTTCTTTTATTTTTGCTTTTATTACCTCTATATTATTGGGAATAGTAACTTTTTTATCTTTTGTAGGAAAAGAATAACATTTTTGATAGTCTTCTACTCCCTCTCCTATAATTGCCTCTATCTTCCATGTTTCTTTATTATTAATTTGAGTTTTAATAAAATTACTAATATTTTCATGATCTAAATTAGTCATTAAAGAATTTTCTAAATTTTTAATTAAATTATTATAATTAACTAAAATACTTGGCTCCATTACTCTTCTAATAAGGGCTTTTAACATCTTTACTTGATTATTAACTCTTATTTCATCTTGATTATCAAAGGCTTCGATTTCTCTAACAAATGAAAGCGCTTCATCGCCATTTAATGTATTATAGCCTTTAACAAAATGATAACCATCTTTAGAGATAAAATCATAATTAGAATATATTTTAATACCATTTAAAGTATCAATTACCTCAATCATTGAATTAAAATTAACTTTTAAATAATAATTAATCTTAATATCAAGTAAATTTTCTAAAGCTAAAACACTTTCTTCTATACCATACATTCCTATTTCATTAATAGTATCTTTACTTTTTTTGGTGGGAAAATCAATCCAATAATCTTTGGGAAAAGTAGTAATTAAAATTTTCTTTTCTTTAGGATTAACACTTAATAATATATTAACATCATGTCTAGAAACGCTTTTAATAGAATTATTAGAGTCCATACCCGCAATATAAATATTAAAAGAATCTTTAGTTATATCAATATCTTTTGTAACCTCTTTTATTTCTTTTTCTATAGAAAATTCATAAATAACTCTAAAATTTTGCACCAATTCTTTTTGTTCATCAATTAAAACTGCCCAAAAATTATCTTCAATTAAAATTGCATCTACTTTTTCTTCTCTTAAAGCTTCTTCTAATAAATTTAAATTATCAAAATCTAAAAACTTAACAATTATTTTATTTTCTAATTTATTATGAGCCCTTTTTTCACTATTTGCTAAACTCCCAATTACTTTATTATTTAAATCATTTATATTATTATAATCATCATTTATAACTATAATTTTATAATTTTCTGTTTGAAAATTATTATAACCTAATCTCTTTAAAAAATTAATCGTATTAAGTTCATAAACAATTCCTAAAACTAAACCAACAATATATATTAAACTAAATATTCCTCCCATTACTTTAATTTTTATCGCTTTATTTAATAAAAGAAAAATTAATATACTCATTATAATTAATAAAAATATACTTAAAACTCCAAAATATTCCCCCGGTAAAATATTAATAAATTTAATTAAACCTAAAACAATACAAGTAATAATAACAAGGGCTATAATTAAATAATTAAAAAAAGGAATATTATTTCTCGCTGTATTTTTCATTTTTTGCACCCTAACTAATTATACCATTTCTAAATAAAATTTAAAATATGATTAACTATATAAATATATGAAAGTAAATAACTAAAACCTAAGATAATTGCCCCGATTATATCACTAAAATAATGAACTCCTAAAAAAATTCGACTAAAGCCAATCAATAAAATAAGTAAAATTAAAATAAAGCTTAAAATAATTTTAAAAGGTAAAACTATATTACTAATTAGAGCTAAAAATAAAATAAATCCATAAAAACTAATGGCGCTTACTGTATGTCCTGAAGGATAGCTATACCCTTTTTCATAAACAAGTCTATTAATATCCGGCCTTTCTCTTTTTATTATATTTTTAAAAAAGCCCACGACCAAGGAACATCCAAGCATAATTCCAATAAATAAATAAACAATCTTTTTTTCCTTTAAAAATAGCAAAAATATAAAACATATAAATATAAAAAATTTGGTACTAGCAAAATTAGTTATTATTTTATTAAATTCAATTAAAAAATTATTAAATTTAATTTTATTATATACTCTATTATCAACATTATCTAATTTATTCTTAAGCATTAATAAAGTCCATATTATAAATAATATTAAACAAACTATAATTATCATAATTACCACTACTTAATTATACTTAAACTTTTAAATATTATCAATGTTATTTTTTCTTATTGTATCATTAACCATAATCTACAATTTTTTACAAATATAGCCAATTGAAGTATTAATAGTAAAATCTACTTATCAGTTTTAAAAAATATTTATATAATACAAATCCAATTTTGTTCAACTGAATCAATATGCTCCTTTTATAACATATCATAATTTCAAAAATATGAATAATTTGGTTATTTATGAATATACTATTAACGTAATACCAAAAATGTTGACATTTTCAAAAAAAAGTATTACACTATAATCAGTTCATCGACCTAGTGTTGAAGGAATGGAGAAAACGGTATATTTTAATATATACCGTTTTCGTTTGCTTTTCTTTCAACTTCTTTTCTTTTATGATTGTAAATAATGGGATAAGCAGTTTGTAATAAATAGCCATTTTTTCTTTCTGATAATATAATAAGATAAGCTAATCTTTTGCACCAAATACAAATATCTTTCTTGTCTTTATATATTTTTATGCTACTACATTGTTCATAACAACAATTGTTAAAAATTTTTTCTATTATTGGCATATATATCATTCTATTTTTATCATAAATTCTTAAGCCTAAATTATTTTTCATGGATACAATATGTTCAAATCCTAATTCTTTCATTGTGTGTAAATCTTTTTCTGTTTTTAGTATAAGCTTTTTATTTTTAAAAGTAATTTCGTTATTCAAAAGTGTGTTACTATATGCTTGATATGATTCATTTATCAAAACATTTAAATCTTTATTTAAATCTAATTTTAAATCTTCAAACTTACATCTATTTGTCATTATTCTTTGGTTTCCATCTAAAAACATCAAATTTACTATGAAAAGTTTTTGGCATAGTCGTATATTTTAAACTTTGACCTGTTTTTTCCATTATAAGATTAATTATTTTTGATTTAGCATTATCCTTAATATTTAAATCCCTATTCACATAAGAAACTGCACCTATTAATATATCCGACACCTGAATTATTTCTATTTCGTCTGAACGTACAAGTTGAATATTTTTTACAACATCACTATAAAATGCATATAAAAGATTATTTAAAACCTGTTTTAATTTTTTTACCTTTATTCCACCATTTGTATCTTTAATATCCATATAAATATAGTACTCATCATCAATACTTACTATTTCTTTTAACAATAAATAATAAATTCTATAATACCAATCATCATAAGTTAAAGAATATTTTTTTAAATTAAGATTTTTCTTTTCTGGTGCAATGACACATCTAAATTTTAAATCTTTATTCGAAAAGAAATAATTAATTAATTCAACATAAAAATCAACTTTATTATTACTAACTTTATGCCATTTTATTTCAGCATTTTTAATATTATATTTTTCTTTAATTTTTTTTATATCATTATTAATTTTTTTTGCATTACTTTTTGGGCAAAAAACACCACCAATTATCATAATATCATTACCATCATGTTGTAAATGACAACTTTCATCACAATAAATATTATACTTCAAAATATCACCTCTTTTTTTAATTTTGACTTTAACGATATTTTTTAAATTGCCAAAGAAATCAATTTAATCTATAAAAATTATAGCACAAATTTAGACATTTTAAAACTCGTACTATAAAAGTCCGAGTATCAATCAATCTGTGCCCTAACGGAAAACTTACAATCATTATTTTTTAATAATAAATTTTTGACGCTTGATAATAAGGTAAATAATTTTCGTCCCTTTATTTACCAATTGCATAACTTCTTTGTAAACTATTTAGTATCTATTAATTTTTTATTTAAGTTTTCTAATTCTTTTATAGACTTATCATTTTCTAAAATTTTCA
>CANQXQ010000041.1 GCA_947627845.1 uncultured Bacilli bacterium | reverse complement strand
TCTTTATCAATCTTTAGAACATAGCATTTAACGATATCTCCAACACTTAAAACATCAGATGGATGCTTAATATATTCTTCACTAATTTCTGATATATGCACTAAGGCATCATCATGTAAACCAATATCAATAAACGCTCCAAAATCAATAACATTTCTAACTGTTCCTTCAAGTTCCATTCCAATTTTTAAATCATTAATCGTTAATACATCACTTTTAAGTAAAGGCCCCATTGCTTCATCTCGAGGATCTCTTAAAGGGGCAATTAAAGATTTAATAATATCATCCACAGTATAAAAATCACTATTAATTTCTTCACATAAACTATGGACATCAATATTACTTAATACTTTTTTTATTTTATCTGTTCCCATATCATCTTTAGTTAAATTATATTTATCTAATATTTTTAAAGCTATATTATAACTTTCCGGATGAATCGCGGTTTTATCAAACTGATCTTTTCCATCAGGAATTCTTAAAAACCCAATTGCTTGTTCATAAACTTTAGAACTAAATACTTTAGTTAATTCTTTTCTTGTTAATATCTTACCTACTTGTTTTTTATAATCTAATAATTTATCAATTGTTTTTTTATTTAAACCTGATACATAATTTAACAATTCTTTAGACGCTATATTGACATTTACACCCACTCTATTAACCACAGTTTCCACCACAAAAGTAAGTTCTTCATCTAATTTTTTACTAGCTAAATCATGCTGATACATTCCTACTCCAATACTTTTAGGATCAATCTTAACTAATTCTGATAAAGGATCAATTAATCTTCTAGCAATTGAAACGGCACTCCTTTGTTCTACATGTAAATTAGGAAATTCTTCTTGAGCGAGTTTACTTGCCGAATACACACTAGCCCCAGCTTCATTTACAATAGTATAAGCTACATTCCTTTTTACTTCTTTTAAAGTCTTGGCAATAAAAGCTTCACTTTCTCTTGAAGCCGTACCATTTCCAATAGCAATAATATCAACTTTATATTTATCAATTAAATTAATTATTTTTTGTTTAGCTTCTTCTAATTTTTGATTAGGCATATGAGGATAAATAACATCAATATCTAAAAGTTCTCCCGTTTTCCCAATAATAGCTAATTTACAACCTGTTCTAAAAGCCGGATCAAAACCCAAAACTACTTTTTCTTTCATTGGTGTTTGCAGTAAAATATTATATAAATTTTGACTAAAGTTAACAATTGCTTTTTCTTGGGCTTTTAATGTTAAATCCCCTCTTATTTCTCTTTCAATACTTGGAAGTATTAATCTTTTTAAAGCATCTTTAATTGCTATTTCTAATAAAGCCGCAGTTCTATATTCTTTTTTATGAATTAACTTATTTTTTAAAAAATTTTCTATATACTCTGTATTTACATTTATATTAACATTTAAAATATCTTCTTTTTCCCCTCTATTTATAGCAAGTATTCGATGAGGTTTTATAAATTGTATTTTTTCTTCATAATCATAATACATTTCATATAATTTATTTAGATCTTCTTTATTTTTCTTTTTTGAAACTTTAATAATTCCAAATTTGTCCATATTATTTCTAATATATTTTCTAAAACTAGCATTATCACTTATATTTTCAGCGACTATATATAAAGCTTGTTCTATTGCTATATCTTTATTTTTAATTTTATCATTTACAAAATTTTGCGCTATCTTATCTATATCTTTATTTTCTCTAAATATTTCTTTAGCTAAAGGTTCTAACCCAAGTTTAATGGCTTCAGTTGCTTTAGTTTTCTTTTTTTCTTTAAAAGGACGATATAAATCTTCTACCTCAACCAACTTTGAAGATACCATAATATTCTTTTTTAACTCTTCAGTCATTAACCCTTTTTCTTCAATTAATCTAATAACATCTAATTTTCTATTTTGTAAACTTACTTGATATTCATAAACCTCATTTATTTTACTAATTTGATTTTCATCTAAATTACCTGTTGCTTCTTTTCTATATCTGGCAATAAATGGAATAGTCGCTCCATCCTTTAATAAAGCCAGAACATTTTTAATTTGATAATCTTTAATATTTAATTCATAACCAATACTTTTAATAATATCTTCATTCATAATAACCTACCTAGGAAATTATTATACAATAAAAAATACTAATTTACTAGATACCCTAACTAAATATTTAAGAATATTATTTACATAATGTCGGGTATTTTTTTGACTTTTACCCGACATTATGTTAAAATGTATATGAGGTGAGAAATAATGGTATACTCGTATAAAGAATTGTTAAATAAATTTGATACTAGATATAATATTAAGAAAGCATTAGATAATAAAGAAATATTTAAAATTGAAACTGGAATATATTCTAATAAAAAAATAATTGATCCTTTAATTCTTTATTCAAAAAAATACCCATCATGTATTATAACTATGGACTCTGCTTTTTATTTTTATGGCTTAACCGATGTTATACCAAATAAAATTTATCTTGCAACACCTAGCAATTATCGCACTATTAAAAATGAAAAAATAGTGCAAATATTTACTGATAAAAGTATTTTAAATATTGGAAAAGAAACTTTACAAATTAATGGTTGTGATATAAATATATACAATAAAGAAAGATTATTGGTCGAGTTAATCCGAAAAAGAAAGCAAATACCCTTTGATTATTATAAAGAGATTATTTCTAATTATAGAGAAATTATTGATGATTTAGATATGGAAAAAATAGAAAAATACTTATCACTTTATAAAAATGAATTAAATCTATCTGAAGCATTGCAAAGAGAGGTGTTTTAAAAATGAATTTAGAAGAATTAATAACTGAATATACTAAAATTGGTTATGATTATACAAGTGCTAGCTCAAAAGTATGTCAAGACATCCTACTTTTAAAAATATCAAATAGCAGTTTTAAGGAACACATAACAATTAAGGGTGGTGTTGTGATGCATTCCATATCTAAAGACATTCGTCGGGCGACTCGAGACCTTGACTTAGACTTTATTAAATATTCTTTAGATGATACTTCTATTAAAAATTTTATTGCTAAACTCAATAAAGTTAAAGATAATATTAATCTTGAAATAATCGGTTCTATTAGAAAATTGCATCATCAAGATTATGATGGCAAAAGAGTTAATATTAAATTAGCGGACTCTTTTGGACATACTATAACCACCAAATTAGATATCGGAATACATAAACAATTTAATATCAAACAAGACGAATATTGTTTTAGTTTAGATATATTTAATAAAAATGTTAATTTATTAATCAATTCTAAAGAACAAATATTAACTGAAAAATTAAAATCATTGTTAAAATTAGGTTTTAGATCAACAAGATATAAAGATTTATTTGATTTTTACTATTTAATTAATATTGCAGGAATAGATAAAAAACAATTAGAAAAATGTTTTGATATTTTAATATTTAAAGATAAAAACATGAAAGAAAATAACATTAAAGATATTATTTCAAGATTAAATCAAATATTAAATTCTAAAAACTATTTAACTATGATAAATAATCCAAAAATTAATTGGTTAGATATACCAATTCCCGAAGTTATAAATAATATTTTAACCTATTTTAATAATCTTGAACCAATTAATACCTAAACTTTTTTATTAAGTTAAATTTGTCAATTTTGTATTTCATGGAATAAAAAATAGGATTAGCATCCCATTTTTTTAATTGCATATATTTTATTCATCATAACCTCTAAAATTCAGCATCTAATAAAAAATCAATTATATTCATGTGAATAATCCCATCTCTAGATAAATCTATTGTATCGGTTGAAATTAAATATTTAGGGTAATTATCTGAAATATTCTTAAATATTCCCATTTCTCTATCTATTATTTCATCATTTAATTGATAAGTTACTTGAATATAAACTTTTTTATTATATTTAGTTGCTATAAAGTCAACTTCCCCCTCTTCTAATGTCCCAATTTTAACATCATAATCTCTTGAAAGTAGCTCATTATAAACTATATTTTCTAGATAGGCCCCCAACTGTATTTTTTTAGAAGTATTTAAAACCTGTCCTAATCCTAAATCAGTTAAATAATATTTATATCTTCCATTTAAAATTCTTTTACCCCTTAAATCATATCTATCTACTTTATTAATTAATAAAGCTTTTACCATATATTCTAAATAATTATATAAAGTGTTTTTAGTAACCTTTCTATTGTCACTTTCAAAATATTTTACTAAATTTTCCGCGGAAAAGATTTGAGCTGGGGTTGTAACAACATATTCTACAATTCTATTAAATAAGTCTAAATCTTTAATTTTAAATCTTTCTATAATATCTTTTATAACAATAGAATTATAAATATCAAATAAATATATTTTTGTTTGTTCTTCATCATTCATCATAAATCTCTGTGGCATACCACCCCATAGCATGTAGTTATCAAATAATTCTTTTAATTCATATTTATTCTTACTATTTACATTTTTAAGTTCACAAACTTCTTTAAAAGTAAAGGGAAATACTTTAAAACTAACATAACGACCAGCTATATGGGTTGCTAATTCTCCAGATAATAAATCACTATTAGATCCCGTTATAAATATTGATACCCTATCTTTTAATTCGGCTTTAAAGGAATTAATTGCCAGTTCCCAAGACTGAACATTTTGAATTTCATCAAAAAACAAGTAATATTTTTTCTTATCTTTTAATTTAGATTTAATATAATTATCTAAATCATCATCATTTTTAATAAAAGAAAAACTTTTTAATTCAAAATTAATATAAATTATATGATCAGGTTTAATACCATTATTTTTCAATTCATCAATTATTTGGGTTAAAATAACTGACTTTCCGCATCTTCTTATTCCCGTAATAACCTTTATTAAATCTTGCTCATAAAATGGTCTTATTTTAGCTAAATATTTTTCTCTAATTATCATTTTTTCTTCACCATTATCATTATATAATATTTATTTTAATTTGTCAATTTTGTATTCCACAAAATACAAAATTGCTATTTTTACCATTTTTGTATTTCATGTAATACAAAAAAATAGGATTAAGATCCCATTTTGATTTTTTTAATTGCATATATTTCTGATATAATACTTAAGGCCATTATTCCTACATAAACTAGTATAGTATCTCCCGTATCGGGATTATTATCTGGTTTTAAATCATTATACATATCTTGGTTCCATAATATATCATTGCTATTCATGGCAATTAACACAGCATTTTTAGGTTCAACTTTTATAATAACAGTTTGATCATCATCACCATCATTGTCCCAATCAAATGTCCATGAATATTCAATCATTGCACCTTTTTTAGCCGCATTGGTTAAAAATTCTTCCGTAATTGCTCCATAAACATTTATATAGTGTTCATCACTTTGGCTTTCGGATTTTTTACTGTCTTGGTTATTCCAAAAAGATTTTTCCACCGTTGAACCATTATTAACATAGGTAGCTTCTTTTAATGTTGCAATAGGTACATCTTTAGGAGCCACAATTTTAACTCCTAACCACGCCGCATTTATAGTTCTACCAGAAGAAGGATTAGACTTCACAATTTTTAATAATGCTGAATCAAAAGTAATTGTTACTTTTCTTGTCCCATTTCCCTCAATTGTTGGTTTACCACCTAAATAAGAATCACTATTATTTAAAACCGTAACATTCTCAAAACCTAAAGCATATACTTGGGGAACCATAATCATTAGGAATAATGCCAATATCAAAAATAATTTTTTCATTCTATTTCCTCCCATCTGTTTATATTATGTAAATTTTTGCCACATTTATACTAAAAATGTCGAATTTATAATTTAAATACGTTATAATACTTATATTATAAGGGATTAAATTCACCTCAAACAAAAGAGGCTTAATTAAACCTCACCCCTCTTTATATTTTCTATTATTTATAGAAAAACTGTTTAATTCCGAGAATTATTCTAAATAAATGATAATGACGTTTATAATCATGTACTATAAACTACTTGCATTATCTTTTTTTTATGTTTATAATAAAAATGTTTAGGGGGCAAAATTATGTTACATCCAGAATTTATGCTTTATAGTTTATTAGATTTATATGTTACTATAAGTGGTGAAGAAACCATAAATATTGCTAATTTAAAAGAAGCTTTTGATATCTTAACTTTAAAATTTATAACAATGGAAGATATTGAATTACATTTTAATTTTGATTTAATTTTATATAATTTATGTGAAAAATATAGTAGTTATTTAACTATTGATGATGAAACTTTAATAATTAATGATTTAGAAGAATTTTTTGATGAATTAGAACAAGATATAAATATGGAAGATTTAGATTTTAATATTGATGAATACATTCATAATGTAAGTATTTATGAAGCCCTAAATCTTTCGATACCCTTAAAAGAATATCAAGATTTATTTGATTTAAATAATTATATAATGCAACTATATACTTTAATCGCGGAAAGTGAATATCATCAAGATTTTAAAAAAGTATTACCTTTAATTTTAAAATTACGGGAGGCGACTAATAATCTTAAAAATAAATTAGCCGAATTAGATTTAGATGACTTGCTTGGTTTAAAAATGTGTTTTGCTCATTATAATTTATGTTTAGCCGTAGAAGAAGAAACCTTTATGAATGCAGGCTGGAATATTGCTTTATTTTCTAAAGATCCCACTCAAATGCAAAAATTAAGATATGAACGTTTAGAATATTTAGCCAGTGAAATGGAATTTAAGCTTTTAAATGAAACTCTAGCAGAAGATGATGAAGAAATAGCTGATTATTCAATTTTTGATAATACGAGTGAATTTTCTATTTTCTTTACTCATTACTTATTATATTTAAATGAATATTTAAAACGCCCTTTACCCGATTTTTTAAAAGAAGCGTTAATCATTAAAAAATATTTACTTTTAAGTATGCCCGAACTTAGCCACGCGGAAGAATACTTAATAAATCATGGAACAATTGATACTTTAGAATTTCCCCCACTAGATCCGGAAATAATAAGTATAACTTCTTTTGAAGTATTATTTGAAAAAGCTCTTATTTGTGCGACTAATTTAGATTATTCTGATGAAGATTTAAAAAATAAACCTTATCTCTATTATGAAATGATTATAAATGCCTTATTTGTGAAATGTTTCCTTAATTTATGTCCAAATGAGAATTGTAAAAAAGATATTATTGATTTAATAACTTCTAGTAGATATTATAATACTCCTAAATATTATAGTATAGCAACTAGTTTAATTAATGATATAGTTTTTAGTAAAGAAACCAATCTTCAACGCTAAAATTAACTTGTCAAATTCTTTCTTTTGTGGTAAACTATACTAGTTTGAAAAAAGAAAGAAGTTGAGTTTATGGAAAAAATCATAAATATCGCCGTGGTTGCCCATGTTGATGCTGGTAAAAGTACTTTAGTTGATGCTTTACTTGAACAAAATGGTGTTTTTAGTGAACATGATAATATTGTGGAAAGAGTCATGGATTCCAATGATCTTGAAAAAGAAAGAGGAATTACTATCTATTCTAAAAACTGTGCCATTAGATATAAAGATTATAAAATAAATATTGTTGACACTCCCGGTCATGCGGACTTTTCTAGTGAAGTTGAACGAATTATGAAGACCGTTGATACCGTTATTTTATTAGTTGATTCTGCTGAGGGTCCAATGCCTCAAACTCGTTTTGTTTTAAATAAAGCTTTAGAACAAAATTTAAAACCTATATTATTTATTAATAAAATTGATAAAAAGGATGCTCGTCCTGCTGAAGTTGTCGATATGACTTTTAATTTATTCATGGAATTAAATGCCACCGATGAACAACTAGATTTCCCTATTATTTATGGAATTGCTAAAAATGGTACTTGTACCCTTAATTTAAATGAAGAAGGTAAAGATATATCTCCGCTTTTAGAGACAATTATTAATTTAGTGGAACCTTTTAAAGGTAATGAAAATGATTCTTTACAACTTCAAATATCAAATTTAGGTTATGATGATTATATTGGTCGTTTAGGTGTAGGCCGAATTAATAAAGGTAAAATTAAAAATGGCGAAATGGTTACTTTAGTTAAAAATGATGGTAAAGTAGAGTCATTTCGGATTAGTAAACTTTTTGTTAATGAAGGTATAAAAAGAGTTGAAAAAGATGTCGCTTATTATGGTGACATTGTAACTATTGCCGGCTGTTCTGATATTTCGATTGGTGATACTATTTGTGAACATGGTACAGTTGATCCTTTACCCCCAATAATTATTGAACGCCCTACCCTATCTATGAATTTCTTAGTTAATAACTCCCCTTTTGCTGGTAAAAGTGGTAA
>CANQXQ010000040.1 GCA_947627845.1 uncultured Bacilli bacterium | reverse complement strand
ACCTCTATCTTTCTATTTTTAGTTATAAGTTACTTACTTAATTGTTACTATTTTTGTGTGTACACAGTATTCATCCAACTCTTTCACGCATTCCTCCAGAAAGTTCTTCTGGGTATTTAGTTTTAAAATCTTCTAGGCCATATAAGTTTAATAAATGATCAACATAGTCTAAATTTTCTTTAGTTTTTTTCTTTTGTAATTCTAGACCTAAAGTAACATTATCATAAATATTTTTCCAGGGAAGCATAGAATCACTTTGAAGCATATAGCCAAATTTTAAATTAGGAATATGATGAATAATCTTTCCACAAGTACTACTGTCCATATCGGTTAGAATGTTAAGTAAAGTAGATTTACCACATCCAGAGGGACCAACAATGGAAATAAATTCCGAAGGAGAAATATCAAAGGTTAAATCTTTTATGGCTTCAATTTCTGAATTTTCGGAATAATAAATTTTTTTAAGATTTTTAACACTTAAAAGTTTAGTCATATAAATTAACTATTAAGTCTTTATAGGGAATATCATTAGTAATTAATTTATTATCTTTAAGTAATTTAATTAGATTATTAAAACTTTCTTCAGTAATATAGGGATTTTCTAACCAAGAATCATATTTTTTATAATTATCAATAATAGTTTTTAAATCATTTAGCGATGTATCAGGAAATTGGGGCAATATGACTTGGGCAACATTTTCACTATCATGATTTAAAGTATAAGCAATTCCTTTATTTAAAGCTTGTGTAAATTTAGTTAATAAGTCTTTATTATTATTTAAGAAACTTTTTCTAGTATAAAATGCCGTGTAAGGAACTTCACCTGATAGTTTACCGATAGATTCAACAATACAGGCTTTAGCAACATTTACTGCGGTAGTCGCGGTAGGTTCAAATAAATTAACATAATCACCAACCCCACCAATAAAAGTACCAGATAAGGCTGCAAAATCAATCGCATAATTAACTTTTATTTTTGAGATATCAATATTACTATTTTTCATGGCATTGATAAAGTTAAGAGCAGGCATACCTCCAGCACGACCTACTAATATTTCATGATTGTATAAATCTTCTAACTTAAAGTCTTTAGAACAATCACGAGATACGATAAATTGACCATCTCTTTTAGTTAGACCAGCAAAGGTTACTAAGTAATCTTTTTCACCACCATCATAAATATAAGTGGCAGATTCAGTCCCGGCAAAACCTATTTCTACAGTATTTGATAAAACGGCCGCGCTTACTTTATCAGCCCCGGGAGTTAAGATTAGTTCTAAATTAATGCCAGCATCTTCAAAATAACCTTGTTCAATTGCAACATATAGGGGAGTGTAAAAAGCACTATGAGTTACTTCAGCAAGTCTAATAGTAGTTAAATCTTTAGAATTATTTTTTTGAGGTTTTAAGGTTAAGTAAAGGATCCCTCCACCAAGAATAAGTAAAATAATAATAAATGTAATAATTTTTCTTTTCAAATTTTTTCCTCCTTAAGTATTACAATTTATTATATTCCAAAAATTATAATTGGTTAGTAAGTAGGCTCTTTTGTACACAAAAGTCGATTTTTAATATTTACAACTGCTAAGTCTTTTGTTATAATGATTAATAGAATAAAGGAGTGTTGGTTATGAATAACGCAACATTAGAAGTGACAAAACTTCTTGATAAATTATATAATCTACGTGGTTCTGATAGTGTGATTTTAAAAGAAATGGATGTTAAAGAAAGTGAAGCTTTAGCAACAAAGGAAAGAACGACTGAAGAAAAGAAAGCTTTACAAGCTAAAATAGCGGATTTGGAAAATGATAGTAAAGAATTAGATGGTCAAGGAAAGAAATTAGTCCAAGTATTAGGAACTATTAAAAGAAGTGACTATGAAGTTGTTATTGACAGACTTAATATTAATTTTGATCCAGAAGCTTTAACTAAAGTTTTAGAAGAAGAATTACCAAAGAAGTTAGAAGAAGTAGCAAATGATAAAAAAGCTAGTGAAGATGAACTTGTTAAAGTTGAAGAAGAAATGAATAGTGCGATTACAACGATTGAAGAATTAGGTATTAGAAAAGATGCAGCTTTAAGTAATCAAGAAAAATTAAATGAATACTTTGATTTAGCTTTAAAAGGAAATATTAATATTACAAGAGATTCAATTACGGCTTTATTAGAACAATTTGGTTTTGATGAAGAAGAAAGAAGAGAAGCAGCCAAAATTTTAATGTTCCCAGAAGATGCTTTATATGCTTATGATGAAAAATTAAAAAATAGTGAGAAGAAATCTATTAGTGAAGTATTAAAAGAAGCTAAAAGTCAAGAAGAAGTATTAACTGATACAGTCGAAGAAAAAATTGAAGTAGAAGAACCTAAAAAAGAAGAAGAAAAATTAGAAGAACCAAGCAAAAAAGTTGAAGAAGTTAAAGAAGAAAAGAAAGATAAAAAATTTGATAAAGAAGATTTAATGGATTTATTTAGTGAAATTGGGTTAGATTATTTAGATTATACATCAAGTGATTTAGAAGAAATATTAAATAATTTTAATGAGAAAGTAATTAGAAGAAATGTCGCAATTTTTAAAAATAATGATTTGAATTTAGATGTTTTTGTTGATAATATTAGTTTACTATATGATAAAGAATTAGAAGCTAAAGTTGATAGATTAATGCGAATTGGTAAAAGTGCTTTAGATATTTATTTAAATCCTAATGTTTTAATTAAATATGATTATAAGAATTTAGATAAAGCTATTTTATTATTACAAAATAGTGGTTTAGATCCAAAGAAAGTACCATTAATGGCATATTAGGAGGGTTATTATGGAATTTAGATTTCAAGATGGAACAAAATTGATTTTAGATGAGGGGGTAGATGTAGCTAAGTTTTTAGCGAATAGAGGAGCACCCCAAGCGGCAGAAGTAAAGAAAATATTTGATGCTCATGATTATAATTTACAAGTAGTTCCGGGAAGTTTTTTAAAAATATTTACATTAGATGCTAAAGAAATTCATGAATTATCTTTAGTACTAGAGGAAATAGACACTTTAGGACTTAAAGAAATATTTGAAGCTAATTTAAATGTTCAAGTATTTAAAAGAGTTTTTTTGGAAAGAGTTAAAAAGTGTCTAGATGAGGGTATTCCTTTTGTTAATAGTGATCACACTTTTGTAAGATCACTTTATAATTCTAATGATTTTGCATCTTTTATAAGTACAATGCCTAGTCAAGAAAAAAATGTAGAGGCAGCCAATTTAGATGAAGAAGATAATATGGTTAAAGCCGAAATTATTAAAGAATTAGGAATGATAAATGAAAGTAATGATGATCCAACATTAACATTTGTAATTTCAAGTATTATTGCCAATTTAGATGGTGTTATATTAAGTGATAATAAAGCGTATCGGACGATGGGAGTTAGACATTTAATTGAAAATGCTCTTCAAGGAATTAGTTTAGATCCCGTAATGCAAAGTGTTGTTGATACGAAGATATTAGTAAATTTCCCATTAGAGCCAAATATGGAAAGGGGAATATAAGATGAAGTTTTTAGAAAAATTTGGGTTTGATAAAAGTGATATCGAAGAATTAAAAGAAAATTCAACTAATAATTTATTAAAAGAATTAGAAGCTCATAAAAAGCTAGTTATTAAAAATTTAGAATATTTAAATGGGTTAGGAGTTACTAATATTGTTGAAATATTTATTTATTACCATGATATGTTTTTAATGGACAATAGTAATTTTGAAGATATTTTTAATAAATATGAACCAGCTAGTTTAGTAGAAAAATTAGCTAAAGATGTAAGAATTATGGAATATTTATAAAAATAATTGCATTTAAAAGAGGATTTTGATAAAATAAATTAGGAAAATAGGAGGAGAGTTTATGGCTCTATTTAAGAATCTTTTTAAAGATAATGAAGATGATTTAAGTGGGACAAGTGAAGACGAATTTTATAATTTAAATGAGGGAGATGCTTTAAAAGAAGCTGATAAAATTGGAAATAAAATGATTTTATTAGAGCCTAGAGCGTATTCGGAGTCTCAACAAATTGCGGATCATTTAAAAAATAGAAATAGTGTAGTCGTTAATTTGAAGCGAGTTACTTCTGATCAAGCTAAAAGAATAATTGATTTTTTAAGTGGTTGTATTTATGCGATTGGTGGAACTATGCAAAAAATAGGGGTAGGTATTTATTTATGTACACCTAATAATGTTAATGTTCAAGGTAAAATTAGTGATGAAGTAGAAAAAAATAAAACTGAAGAAGAAGAAGAATGGTAAAATAATATAAGTTTGAGGTGATACCTTTGAGAAAGTTTAATTCTAGTCTAAATGGCTATAATAAACTAGAAGTAAATAATTTTGTTAATGAAGTTACAAGTGAATATGAAAGTATGCTTGCTAAACTTAAGAAGCAAGATGAAGATATTTTAAGTTTAAAACAAGAATTAGAAAAATATAAAAATATGGAAAATACATTAAATAGGGCAATTATGATTGCCGAGGATGCCTCAAATCAAATAAAGAAAGTGGCGCGAGATGAAGCCCAAGGATTAATAGATGATGCTAGAAGAAATGCTTCAAGAATAGTTAATGATGCTTTACTTAAAGCTGATAGAGTAGAACAAGATGCAGAAACTTTAAAAAGAAGAGTAAGTATTTTTAAGAGAAGATTACGCAGTGTGGTTGATGAACAAATAGAGTTTATTGAAAGTATAAAAGAGGACTACGATTAGTAGTTTTTTTCTTTTATTTAGCAAAATTATTTAGTATAATTAAGTTAGAGGTGGATTATGAAGAGAGTTATATTAGTTGATGGAAATAATTTAATGTTCCGGAGTTATTATGCAACAGCTTATAGTGGTAATATTATGCGTAATTCTAAAGGGTTTCCGACAAATGCTTTATATGGCTTTGTAAATATGATTAATAAAATTATAAATGAAGAAAAACCAGAATTTATTGCGGTGGCTTTTGATATAGGTAAAAATTTTCGGAAAGAAAAATATGATTTTTATAAAGAGGGAAGACAAGCAACCCCTGATGATTTAATTAAACAAATGCCTATTGCTCGAGATATATTAAAAGCGATGGGAATAAAATATTTGGAGCTTGCTCCTTATGAAGCTGATGATATAATTGGAACTCTTGCCAAAATGGCCGATTTAGATCCTGAGTATGATGCCACAATAATTTCTAGTGACCGGGATTTATTACAATTAATAAGTAATGTTGTAGATGTTAAATTATTGAAACAAAGTGGGTATATTAAGTATAATCCCGAAACTTTTAAAGCTGATTATGGAATTGATCCACTAAAAATTATTGATTTAAAAGCTTTAGCTGGGGATGCTTCCGATAATATTCCCGGAGTAAAAGGAATTGGAGAGAAAACCGCTTTAAAATTATTACAAGAATATAACTCTTTAGAGGGTATATATGAAAATATTGATAAAATTACTGGTAAAACTAAAGAAAAACTAATAAATGATAAAGAAAATGCTTTTATGAGTAAAGATATTGCCACTATATATAGAGATGTACCATTAAATATAAATTTTTTAGATATAAAATATTTAGGGGAAAATGCCGAACAATTAGGGAAGATTTATGAAAATTTAGAGTTTTATTCTTTACTTAAAAATTTTGAGAGAAAAGCGGTAGAAACGGAAGTGGAATTTCAAGAAATTACGAATATTAATGATTTAGTTTTAAATGATGAAGTTAGTATTTATATGGAACTTGATAATGAAAATTATCATAAAGGAAATATTCTTGGTTTAGGTATTTGTGATGATATTCATAATTATTATGTCGATGCTAGTCTTTTTAAAGAAGTTATAAGTTATATTAGAAGTAAAGTTATTTATACTTATAATGCTAAAGCTTTAGAAATATTAAGAAGAAGATTAATGGGTGATGAATTTAGAGCTAATTATGATTTGATGATTGCCGCTTATTTACTTAATGGTTTTACCAAAGATGATATTGCTTATTTATTACATCCCGAAGAAATTAATGTGGCTTTTTATGAAGATATGGTTAAGAATAATTTTATAGATAAAGATAAATTAAAGAAAGATTTAGTTTTGAAAGCTAGATTTATTTATGATACGAGAGATAAATATATATTAGAATTAAAAAAAGAAGAAATGTATGATTTATTTAATGATATTGAAATGCCCCTTACTTATGTTTTAGCTGATATGGAATATGTAGGCGTTAAAATTGATTCTAATACCCTAGAAGAAATCAAAAAAGAAGCAGAAGTTAAATTAGATATAATATCACGCGAAATATATAATATGGCGGGTTGTGTTTTTAACATTCAAAGTCCCAAACAATTAGGAGAAATATTATTTGATAAATTAGGTATTGCAACAGGTAAAAAAACTCAAAAAGGTTATAAAACTGATGCTTCTACATTACAAAAATTAAGAGATAGACATCCGATTATTGATTTAATTTTAGATTATCGGAATTATAGTAAGATATTATCAACTTATACAATTAGTTTAGAAAATGCTAAATTTCCAGATAATAAAATTCATACTATTTTTAAACAAACTTTAACTAGAACTGGAAGACTTTCGAGTGTTGAGCCTAATTTACAAAATATTCCGGTAAGGGGAGAAGAGGGCCGAAGAGTTAGAAGAGCTTTTATTCCGACAAATGATTTATTTTTAAGTATTGATTATTCACAAATTGAATTAAGAATTTTAGCTCATATTTCAGGAAGTAAAGAATTAATTGAGGCTTTTAGAAATGATCAAGATATTCATACAAAAGTAGCCGCCGATATATATGGAGTAAAAGAAGAAGAAGTTACCAAATTAATGCGAAGTACAGCTAAAGCCGTAATATTTGGAATAGTGTATGGAATAAGTGGTTTTGGCTTAGGAGAAAATTTAAATATTAATACTAAAGATGCCGCGAAATTCATTGAAAAATATTATGAACTTTACCCAGGAGTTAAAAATTATATGGAAAATATAGTTAAAGAAGCTTATCGGGATGGCTATGTTAGGACTTTGTTTAAGCGAAAAAGAACAATAGAAGAACTTAATAATAAAAATTATATGATTAGAACTAGTGGAGAGAGAATTGCTCTTAATACGCCTATTCAGGGAACAAGTGCAGATATTATTAAAAAGGCTATGGTTTTAGTTTACGAAGAATTTAAAAAACAAAATATTAAAAGTAAAATGGTTTTACAAATTCATGATGAATTAGTTATTGATACTTTAAAAGAAGAAATTGAAGTAGTTACCAATATTGTTAAAAATGTGATGGAAAATGTTATTCAGTTATCAGTACCTCTAAAGGTAGGTATTGCCATGGGAAAAGATTTATATGAGGCTAAATAGGAGGTAAATATGCCAGAAATTGCGGAAGTAGAAACGGTTAGAAATACTTTAAAAAAAAGAATTTTAAATAAAAAAATTAAAGATGTAGAAATATTTTATAAACCAATTATTGAAAGTGATATAGATAGTTTTAAAAAAGATTTAGTGGGTAAAAGTTTTATTGATATTAAAAGAAGAGGAAAATGGTTAATTTTTGAAACTGAAGATCGTTATTTACTATCTCATTTAAGAATGGAGGGTAAATATTTTATTAAACCTAAAGATGAGGTTAAAGAAAAACATGAACATATAATTTTTAGTTTTGATGATGACACTACTTTAAGATATCATGATACTAGAAAATTTGGGCGCATGAATTTAATTAAAAAAGAAGACTTGGAAAAGACGGAGTGTATAAAAAAACAAGGATTAGAACCTTTAGATAAAAATTTAACTAGTGATTATTTAGTAGCAAAATTTAAAAATAAAAAATTACCGATAAAAACAGTTTTACTTGATCAAACAATTATAAGTGGACTGGGAAATATCTATGTAAATGAAGTATTATTCTATGCTAAGATTAATCCGTTAAAGGAAGCCGCTAAAGTAACTAAAGAAGAGTGTGAACTTATTGTAAAGGGCAGTAAAGAAATAATTAGTGAAGCCATTAAAATGGGGGGAACCACCATTAAAAGTTATACTTCTAGTTTAGGAGTTACTGGAAGATTCCAACAAAAGTTAAAAGTACATAAAAAAGAGGGAGAAGCTTGTGTTATTTGTAAAACTCCAATTGTTAATATTAAAATTGGGGGTAGAAGTACTTATTATTGTCCCCATTGTCAAAAATAAACTTGCTTATATTTTAAAAAAACTTTATAATACTCTTTTAAAGAGGGAATTTTTATGCGCGATTGGGTAATTAATAATACGGGAGTAACCGCCGAAGAATACGATAAAATTATGTGTTTTCAAGATAATCCAGAAGATAGTTTAGAAATGACGGAGACCGATCCTAAAAAATATATCTTAAGAGGTCTAGAAGAGTTTAGTTT
>CANQXQ010000039.1 GCA_947627845.1 uncultured Bacilli bacterium | reverse complement strand
CAAAGGTATATTCTATCATACTATCATTGGGACATTTTAAAAAAATCAAAATGGGACATTTTTAAAAAGGATTAACACTTGGCAAGTTTTACTTGTCAAAAAGTAATATATAAGATATAATATTAATATTTGAAAGAGGGAAATCTATGAAAAATGTAAAAACTATTGAAATTACCATTAAAGGAGAAAAATGGGCTAATGCTTTAGATAAAGCTTATAAGAAAAAAAATCGAGAAGTAAAAATTGAGGGCTTTAGAAAAGGAATGGCTCCTAAAGAAATATATCTTAAAAAAATGGGTATAGAATCACTATATATGGATGCCGTAGATAATATTATGGATGAAGCTTACAAACAAGCTTTAGATGAAGCTAAATTTACTCCCGTAATTGAACCAACTTTAGATATTAAAAACATAAATAAAGATGAAGTAACTTTTGTTTTCACAATGATTAGTAAACCAACTGTTACTTTAGGTGAATATAAAAAATTAGGTCTTAAAAAAGAAGAAGCTAAAGTAAGCAAAGAAGAAATAGCATCTGAAATAGAAAAATTAAAAAATCAACTTGCGGAGATTATGCCTAAAGAAAGCGGTAAAGTTGAAAAAGGAAATACGGCCGTTATTGATTTTGAGGGCTTTGTTGATGGCAAACCGCTAGATGGTGGTAAAGGTGAAAATTACCCATTAGAAATTGGTTCTAATACTTTTATTCCTGGTTTTGAAGATGGTATAATTGGAATGGAAATTGGCGAGACTAAAGAATTAAATCTTAAATTCCCTGAAGATTATGTTCAAGATTTAAAAGGGAAAGCTGTTAGATTTAATGTTACAGTAAGAGAAATAAAAGAAAGAATAATTCCTGAAGTTAATGAAGATTTTTATAAAGATTTAGGTTTCGAAGATATTAAAACCGAAGCTGAATTTGAAAAAGAAGTGGAAAATGTTATTAAGGAACGTAAACAAGCAGAATTAGATGATGCCTTTATGGAAGAATGTTTAACTAAAGCTAGTGAAAACATGCAAGTTGAAATTAATGAAGAAATAATTGATGATGAAGTTCATCGGATGATCCATCAATTTGAAGAACAATTAGGCATGCAAGGCATTAAACTTGAAGATTATACGCGAATCACTGGCATGACTCATGAAAAATTACATGAACAAATGGAACCAGAAGCTTTAAAAAGAGTTAAATATCGTTACTTATTAGAAGCTATTGCTGAGGCTGAAAACATTGATTTTACAGCAAAAGAAGTTGAAGAAAAAACTAAAGAAATGGCAGAAAATTATGGTATTTCTGAAGAAGAATTATTAAAAGCTTATGGTTCAAACGAAATAGTTAAATATGATATGAAAATGCATAAAGCTTTAGAAATCTTAAAAGATAATAATTAGGAAGTAAACTAACTTCCTTTTTTCTTTATTTAAAAAGATTAGTTTGGTATAATATTAATAGAAAGAGTTGATATTAATGCCAAGCTTTAAATATTTAGTTAAAAGAGCTCTAAACATGGATTATTCTACAATGTTAAAAAAAATAAATAGTATTCATAAAAAAACTGGTAAAAGTCGCCTAGCTATTTTTAATGATATGCGAAATTGTGCCGTAAAATATGGGGCTGGTTATATGGATTATGATTTATTTGAAATGTATAACTTAACTGATGAGCAAAGAGATACTTATATAACTAGAGGTCGTAATAATGAATTAATTGAGAAATATAATAATCCAAATTATAACTATATTTTCCGCAATAAAGTAGAATTTAATAAATATTTTAAAGATTTTATTAAAAGAGATTATCTAAAAGTTCGGGGAACGAGTAAAGATGATTTAATTGCTTTTATGATGAACCATCAAACTTTTATGGCTAAACCTTTAACTGGCACTTGTGGTAAAGGAATTGAAAAAATAAATGTCGCTGATTATGAAAATATTGATGATTTATATAATTATTTAGCCAAAGAAGAAAATAATTTTTTACTTGAAGAAGTAATTACGCAATGTGATGAAGTAAATGCGATTTACCCCGAAGCGATAAATACCGTTAGAATAGTGACTATTTTAGATGATGAAGAAATTCCGCATGTTATATGTGCCTATTTTCGTATTGGAAATGGTAAATACGTCGATAATTTCAATAGTGGAGGGATGGTTGCCCCTGTAAACGAAGAAACAGGCGAAATCTTAGATAAAGCAATCGATAAAAATAAAAACTTATATGAACGCCATCCTCTAACTAATACTAAAATTAAAGGCTTTAAATTTCCTAATTGGGATGAAGCTTTAGAAATGGTAAAAAAAGCTTCTCTTGTTATGACTGAAATTCGCTATGTAGGTTGGGATGTCTGTTTTTCTAAAGATGGACCCTTACTTGTTGAGGGTAATGAATTTCCCGGTCATGACATCTATCAATTGCCTGAACATACCCCTAATAAAATTGGAATTTGGCCGAAATTTACTAAAGCTTTTAAGAAGTAAAAAAAATCTTATTTTTTTACTTTTTTTAGTAGACAAACTATTTTTAATTAATTATAATAATAAGAAATTTAGTAAATGGGAGGGAAAAGAAAAATGGAACAAAGATTACCAATTATTATGTTAAAAGGCTTAATTTTACTTCCCAATCAAGAAGTTAAAATTGAATTAAACAACACTTTAAGTAAAGATATAACCAGTTTAGCGACCAAAAGTTATAATCGGCATGTCCTTGTAATAACTCCTAAAAATACTTTGGAAGAAAATCCGGAAGTTAATGATTTACCCGAAGTCGGAGTAGTTGGTAAAATTAAAAGTCGTATTGAACTACCCAACGGAAATGTCCGGATTACGATTAAAGGTATTGATCGCGTTAAAATTTTAAAATTTGATAATAACTCTCAAAATAACGATATTTTAGAAGCACTTGTTACTAAAATTGATTTACCCGAGGTTGATGAAGTAGAAAAGAAAGCGACTATAAAAAAATTAAATGAATTAACTATTGCTTATGTTAATTCATCTTCCCATATTTCCAATAGTATTTTAAATACTATTAAAACCATTGATGATTTATCAAAATTAACTGATACAATTTGTTCTTTTATTCCCTTAACATTTAGTAAAAAATTAGAATATATTGAAGAAATAAATGCTTTATATCGGGCACGTAATCTCTTAAAAGATATTCAAATTGAACTTGAAGTTTTAAAATTAGATGCTAAATTAGATCAAGACTTACAAAATAGTTTAGAAGCCAGTCAAAAAGAATTTATTTTAAAAGAAAAAATTAAGATTATTGAACAAGAACTAGGAACTAAAACCACTAATGATACTAGTGAATATGAAACTAGGCTTAAGAGTTTAAATCTTCCTAGTAAAATTAATAATAAAATTGAAAGTGAAATTAAAAAACTAAATTATACTAGTGAAATGTCGCCCGAAAATGCCATGATTAGAAATTATTTAGAATGGATGTTAAATTTACCTTGGGACAAGCAAAGTTTTGAGAATTTTAATTTAAATGATATTAAAACTAAACTAGATGCAACGCATTATGGTTTAGATGAAATTAAGGAACGAATTTTAGAATATGTCGCTTTAAAAAATAATAATCCGGAAATAAAAAGTCCTATTATCTGTTTAATTGGTCCTCCCGGCGTGGGCAAAACAAGTATTGCCAAAAATATTGCTTTAGCCTTAAATCGAAAATTCTATAAAATAAGTGTCGGGGGCTTAAATGATACCTCCGAATTAATTGGTCATCAAAGAACTTATATGGGGGCTAATCCCGGCAAAATTATTCAAGGCTTAAGAAAATGCGCCACTAAAAATCCGCTTTTCTTAATTGACGAAATTGATAAAATGATTATTAACTATAAAGATGATCCCACTAGTTGTCTTTTAGATATTTTAGATAAAGAACAAAATACCGAATTTATTGATAATTATCTAGAAGAACCCTTTGATTTATCCCAAATATTTTTCATTTTAACCGCGAATAGTGCCGAAAATATTCCGCAAGCTCTAAAGGATCGTTTAGAAATTATTTACTTAAATAGTTACACTGATTATGAAAAAATAGCTATCACTAATAAATATTTAATTCCTAAAATATTAGAAGAAAATAAAATTGATAATAAAATTATATCTATTAGTGATGACATGCTTTTATATTTAATTAATGCTTATACCAATGAAGCTGGTCTTCGAGATTTAACTCGTAATTTAGAAAAAATTATTCGTAAATTAGTCGTGCAAGATAAACTTAACGAACGAACTAAAATTAGTAAAATACGTTTAAAAGAATATTTAGGTGTTCCCAAATATCTTAAACCAGAATTAAAAAAAGGGGAGATGCTAGGGGAAGTAAATGCTTTAGGCGTAACCCCTAATGGTGGTATTGTTATTCCAGTTGAAACGGTTATTTATGAGGGAAAGGGGAATATCACTTTTACAGGAATGCTTGGTAAAACCATGGAAGAGTCTGTTAATGTCGCTTTAAGTTATATCAAAGCCCATCAAAAAGAATTTAAATTAGAAGATTTTTTCTTTAATTTAAAAGATATTCATATTCATTTTTTAGAGGGAGCTCTTAAAAAAGATGGTCCTAGTGCTGGGGTAAGTATTATAACTAGTATTTTAAGTACTCTTTTAAATAAAAAGATTAATAATACTTTAGCATTTACAGGAGAAGTATCTTTAAATGGTAATATTCTAAAAGTTGGGGGAATTAAAGAAAAAATAATTGGAGCTTATAATAATAATATTAAAAAAATATATATTCCCGCCTCTAATGAATTAGATTTAGAAGAAATACCTGAAAAAATTCGTAAAGAAGTAGATATTATCTTAATTAAAAATTATCAAGAAATCTTTACTGAACTATTTTAATACTAAAATTACAAGTTTGATGTTATAATTAATAGAGGGTGAAAATATGCAAATAAAAGATATTTTAAATATAGGTAATGCTAAACTAATTAAGGGTAATCCTGAAGATTATTTAACTACTATATCTAAAGATACTCGAACTCTTATGCCTAATGATACTTATATTGGGATTGTTGGAGAATTATATGACGGTAGTACTTTTTATAAAGAAGCTATTAAAAAAGGTGCCAAAACTTTAATTTTAGGTCCTATTAAACTTGATGAAATAAAAGAAGATGTAAATATTATTCAAGTTGAAGATCCTACCGAATATTTAATTTTATTAGCTAAAAAGAAAAGGGAAACTCTTAATATACCAATTATTGCTGTAACTGGAAGTGTCGGCAAAACCAGCACTAAAAATATTATTAGCGATATTTTAAGTACCAAATATAAAGTTTTAAAAACTAAAGGTAATTTAAATACTAAAATTGGTCTTGCTCTTACGATTTTATCTCTTACTGATGAAGAAATTGCCGTAGTTGAAATGGGTATGAACCAATTTGGCGAAATTAGCGAGTTAACTAATATTGCTAAACCTGATGTTGCGGTTATAACTAATATTGGTACTGCTCATATTGGTAATTTAGGTAGTAGGGAAAATATCTTAAAAGCTAAACTAGAAATAGTGGAGGGCTTATCTGGTCCTTTAATCATAAATAATGATAATGATTTACTGCATAATTGGCATGATAAAGCTAATTTAAATAATCCGATTATTACTTATGGTATAGATAATAAAAGTACCTATCAAGGCACTAATTTAAGTTATAATTCTAAAGGCAGCACTTTTACTTTAGATAAAGAAATTGTAAATCTTAATGTTTTAGGTAAACATTTTATCTATAACGCTTTAGTGGCTTTTGCGGTAGGGGATTTATTTAAAGTAGATCATCAAGCAATAATTAATAAACTTCAAAACTTAAGTTTAGAGCCGCATCGGATGGAATTAATAAATAAAGAAGATTATACTCTTATTGATGATACTTACAATGCTAGTTATGATTCTATATATTATGCTCTTGAAGTTTTAGGCTCTTTTGCTAAAAAAAGAATTGCAGTTTTAGGAGATATATTAGAATTAGGAGAATATGGCCCTGATATTCATAAAAGTATAGGTAAATTAATTTTAAAAAATAACATTGATATTTTAATTACTATTGGTGATCTTGCCAAGTATATTAATGAAGAAGCCATAATTAATGGCTTTAATAAAGAAAATAGCTATCATTTTACTAATAATCAAGAAGCTATAACTTTTCTTAAGAAACTAACTAAAAAAGACTCAATAATCTTATTTAAAGCTAGTCATAGTATGAATTTTTTAGAAATAGTTGAGGCATTAAAATAAACCGTGTCGAATTATGTCGAACGGTTTTTCTTGCATTTATTAAATATTAGAGTAAAATAAAAAGCGTAGTTCTGAATGAAACCTACACTCCTTAAACTAATTTCTTATAAATATTCAAGTTAACTTATTTAAAAGTTCAGAACTACCTAAATATTAATTCAAAGCATAGGCTACTACTGTTGCTACAACACTAGCAACCATTGCTATTAACATAACCCAAGCAAAGATTTTCTTTGTTTTTTTGCTCATAAAATCACCATTTCTTCTAATAATTACTCTAATAATTTATCATATTTTTATAAATATTGCAATATAATTTATTGGTGAATCTAAAATGAATCGTATAAGAGTATATTTAAAGCAGCAAAAAAACTATTTAAAAATTGTTTTTCTTCTTTTAGGTATTGGCTTTATAATTGGCCTTTTTTTCTATCATAAAACAACTACTCCCATCTTTAATACCGAACTTAAAAATATAACTAATATCTTAAGTAATAATCATATTAATTATTTTCTTATGCATTTATTATTAATAGCTATTCTTATTTTAGCAACTTTTACTTTTATCGGTTTAATCTTTATACCTTTATATTTATTATATGAGGGAATATGTCTTGGCTATAATTTAGCTAGTTTTACTGCTATATTTCATCTAAAAGGTTTTATCTTTAGTCTAATATATTTATTATTAACCAAAATTATATATTTAATTATTATCATTATTTTATTTAAAAAAATCATTATTCTAGCCAAATATTTATTAAATAAACTAATAAATAAAAATTCTTTAAATTATAATATTAATAATTTAAAAGCAATTGCTTTTGCTCTAGTCAGTATTTTTATTAATGATTTATTAATATATTTATTTGCTCATAAAATTCTTTATTATATTAGTCATATTTTATTATAATTTTATTTTTTTCTTAGTTCATGATATAATATGCATGTGATGTTTATGAAAAAAGTTATTGTTGGTATAAGTGGGGGAGTAGATTCCGCGGTTGCCGCGTTATTATTAAAAAAAGCTGGTTATGATGTTGAAGGCTTATTCATGCGCAACTGGGATTCGATGCTTAATAATGATACTTTAGGCAATCCTAATTTTCAAGAAGATATTTGTCCTCAAGAACAAGACTATAATGATGCTTTAAAAACATGTGAAATATTAGGAATTAAACTCCATCGCGTTGATTTTATTAAAGAATATTGGGATTATGTTTTTACTTACTTTTTAGATGAATTAAAAAAGGGAAGAACACCTAATCCTGATATGTTATGTAATCGTTTTATTAAATTTGATTTATTTAAAAAAGAAGCTATGAAATTAGGCGCAGATTATATTGCGACGGGTCATTATGCGCGTCTTCAAAATGGCTTTTTAATGAAAGCTAAAGATTTAAATAAAGATCAAAGTTATTTTTTAGCTGATTTAAAAAAAGACCAATTAGAAAATGTTTTATTTCCTTTAGGAGAATATACTAAACCAGAAGTGCGCCAAATAGCCAAAGACGCGGGTTTAAATGTTGCGGAAAAAAAAGACTCTACCGGTATTTGTTTTATTGGGGAAAGACATTATCAAGAATTTATTAAAAATTATTTAAAGCCTAATCCTGGTGCTATTATTGATGTTGCCACTAATAAAGTTATAGGTACTCATAATGGTCTTATGAATTATACTATTGGTCAAAGACGAAATGTGGGTTTAAGTGGCGATGAAAAAAGACATTATGTATGTGGTAAAAATGTCGCTAAAAATTTATTATATGTTGCTTTTGGTGATGATAATAATTATTTATATAGTGATGCCTGTACACTTGATAATATTAATTTAATGGGCGATTTACCTCCTAAATTACATGCTAAATTCCGTTACCGGGGAGAAGATATTCCTATAATAATCGAAGAAATTAAAGAAAATGAAATCAAAATCAGTTACCCAACTTTAGCTAAAAGTATTACTCCCGGTCAAGCCTGCGTATTTTATGATCATGATAAATGTCTAGGCTGTGGCTTTATTAAAGACGTTTATAAAAATAATGAAAAATTATGGTATTTAACTTAAAGAAAAAACTTAAAACTTAAGAAAAAATCTTAAGTTTTTATATTTTAAAATCTTGACAAGTAAGTGTTAAGTACCTTATAATGTAAATGTAAAAGTATAGGAGAATCAAAATGAATAGTTTAAAT
>CANQXQ010000038.1 GCA_947627845.1 uncultured Bacilli bacterium | reverse complement strand
ACCGACTATGAGATAATTTAGGGAGAATAATTATATATGGAGTTGAATGCTGGTCATGATTAGCCAGAATCCAGAAATATATATGTTTCTTACCACCTGCGAGTGCGCGGGATTTTATCGACGAATAGACTTTTCCTTTGGGTTTTTATTTGCTATAATTTAAGTGGTGATATAGATGTTTGATAGACTTTTAAAATTGATTACCGAAAAAGATTTAGAAAAAATTAAAAATACAAAAATTCTTTTAGTTGGAGTAGGGGGAGTCGGAGGTTTTGTTTTAGAAGCTTTAGTTAGAAGTGGCTTTGCTAATGTTACTTTATTTGACGGGGATAAAATCGAAGAATCTAACTTAAATAGACAAATTATAACTAATAAAAATAATTTACATAAATTAAAAGCTCAAGAAGCCAAATTAAGAGCTTTAAGTATTAATCCTGATATAGTTATAAAGGCTAAGGATATTTATTTGACTTTAGATAATTTTGAGGAAAATATAAAAGAAGAATATAATTATATAATTGATGCTTGTGATGATATAAAAATAAAAATAGCTTTAATTAAATATGCTAAAAAGTTTGATATAAAGATAATTACTTGTTTAGGTACAGCGAGAAAGCTTGATATAAATGGTATAAAAGTTACTAAACTTAATAAAACTTTTAATGATCCATTAGCTAAAAGATTAAGAGAATTATTAAGAAAAGAAAAAATAGATTTAGATATACCAGTCGTATTTAGTGAAGCTCATGCTATAAAGACAGATGATATTCTAGGAAGTGCAATATTTGTTCCGGCGATTGCTGGTATAACTTTAGCTAATTATGTATTTTTAGATATTATAAATAAAGATAATGAATAAGTTTTAATCCTAATTTAACTATTAATTTGTATACTTTTTATGATTAACATTATAAAACCTCATTTCTTTGTCCAAGAAACGGGGTTTATATTATTACTCTCTACTTTTTTATTGTTTGTTTATTAAAAAATTTACTAATATTTCTGGTTCTTTATTATTTACAGCTATATCATAAATTATATTTATAATGGGTATTTTAATCTTTTTATTTTTAATTAAAGCTTTTAAAGATAAAAGAGTGTAGTAACCTTCAGTAGTATTTTTAGTTAGATAATTATTTATTTGGTCAATTGAAGCTTTTTTACCTAATAAAACACCAAAGCTATAATTACGACTTTTAGGAGAGTTAGCAGTTAAAATTAAATCACCAATACCAGCATAAGATAAAATAGTTTTAGGATTACAATCTAATTTACCTAATAATTCTTTTATATCATGAAGAGATTCAGTAATTAAAAAAGCTCTTGTTGATTCATTATAACCTAGACCATCTAAAATACCGGATGCTATAGCTATAACATTTTTAATACTGCCACATATTTCAGTACCATGTAGATCTTTATTAGGGCGAATTTTTAAATTAGGACTTTTTAGAGCATTACTTATATATTTTAAAGCTTTTTTACTGGTTGATGATATACTTAAACTACATGGTTCTTTATTAATTAAATCTATCGCAAAAGTAGGGCCAGATATAACAGCAATATGTTTAGCTTTTAAAACAGTTTTAATTATATCTGATAAAAAACTATAAGTACTATTTTCGATACCTTTACTAGCTATACAAATAGGAATTAAGGGATTATAATAAGCTTTTAGATTAAGACATACTTCTCGGACATATTTAGCAGATGTACCAATTATGATTAATTCCGTGTCTTTTAAAGCTTTTTTTAAATCATTAGTAACTTTGATATTATTAGGTATTTTAGCATTCGTGATGGGCTCTAAATTATGATTTTCTAGATAATTATTAACTAATTCTTGATTTTCTGTCCACATAGTTATTTTATATTGGCTATTAATATTTAACGCTAAAGCAATACTATATATACCGGTTCCAATAATACTTATTTTCATTTTATACCTCGCATTTCATCATATATTTTATTTAAATTAGCTTCATATTTATTATCTTTTTTATGATAATATACTCGATCTTTAAGTTTAGTTGGTAGATATTCTTGAGGGTAATAATCATTTTTATAATTATGAGGGTAAATATAATCAGGAGAGGGATTAATAATATGTCTTGGGATTTCCACTGATAAACCTTTATTAATATCATTGATGGCTTCATTAATAGCTAAATAAGCACTATTACTTTTAGGTGATAAAGCCATTTCGGTTACGACAACACCTAAAGGAATAATAGCTTCCGGTAACCCAACTAATTCAGCGGCTTCTATCGCGGCCATAACTTTAGGACCAATACCAGGATTAGCTAGGCCAATATCTTCATAAGCGATAACACTCATTCGTCTATATATACTATCTAAATCTCCGGCGACTAAAAGTCTGGCTAAATAATGTAAAGAGGCATTAACATCACTACCGCGAATAGATTTTTGAAAAGCACTTAAGACTTGGTAATGGCCATCTTCATCTTTATCATGGAAAAATACGGCTTTATTATTTATTTCTTTAATATCATCAATAGTTAAATCATGATTTTTTTTAGAATAATAGGCAACTTCTAATAGATTTAGGGCTGAGCGAAAATCCCCAGCACTAAGGGTTGCAATATATTTTAAAGCCTCATCAGTTATCTTAATATCAGGTAATTCCCTTAAGGCTCTTTTTAAACCCGTAATAATATCATCTAATTCTAATTCTTTTAATTCAAATATTTGACATCTACTTCTTATGGCCGGATTAATTTTATGATAAGGATTAGAAGTAGTAAGACCAATTAAAATGATTAAACCTGATTCAATATGGGGAAGTAAGATATCTTGTTTATCTTTATTCATACGATGGATTTCATCTATAACTAAAATCATTTCCCCATACATTTTGGCTTCTTCAATAGCAATATCAAAATCAGCTTTATTATTAGTTGTCGCATTCAAAAATTTAGATTTAATATTAAGTTCACTAATTAAAGCATTAGCTATGGAGGTTTTGCCAATTCCTGGTTTACCATATAAAATCATGGAAAAGATTTTTCCACTTTTAACTAAATTAGAAAGAACTTTATTTTCTCCCACTAAATGTTGTTGGCCAATTATTTCATCAAGTTTTTTAGGTCTTATTTTATTTGCTAAAAGTTCCATTACTATCACCTAACTTATTATACCATAAATTTAATAATCCGTGTTATAATTAGTATAGGTGGTACTATGGAAAAAGAAGAACAAAGTGATGTATTAAAAAGAAATAAAAATCTTAAAGAATATATAGAAATATATTTACTTACGGAATATAATACATCGTTAAATAGTAGGAATTCTTATAAATATGATTTAATAAATTTTGCCCGTTTTTTTAATAAAGATATTACTTATTTAAAAAAAGAAGATATACAAGAATATTTACGCAAAGAGAGAACAAAAAAAGCTAAAACCAAAGCTCATCATTTAACGAGTATTAATAATTTTTATAAATATTTAGTAGATAATAATAAGATTAGGATTAATCCCTGTGAAGATATAAAAATGCCGAAATTAGAAAAAAAATTACCGGTATATTTAACAGAAGAAGAAGTAAATAATTTACTTGATATTGGAACTAGTTCAGCTTATGATTTAAGAAATAAAGCTATGTTGGAACTGCTTTATGCTAGTGGGATTAGAATATCAGAATTATGTAATTTAGAAATGAATAATTTATATTTAGAAGATAAAACTATTAAAGTAATGGGGAAGGGTAGTAAAGAGCGAATAGTACCAATTAATGATTATGCAATAAAAGCTTTAAATGATTATATTAGTTTTGGTCGGGAAGAACTATTAGGCTCGAAAGATAGTGAATATGTTTTTATAAGTTCGAGACATACTAAAATTACAAGACAAGCTTTTTTTAAGTTTTTAAAAGAATTATGTGATAAAAAAGGTATTAAAAAAAATATTAGTCCTCATATACTTCGACATTCTTTTGCGACTCATTTACTTAATAATGGGGCAGATTTAAGAATAGTTCAAGAACTTTTAGGTCATAGTGATATTGCCACCACTCAAATATATACGCACGTTACTAATGAGAAGCTAGAAAAAGAATATGAAAAGCATCCTTTATTAAAAAAAGAGAAGCCATAAATCTTGGCTTCTTTTAAGTTTGGTAAAATTAACGATTTTCTCTATTATTTTTAGATTCGTTTCTAGAATTTCTTGAACTTTCTTGTCTTGAATTTCTAGAATTTTCATTACGACAATTTCTAGATTCATTTCTAGAGTTTCTAGAACTTTCTTGTCTTGAGTTTCTATTATTTTGACTTTTCATCTTCTTTTCCCTCCCACTATTATTATGGTAAAAAGTAAAAAGATAATTCATATAATTTAATGGTGATTATATGGAAATAATTGGTGCATTACTAGTATCTACCATGGCGGGGCTGGCTACAATGATTGGGGGACTAGTCATATTCTTTAAATTTAAGGAAGAAAATATTAATAAATTTATCGCAGGTTCTTTAGCTTTTTCCCTTGCCATAATGATTGGAATAAGTCTTACAGATTTAATTCCCGAATCTTCTTTTACTTTATTGAAAGAGGAGGGGGTAGGGCTTGGTATAATAATTTGTTTATTCTCTTTTATCAGTGGAGTTGTTTTAACCAAAATATTAAATAAATTAATTACCAAACAAGAATTAAAAAAATCTGATTTATATAAATTAGGCATACTTAATATGCTGGCTTTAATTTTACATAATTTTCCGGAGGGAATAGCAACTTTTATGAGCTCTTATAAAGATATGAGTATGGGCCTTAAACTCGCGATAGCGATTGCTTTTCATAATATTCCGGAGGGTATAACCATTGCCGTTCCTATATACTTTGCGACGAGATCAAAAAAAGAAGCATTATTTAAAACTTTTTTATCAGGAATTGCGGAACCTATTGGGGCAATAATTGCTTATGTATTTTTAAGTAAATATATAAATAGTGTTCTTATTAGTGCTATTTTAATTTTAGTTGCCGGAATAATGATAACTTTAGCGATTGAAGTAATTTTACCTAAAGCTTTAAAATATAATCAAAAGTTTTATTTAAATATTGGGTTAGGAATAGGGATTATCTTGGTTTTGATTAATTATTTACTGGCTTAATTTTTTATTTTTCAAGTATTTGTTTAATGGTTGTTTTTGCTTTTTGTTTTGTTTCGTCTTTTTTTATTTGGGCATTTAAAATTCGATCTGTTTTTACTTTTGCTTTACGTGATATAAATTTTTAATATTTTTTTACTACTTCATAAGTGTTATAATTATTTTAATAGAGAGAGTAGGGAATAATATGTTTTATTTGTATGTATCGGATTTTTTCCTAGGAGTTTTATCTTCATTAGGATTAGCATATTTATTTTGTGATTGTCAGTTAGAGTATTTTATCTTTTTTTTGCCGGTTTCTTTGCTTTTAATGAGTTTTTTAAGGGTTAGAGAGGCAAAAGTACGAGGACGTTTAAAATCTGTTGAGAGACAAGAATTTTTAAAATTTTTTGATGGTTATGATATTTATGCAAAAATAGATCTTGACGAAAATGATGAAAATATTTAATTTCTTTTTAATATATTTATTTTAAGAAAGTGTTTTAAGTTAAGACTTATTTAAAGTTTTTTCTTTTTTCGAGGTTCAAGTTAACATAACATACATTTTGCGAATTGTGATTTTGAAGAAAAAAATTAGGGATTGATTAAGTTTGTGTAGTTTGATTTGGGTATGAATAATTAGGTATGGAATGAGATATGAGTCGTTAAAAAATAATTTGTAAAATGCAAATTAAATTTTTTAATTTGAGTTTTATTTATAACCTTATTATATATTTAAATAAGGTTAAATACGCGTATATATCATCATTTATATAATTAAATAAGGTTATATATATACATAATTTAAATTTAATTAAGATATAAGAGAGGGGTTTTAGCCAATAAAAAAGAAAGAGGGGGGTTTCCCTATTTACTTTTTGACCAGTAATAGTCATCATTAAGTTTCTTAAAGGTATGCTTATATAACTTACCATATTTACGAATGAAATCAGCTTTAACTGAATCGGATTCGGCTTCAAAATCTTCAAATTTAGAAAGAGCTTCGGTACAATCACTACTCTCCTCTTCCCCACTCGTTAAATAACAAGTATTATTGACTATTTTTAAGAAATAATCACTTATTACGATATCACCATTAAATCTTTTTAAAGCATTCTTTTTTAAACGATAAATACTAGTCTCAGGCATAACCGCAATATTATAAGTTTGGGCTTTACCACAATAATAGGTATCTTCTTTTAAGTAACAAATATCACTATTAGTTATATTAAAATTGCCAATTTTGGGTTTACTACCATAAATATCAAGATAAGATTTTTCTAGATCTGTTTTTTTAATTTCGGTATAAGAGCACTCGGTATTTTCATCGGCAGAGAAAGCTATTCCCTCCTCTACTTGACATATTTTTACATCATTTTCATTTTTACCAGTTATGGCGCTGGTCTTGGAAGTTTTAGCTTGATCATCTAAATTATAATAAGCCATGCATAAGCGATTAGCATCACTAATATCATCTTTAGTTACTTCATCACTACTATAAGTGCTTAAACCACCACAATGATAAATATCAACTTCCCCTAAATAACTATATAATTCAGAAATTTCAGCACTTTTTAAGTCTAATGGTTTATCTTTTACAATGAAAAAGATACAAATAAAGGCTATAAAAAGACCGATAGTTAAAACATAATATTTTTCTTTCATACTTCTACCCCACTTTTAGATTTAAACTTTACGAGATTGGATTTCGGCAATTTTTTCAAATATTTCCGCGGCATTTTGTTCATTAATTTGATTATAGCCTAATTCTCTTAAGGCTTGAATTTTAATGGTATTTAACTGTTGAGTACGACTCAATTTTTCTTCATTTTTTTGCTCTATTTCTTGAACAAAGCGTTTATGACTTTCTTGAAGTTTACTTTTAGATGCTCCTCCATTATTATAAAGAGTTAAAGCAGAATATAAGATACCCTCAAAAATAAATTGATGTTCTTCATCAAAAACATATTCTTCAGGATTAATAAAGCCTGTAGTTTTAGACATATAACCTAAAATATATTTAATTTCGGGAACATTATCAAGAGATTGTAACATATGATATAAATAAGTTATCGCATGCCTATTCTCTTCTTTTTTATTTTCATCCATTAATTTTTCTTTAAGTAAATAAGTAATATCGGCAATTAAAGTTTGTTCTTCTTTATTTAGACCTTTCATATCAAAATAATTGTCCATATCACTAGAATTTTTGACTCCTTGATTTAAGCGATTTTCAACCGCCATTAAATAATCAGTAGTTATTTTAATATTATTAATAGTACCCTCATCACCATCTTCAATGTCTAATAATTTTAATAATAATATTTTCTTTTCTTTAGGCCATTTATTAATGTCTTCTAATTCTAAATAATTATATACCATTTGCCGAGAGACATTTAAATATTTGGCTAGTCTTACTTTAGATATGCCAAGTTCTTGTAATAATTCATTTAAACTATTCATCTTTCTTCTCCTTTTCCTCAAGGGCCCTTTCGATGATATGGATATGTTCCGGAATATCCACACCCACAGAATCATAGATTGTCTTTACAACACGAATTTTATGTCCATGTTCAAGAACCCTGAGCTGCTCCAGAGACTCGCAGGATTCCAGGAAACCAACCGGCCATGTAGTAAACAGCTGCAAGAACTCCTTTTTATATCCATATAACCCGATGTGTTTATACCAGGTGACATCCGGTATCTTATTCCGGTTATACGGGATACAATGTCTTGAAAAATAGATCGCATCATCATTCTCATCTGTAACAACTTTGACCGCGTTAGGATCACCCAGTTCCTGCTCCGCATTTATCGGTTTCTTAAGGGTCGCCATCTCCACCGTTTCATCCTCAAAGGCCGTAAGCAGATCCCTGATCATTGCAGCCCCCAGAAGCGGCTCGTCCCCCTGAATGTTGATAACAATATCGCAATCTATTCCCTGAGCGGCAAGCCAGACCCGTTCTGTTCCGCAATTGCAGTCAGAAGTCATGATGCACTTGCCGCCGAAGGCAGTCACGGCATCATATATCCGCATGTCGTCGGTAGCGACATAGACATCAGCCAGTTCTTCCACTTCTTTAACATTTTCATATACCCGCTGTATCATCGACTTCCCTTTTATCATAGCCAATGGCTTTCCCGGAAATCTTGTTGACGCGTATCTCGCAGGTATTACTCCAATAATCTTCTTCATGTTCCTCAACCTCCATATCAATATTTTTTTATCTTATCAGCCAACAGTCCTAAATATCCCTGTTTTCCGGCCCAAATAAAGGCTATAAATAGCATCACCGCTATCAAAGAATATCTGATAAATAACATTGAATCGCAAAGGATAACCACAATACTCATCATCAGCGCTGCTGCAGTACAACCAATAACCTCCTTTATTCCCATAAGCTTCTGCGGATCAAGTTTCCATGCCTTTACCCAATGCATCAGCAATAAAATAAACTTGGAAATACATGTGGCATAAGCGGCGCCAATATAGCCTATCAATCTGATAA
>CANQXQ010000037.1 GCA_947627845.1 uncultured Bacilli bacterium | reverse complement strand
TGGCGCCTGTTGTAGGACTCGAACCTACGACCTAACGGTTAACAGCCGTGCGCTCTACCGACTGAGCTAAACAGGCATAAATTTAACATTGCTATTAAATTATATTAAATATTATGTTTATTGTCAATATTTTTATTCATGAAAGTTTTAAAAAATGCTAAAATTTTATTTAGTCATAATTAAGTTAGCTTCTTTAACTAATTCTTGCTTTTTTTCCAAATCTAGTACATAATAGTTTTTTCTTATTAGTTATTTATTTAGAGCATCATAAAATTTTAAAGTTCGTTCACTATACATTTTTATTATAAACTTTTTTGGTATTTATTGAATTTAAAAAATAGAAAAATTACAATAGCGTGAATATATATGTAATTTTTAATTTAATAAAATTGTTTAAACTAGATACAGGAAAATATAAATTTAAAAACAAGTTAAAGTTTATTGAATATGACAAAATACTTTGTAAGAAATTTTTAGTTAAAAAATTATATAGAAAATAACAAAATGAAATATCAGATTTATTAAAGAAATATATTTAATCTCAAATATTATCTCAAATAAAAAGGTAAAAAATAATTAATTATTAATAAAATAAAATTCAAAAATTAATAAATGTGTATTTTTTATAATTTGATAATTAATAATATATAATATTTAATTCCAATCTATTTCTTTTAATCCATTCTTTTTTAAAAATTCATTAGTTCTACTAAAAGGTTTAGAACCAAAAAAACCATAATAGGCGGAAAAAGGACTAGGATGCGGACTAGTTATAACTAAATGTTTCGGATTAGTAATAAATTTCATTTTTTCTTTAGCAAAATTACCCCAAAGAATAAAAACTACGGGTTCTTCTTTTTCATTTAATAATTTAATTATATAATCAGTTAATCTTTCCCAACCTAATTTACGATGAGAAGCAGGAGTATCTTTTACGACGGTTAAAACAGCATTTAAAAGTAAGACTCCATTTTTAGCCCAATTAGTTAAATCACCATCATTTTTAGGCGGTATTCCTAAATCATCATATAATTCTTTATAGATATTTTGAAGAGATGGTGGAACTTTGACGCCTTTTTGAACCGAAAAAGATAAGCCATGAGCTTCCCCTTCCCCATGATAAGGATCTTGCCCAACTATTACTACTTTAGTATCTTGATAACTAGTCAATTTTAAAGCTTCAAAAATATGGTCTTTAGGCGGAAATATCGTTTTGGTTCGATATTCTTCTTCAACTAAATGATAAAATTTTTTAAAGCCTTCGCTTTCCCAGATTATTTTTAATTTTTGATCCCAATCATTACCAATCATTCTTAAACACATCCTTACTACTTATGATAAGTTTCATGATTATTTATTTTAAAAGCTCGATATATTTGTTCTAATAATATTCCCCGGAATAAACCATGAGGAAAAGTAAAACTAGAAAAAGATAATCTTAAATTACTTATATTTTTAATACTTTTATCTAAGCCAGTTGAGGAACCAATAATAAAAGTAATAGTACTATAATTAATAAAAGTTTGATCAATTAAGGAAGCAAATTCCTCACTTGTAAAACTTTTACCATTAATATCTAGCGCAATAATAAATTCATTATTTCCTATATATTTTTTAATATTTAAAGCTTCTTTTTCTAAATTTTCTTCATCTTTTAATTCAATTAATTCGACTTTATGATATTTATTTAAACGGTTTAAATAATCATTTACTAAATCAATTAAATACTTTTCTTTTAATTTACCTAAACAAATTATTTTTATCATATATTTATTATTTCACTTATCGAATCGGGTTTAGCACACTTAATATCATTAAAAGAAATATTATAAGTTTTAAAGACATTATGAATTTCATTTAAAGCTAATTCTTCAGTATTATTCTCTTTAGATAAGTGCATGAGATAAATTTTTTTAGTATTATTACCAATAAGTTTAGATAAATAAACACTACAAGCATTATTACTTAAATGACCATAATCAGATAAGACTCTTTTTTTTAACCAATCAGGGTAGCTTCCATGTTGTAATTTTTCAATATCATGATTACTTTCAAATAAGTATATTTCTTTATTAGTTAAATATTTAAAATTCTTATGATTAACATAGCCGGTATCGGTTACATAAACAACCGAATGAGTTCCACTTTCAAAAATAAAATTACGAGAGTCTGTTGCATCATGGGAAGAATGAATACAATAAACTTTTAAATCCTTTAATATTACTTCATCTTCATAAATTAATATATGTTCGTAATTATGAATATCAGTTAATTCATTAAACATAGCCGCAGAAATAACAATAGTAGGATGATATTTTTTTAAAAAAGTATTTAAAGCTGAAATATGATCATCATGAAGATGGCTAATAAATATATAATCAATGTCTTCAGCTTTAACATTAATTTCGGCTAATTTATCAACAATATATTTACGATTTTTACCAATATCAATTAATATTTTATAATTATTAGTTTCGATATAAGTAGAATTACCCCCGGATCCACTCCCTAAAACACAGACTTTCATTTCTAACCTCCATATAAACGCATTGGATTAAAGTAATTAGTTTGACTATCTTTAGCAACAGCAAAGTGAAGATGGTAGCCAGTTGAGGAACCACTATTACCCATACCACCAATTCTTGTACCTTTAGATACTACATCACCAACACTAACCAAAATATTTTTAGTTAAATGGGCATATCTCGTATAGTAACCATCAGCATGTTCAATAACTATAGAGTTACCCATTCCCCCTCCACATGGATCACCATAACCACGACCACTTGAGGGACAAGAATTATAGACATAAATTACTTTACCATCCGCGGCGGCATAAATTGGCGAGTTAGCATTTCCGGCACCAGAAATATCTATTCCTTGATGCATTTTACCCCAACGCCAACCCCAACTACTAGTTATAACATAACCTTTATTCGTAGGCCAACCCCAGCTTCCGGTTATTTCAACCCGATTTTCTGGAATATAACTATAATCTCTTTTAGTTCCTACCGTAGTTATTTGAGTTACCGGAGCTCTTAATACTTCGGAAGTCATTTCTTTGACACCTTGCTCTCTGGTACCATTAACAACCGCATATTTTTCACTAATTCTATTTAGGCCTTGTTGACCAGGAACAGTAATTTCCCGAAAGCCAACCGATTTATTGGCATCTTCTACTTCTTCACGACCAAAACCAACTATTTGATTAGTTACTTCGTATAAATCATAGACAAAAGTAAGTTGTGGATTAATGACGGTAACATTAACTTTATCACCGACGCGAAGTAAAGAGTTTTCGGATTTGTAAACGGTATTAGCAATTAAAAAATCTTCAGGGTGTAAATGATTTTCATCAGCAACGGAGGCAATAGTATCACCTAATTTAATCGTATAATATTTAGTTTCGGGATCACTTCCAAATAATAGAAATTGACTTAATTCTAGCTCATCAGTATAAATTTTATCATTAACACTAATATAATTTTCACTAATAGTAATGTTTTCTAAAAATTCCATATTTTCAATAATTCGACCAGTTTCAATTATTTCATCTTGGGTATTATTTATATATTTATCATACTCATCTTCATCTAAAAAAGTTTTAACAAATCTTTTGGCCGCATCATAAAAAATATTCTTATCTAAGACATTAATTTGATAATTATTATTTTCGCCCTCAATATTAATAGTATAGCCTTTAATAGTAAAATCATCTTGATCCTCTATTTTGGCATAAACTTCTTTTTCAGAATTTAGGGTACTATCATAAGTTTTAATATTAACAATTTTTAAATCAGTTGGAGGGTAAACATTTTTAACCCCATATTTTTCTTTGATAGAGCTTTGATTTTCATCAATTAAATTGTATAATTTTTCTTTATTTTTGATAACTCCTATTTTTTCACCATTTAAGTAAACTTGATAAAAAGTATTAACATCTACAAATATTTTTTTACTAGTATTACTTAAAAAGATAATTAAACCAACAATTAGACAAAAAAGGAATGTTATAATTGTTTTTTTATTCATAATTTACCTCATTTACATTTTCGGGCCTTAAATAATTTTTAAAATTACTCATATTAAGTTCAAATAATAATTGATATAGGCCCGTTGCTCCTTTACGATGTTTAGCAATAATAACATCAATCGGAACAACATTTTGTTTTTCTGTAGTTTTAGTTTCATAGTAATCTTTACGATTTAAAAATAAAACTAAATCGGCATCTTGTTCCAAAGAACCGGATTCTCTTAAATCAACCAAAGCGGGTTCTTTATTCTCTCTTTTATCAACATTACGCGAAAGTTGAGCTAAAGCAATAACCGGAACATCTAGTTCTAATGCCATAGTTTTTAGACTACGAGATATTTCCGATACTTCAACTTGTCTTGATTCTACCCGATTAGAACCAGTCGTAACTAATTGTAAATAATCGATTATAACTAGGCCTAAACCCTCTTTAGAATTAGCAAGCCGACGACATTTAGCTTTAATTTCTGGGGCAGTTATTGCTGCATTATCTTCAATATAAATATTAGTTGAGCCAAGACGACTCATAGCTTCATTATATCTTTTCCAATCGTTATGTTCCATTTTACCAGTATTTAATTTAAATAACTCAATGCCCCCAATACTGGCAATCATCCGATTAACTAACATTTCCGCGGACATTTCTAAGTTAAAAATCGCAATAGCTTTATCAGTGGTAAAAGCTGCATTAGTCGCAATATTTAGGGCAAATGAAGTTTTACCCATACCAGGACGAGCCGCTAATATTATAAGTTCGCCTCCATGAAGACCAGCTGTTGCGCGATCTAAATCATAAAAACCAGTTCGAATACCGGTAACGTCACTTTTATTTTTGGCAAGTTCTTCGAGGCGTTCTTGAGCTCTTCTTAAGATTTCATGAATAGGCACAAATTCACTGGTTTGGCGTTTTTTGACAACATTTAAAATATTTCTTTCAGCTTCATCTAAAAGACCAGTAATATTTTCTTCATTATAAGTATTAGTGATAATATCAGTCGCCGTATTGATTAAATTTCTTCTAATTGCTTGTTCTTTTAAGATTTTAATATAATAATTTAAATTAGCCGTGGTTACTACAGAGTCAATTACTTCGGTAAGATAAGTTATACCCCCTACTTCATTTAAAACTTTTTTCTTATCCAATTCCGCTTTAACAGTCGTAATATCAATCGGACTATTTTCTTTATATAGATTTATAATGGCTTTAAAAAGCAAACGATTTTTATCACTATAAAACATATCTTCTGTTACTTCATCATTTAGAATTTCAACCGTGTCTTTATTTAAAAAAGCGACTCCTAAAACACTCATTTCGGCTTCTAAATCATGAGGAAGAGTGCGAGCATTCATTTTATCACCTACTTACATACATTTATTTTAATTTTAAAACTTACTTGTTTATGAAGAGTTATAGTTACTTCATGAATACCTAAAGATGCTATATCATAATTTAAATCTAAACATTTTTTATCAATATTAAATCCTTGTTTCTTTAATTCATCAGCAATTTGTTTAGATGATATTTTACCAAAAACTTTATCTTGCTCGCCAGTTTTAACTTTAAAATTTAAAGTTTTATTTTCTAGTTGCTTTTTGATAGTGTTATATTCAGCAATCTTTTGATTTTCTAAAGTTTCTCTTTCATCTATTTCTTTATCTAATACTTCTTTACTTCTTTTAGTAAAAGGAACTGCTAATTTATTTTTAATTAGATAGTTATTAGCATAGCCATCACTTACTTCTAAGATAGCATCCTTTTTACCAACTTTTTTTACATCTGTGAGTAATATGACTTTCATATTCATCTCTCATTTCTAAATTATATTATAACAGAAAAAAACTACTAATTAAAGTAGTTTCCCTTAATTCTTCCGGGAGAAGACAATTAAACCAATAAAACCTATAATAATTATGCCAAATACACCTAAAACTATATTAGTCGCAATGGTATTATCTTTATAAAGGGTTGAACCTTGGAATTTAATATTACCAGTCTCTTTTTGTAATTCTTTAATAGTTTCGGCAACAGTATCTTTATAATCATCATTATCAATATATTTTTTGGCTTTAGTAATTAAATTATTAAAATCAGTCGCATTACCATCCATGCCTACTTGATATTCATCACTTATAACTATAAATGGTACACTATCTTTATATTCTTCTTCAACATTTAATTTTTCAACTAAAGCATTGTGTAATTCATTATTACTTGCTGTGGAAACTTCATAAGTAATTATTTCAATTTCTTTTGGAATTTCACCTTTATGAGAGTTAATATATTCGATAGAAGACTCACAGTGAGGACAAGTAGCACTTCTAAAAAAATATACTTTAACATGATCTTCTTTTTGACAACCAGTTAAGGTTAACGTTAATAACGCCATAAATAATATTAATATTTTTTTCATAATCCACATCCTTAAATAAAATTATAGCAAATATTAATTTTAGAGTAAAGTTCTTTTATAAATTTTATACCGCCTTTTAGGGTTTTAAGTTCTTCTTCTTTTAAGGGTTCATTGCATTTATTGTTTAATTGTGATATATTATTTATAGATGTGGAAATACTCTGTTTGCTTTTCGTTTGGGACGTATGGTGAGGGGTTAAATTTAGATTTGAAGCATGAACCGAAGCAGATGATATTTTCCACATTGTTTTTATTTGCATTTTTTTACTTTTGATAGGTATTATTTCCACTAAACATATAGTGGTTTTTTTATTACTTTTTAAATATTTTATAGATACTCCACTTATATTTTTATTGCCTTTAATAATGTTATCGGGATTAATTAAAATATTAGTTATGCTTTTAAGATCTTCTATAGTTATTGCTTCTTGATTTCTTAATTTTTCTATTTTTTCTTGACCATGATTATTAATCATATGCCTAATATCACTATCATATAAAAGATGATATCTATTTTCAACATTAAATCCAATTAATTTTTCTATTTTTTTAGCTATTTTTAAATCTATTTTTCCTAAATATAGCTTATTATTGGAATTTTTATTATTTAAAGCTTGATAGATTGTTTCTTCTAATTCTTTTATTTTGTCTTTTTCTTTCGTTATCATATTGCCATCCTTTAAGTATATTAATAATAACATATGTTCGCTATAAAGTCAAATTTTATAAATAATATATGAAAAAAATTAATTTTGGTGATATTTTTAGAAAACTATTCATATTTTTAAGTAGAAAGTTTGAAAGATGGTGAAATTTTGGAAAAAAAAGAATTACTTGAATCAATTTCCAAAAGAGGAAATGGAAGTATATATTTAGGGGTTGTGGGGGCTGTTCGGACTGGTAAATCAACTTTTATTAAAAGATTTATTGAAAATTTAGTTGTTCCTAATATTACTGATGAATATGAAAGAAAACATTGTTTAGATGAAATACCTCAAAGTGCCCAAGGTAAAACTATTATGACAACTGAGCCAAAATTTGTTCCTTCGAATGGAGCAATTGTGCAAGTTGGCGAATTTAGTACTAATATTAAATTAGTTGATTGCGTAGGTTTTGTGATCCCAGGGGCTAATGGTTATGAAGATGAAGATGGCAATCCAAGAATGGTTAAAACTCCTTGGTTTGAAGATTCAATTCCTTTTATTGAAGCCGCGGAAATTGGTACTGAAAAAGTAATAAAAGATCATGCGACTATTGGAATTGTAGTTACTACGGATGGTTCTTTTGGCGAAATACCTCGTAATAGTTATTTAGAGGCGGAAACAAAAGTCATTAATGAATTAAAAGAAATTGGTAAACCTTTTATTGTTATTTTAAATAGTGTTCATCCGACTAATACTGAAACAGTTAGATTGGCTAGAGATTTGGAAGAAGAATATAATGTTCCCGTAATGCCAATAAGTTCCGAAAAAATGAATGAAGTAGAAATAATGGACATATTAAAGAAAGCCTTATATGAATTCCCAGTTTTAGATATTAAAGTTAAAGTTCCTGATTGGATTGATGCTTTACCTAAAAATCATGAGATTAAACAACATTATTTGGAAAAAATTAAAGAAAGTGTTATTAGTGTAGAAAAAATAAAAGATATTGATTTTATTTTAGAACATTTTCAAGATAGTGAATATATTGCTAAATCGTATATTAGTGAACTTGATGCGGCGACTGGTATAGTTACTATTACTTTGGAAGCCAAAGAAGAATTATATCAAGAAGTATTAAAAAGTATTATGGGAGATGCAGCTTCTTCTAAAGCTGGTATGATTAAAATATTTGCTAATTATAAAGAATCTAAAGAAGAAATGGAAAGTATTAAAACCGCGCTTAATGTAGCTAGACAATCCGGTTATGGTATTGTTTACCCAACTATTAAAGATATGAAATTAGAAACACCAGAAATAGTAAAACAAGGGGCTAGATATGGAGTTAAATTAAAAGCTACAGCTTCATCAGTACATTTAATGAAAGTAGAAGTTCAATCAACATTTGAACCTATTATTGGTTCGGAACAACAAAGTAAAGAACTTATTAACTATCTAATGAAAGATTATGAAAAAGATCCTAATTCTATTTGGCAAAGTGAAATATTTGGTCGAAGTCTAGAAGCTATAGTGCAAGAAGGCATTCAAGCAAAACTTTCAATGATGCCGGAAGCAACAAGATATAAGCTTTCTCAAACCGTGACTAAAATAGTTAATAAGGGCGCTAATAATTTAATAGCTATAGTTTTATAATATAATAGTGATATAAGTTAGTTTTTTTAGCTCTTCCTTATATTACTTTTTTATATTTTCTTATCTACGGACAGTTTGGTACTATAAAAGTGTAATAATTAATTACAGAAATGTAGTTGATTATTACACTTCTTTTTATTA
>CANQXQ010000036.1 GCA_947627845.1 uncultured Bacilli bacterium | reverse complement strand
TGTACTTCTTTGGTCGTACATTTTTACTATTTTTTCCTTTTATTTTCTTACTTCTTCTAAAACTGTCAGTTATTCAGAGAAGGAATGTATGGATCACTTACTATTCCTGTTCCACTAAATTTTGTAGTAGATTTCAGATTGATTACTGGTCGCACACCAGACATGGTGTACACTGAGTAAAAGCCTTGGAGCAGCCCATAGGTTCCTAAATTGAACATGAAAGCAAAATCATCGTAAGAATACGGAGACATTGTCCAATAATGCTTTCCTGTGTATAACCAACATCCATAATTACCAAAACTATTTATCCCTCCTGCATACATCACTTCATCCGCGGTTATTAATCCTACTGGTACTTGGCCTACTCCATTTCCCGTATTTCCTTCTGTTGTAAATAAATCTTGACTTGCTTGTGGACATTCATATGTTGGCTGTTTAATTTGGTTTAATCTAAAATATGCTCCATAATATGTGCTTGTTGATCCAAACCCATATTGACTTGTATCGGGTTGGGATGATGATGTTAGGTCATTAAATGGATATGATGTCCTATCATTGCAAAATCCGGTTGCTCCATCTATCTTTGCTTTATCTGTAGCGCTCAATTTGCTATCAGTATCATACCATTTTATTATGGCATCTAAGATAGTGCTATTTGTTGTATTACTATGTTCTTCAACATAACTGTTTGCAAACTTTTTTCCTGTTCTCCATCCTACATAAGTATTATAATTATCAGATAAATTAAATCTAATTTCTCCAATTTGTGAATTATCTTTTGGTACCCATCTTCCATCATCTTCTGATGGCTGTGTTCCGTTTCCTATTTCTCCTGAATATATCATCCTTACTGTTCCATTTCCATTTATTCGGATTATTCTCCACCAATAACCTCCAAATTGTACCCAGTTATTATCCACTGTTCCTCTATAATAATAACTTGGTCCATAATCATCTTTTGCTTCATATATTCCTTTATCTTGTGATTTACAGTTTCCACTTGAATGAGTTTCATCATCTGTACCATTATCACATGCTGTTTTACTAAAATCAGGTGTATCTAAATTTACTGTTAACTCCCCTAATGCAGTTTGTACTTTCTTAGTTTTTGCATAATCTAAAAATACATAACACTTGGTTCCCTTTTTACTTATGCTTATACTTACTGTTCCATCTTTATATTCCATTGGTATATCTTTATGTTCAGTTGTATCATTTGTATAAAGACAATAACTTTTTTCTTTATTTATTTCATAATTACCCTTTGGTATTTCATCAACGGTATCATATGTTTTACTATCTTTAGCTGTTTGTACTGATAAAGCTAATACATTTAAATCTGGTACTTTATATGTTATTGTTCCTTTCGCTAAATCTATACTCTCGGTATTTCTATAACTTGCTTTACTTGTTAAATAATTTATTAATATAAATATTGTTGCTGTTAATATTATACCCAATATAAATGCTACCTTTACTTTTTTATTACTTACATCCAACTTTTCTATTTTCATTTTCTTTTTCCCTTTCTATCAATCATATTATAATTTTCTAACTTATATTTAAATTATATATTCTCCTATAGTTAAAGTCAAGAAAAATATTTCTATTTAGCACGTTTCGTTTTATCTAAAATAAATTAATGAGACAATTAACGTGGTGAAATACTAATGAATTACGAAAACAATTTAAAATTACTAAGAGAAGATGCAAATTTATCACAAGAAGAAATTGCTAAAATATTAAAGATAGATAGAACAACATATAATCACTATGAAAATAACTATATAACTATACCTGTTAAGCATCTTATAACTTTAGCTGATTTTTTTAATACTTCTATTGATTTTATATTTGGTTTTACGGATAATTCAAAATTGGATATTAAAAATAATTTAGTTATTGATATAGCTATATTTAGATTAAGAGAATTTAGGAAAAATAATAAATTAACTCAAACTAAGTTAGCTGAACTTTTAAACACTAATCAATCTGTTATTGCTAATTATGAGAGAGGAAGAAATATTATTGCTACCCCTTTTTTATATACGATATGTAAAAAATATAATATCTCGGCGGATTATTTGTTAGGCAGAATAGATTAATATATGGACTTGGAATAATATATTAATTAAATCTGCATAAAATTTAGGGGTTTTTGCTATAGATTTAGTTAAATCTGTAATTTTTATTTATTTGACAAATATTTTACTATAAGCATATATTATATTAGGTGATTGACTATGTTTGGAGCGCCAGTTCAAAGTGGTCTTACATTAACTAAAGTTATAAGTGGACTTACTAAAACTTTAAGTGTAGCTAATAGAGTAATTCCCTTATATAAAGAAGCTAAACCCATGATCCAAAATGCTAAAACTATTATTTCAACTTTAAGAGAAATGGGAAAAAGTGTAAATACTAATACAAATACTACTAAAAATAACGTAGTTAATAATAACAATAATATTAGAAATGAAAAAAAGACTATTATAAGTAAAGCTAATAGTCCAACGTTTTTTCTTTAATTAATTTTTTTAGATTAATTATTTCTTTAATTATTTTATATTTAGTTAATAATTTATGATGAGGAATATGTTTTAATATTTCTTGTTTTTTAGTTAATAAATAATTATAATATTCTAAATTATTACTTTTCCCATATTTTAAAGTTAATTTAGTTTCTTTTTGATAGTCTTTAGTATATAAAATTATGGGGTAATATTTATTATTTTCTTTAATAACTATTTCTTTAGTATTATAAAATTTATGTTTAAACATTTCTTGATATAATAATTCATAATCATTATTACTACTTATAATTAATTTATTAATATTAGCTGGTAAATCTTTTAAAATAGATAATATAGTCGTGGTTCCAACTCCGGCGATAATGACTGTATTAAGATTTAAATTAAGAGGTATATTTTTAAAACCATCTGATAAATAAGTTTTAATATGAAGATTATTTTCTTTAATATTTTTATTAGCATTCATAAGTGCATTTTTGCTAATATCAGAGGCATATACTTCTTTAGCTAAATTATTTTTTTTTAAATAAATAGCCAAATAGGCATGATCACAAGCCATATCTATTACAATATCATCTTTATTAATTAAACTAGCAATAGTTTTTAATTTTAAATTAAGCATTAATCAGATAAGAAATCCTTTAATTTTTTAGCCCGAGATGGATGACGTAATTTACGTAAAGCTTTAGCTTCTATTTGTCTAATTCGCTCTCTTGTAACATTAAACTTTTTACCAACTTCTTCTAGGGTATGGCAAGTACCATCAACTAGACCAAAACGAAGTTCTAGAACTTCTTGTTCTCTTACTTGAAGAGTCATTAAAACACTTTTTATTTCTTCTTTTAAGATTTCATTAGTCGCATATTCTTCAGGAGACATACTAGACTCATCTTTAATAAAATCGCCTAGATGTGAGTCATCTTCTTCTCCAATTGGAGTTTCTAGAGAAACGGGTTCTTGACTAATTTTAATTACTTCGCGAACTTTATCAATACTAATACCCATTTTTTTAGCTAATTCTTCTTCCGTTGGTTCTCTATTTAATTCCAAAGTTAATTGTCTTTGAATACGACTCATTTTATTAATAGTTTCGACCATATGAACTGGAACTCTAATAGTTCTTGCTTGATCTGCTAAAGCTCTAGTTATAGCTTGTCTAATCCACCAGGTTGCATAAGTTGAGAACTTATAACCTTTATCACTATCAAATTTATCGACAGCTTTCATTAAGCCAATATTACCCTCTTGAATTAAATCAAGGAATAATAAACCCCGACCAACATAACGTTTAGCTATACTTACGACTAGACGAAGATTAGATTCGGCTAATTTATTTTTGGCATATTCATCTCCACTAGCTACTTTTTCACTTAATTCAAGTTCTTCTTCGGGTGATAATAAGCTAATTCGACCTATTTCTTTTAAATACATTCTAACCGGATCATTAATATTAATATCTTTAGTAAGTTCGGCATCGTCTAAAATAATTGGTTCTTCTTCTAAACCTTTAGTCTCTCCTCCCGCTGTATCAGCTTCATCAACATCTGATACTACTTGAATTTCATTTTCCATTAAAGTATTATAAATCTCATCTAGGGAGTCATTATCAATATCTAATCCTTTTAGGGCATCAGCAAGTTGTTCAAAAGTAATATAGTCTTGTTCTTTACCAAGCTTTATTAATTCGGCAATTCTTTCTTCTAATGATTTAATTTCGGTAATTTCTTTAACTGTTTCTTTATTATTCATTTCCTACACATCCTTTTTTTAATTTAATTAATTTTTCAGCTAATTGTAATTTTTTATCTTCATCTAATTCATTACTTATTTGTTCTTTTAAATTTTTAATTGTTTCTTTTAAATCTTCATTATTCGCTACTTTAATAAACTCTTCAAATTCCGGCATATTTAAATTTTCAATATTAGTAGTTTTGATAATATGCATTATATCATCATAGATATAATCTTTATTAGAAATAAAGGTTATAAAACTAGCTAGATCTATTTTTTTATTTTCTTCGTAAAAATAAATTATTTCATTTGCAATACTACGATAGAGTTTATTTTTAAAATAACCAAGATCTTCTTTAAATCTTTTAATATAGATATAATCGTTCATCATATAATATAAAATATTAGAACAAGCTATATCATATCGAGAAACTTGATTTTTGGCAAGCTTTTTTTCTACTTTTGGAACTTTAGGTTTAGTAACTTTTTTTAATTCATTAGTTAATAAATCTAAAGAGATATTATATTCTGTACTAATTTTTTTTAAAGTTATATCTTTTAATAGTTCATCATTTAGATCTTTTATGCTATTTATAACTTCTTTAACATAACTTACTAAATCTGTCGGATTATTTAAGTCTTTATTTTTCTTAAAATATTTAAGTTTAAAATCTAAAAAATCTAGAGGATGAGCTATATTATTTAGTATGGCATCAACACCATTTTTTATGATATATTCATCAGGGTCTTTTTCATTACTTAAGCGAACTATTAAAGGATTAAGACCAGCATTTTCTAATATTTCACCATTTTGGAAAGTTCCATGTTCCCCCGCTTCATCATTATCAAGCATTAATATAACTTTAGCTTTAGTGGATTTAATAATGGCTACTTGATCTTTAGTTAAAGCTGTACCCATCAGGGCCACAACATTTTTAATTCCATTTGCATACATTCTTATTGCATCCATATTACCTTCGACAATAATAAGCGTTTTTTTCTTTTTAATTTCCGCTTTCGCTCGATGAAAGTTAAATAAGATTTGGCCTTTTTTAAAGATAGGACTTTCTTTAGTATTTATATATTTAGCTTGATCGCTTGTATTATATATTCTGCCGGTAAAACCAATCGGATTACCCTCTAAATCATGAATGGGAAAGATAATTCGATTATTGAATACATCATTTAAATATTCGCCATTTCGATTAACTAAACCTAAATCAACTAGTTTTGGTATAGCATAATTTTTACTGGTTAATAGTTTATTTAGAGAATATTCCTTACCTAAGGCTAAACCCAGATCAAAATCTTTAATAGTTTCTTCATTTAAAGAGCGGTCTAATAAATATTTTTTGGCCTTTAAACCCTCTTTAGAGTTTAAATTATTCTGATAATATTTTAAAGCCAAATTCATAATTTCATATTCTTCACGATAAGAATTATTTTTGGCTTTGACTTTAGCAGTACTATTAAAAGTTAAACCACTTTTTTCGGCGACTATTTTAACGGCCTCGATAAAAGACACATTTTCATAGTCTTTAACAAAAGTAAAAACATTGCCGGCCGCGCCACAAGAAAAACATTTATATATTTGTTTTTCTTCGGAAACACTCATACTAGGATTAGTATCATCATGAAAGGGACAGACGCCAAAATAATTTTTACCTTTTTGAGTTAAGGGTAAATAACTAGATATAATATCAACTATATTAGCACTTTTTAAAATATTTTCAATTTCTTTATTTTCTTGCATGTTATCACCTTAAATTGGGCTTCTACTTATATTTATTACCCTTATACCCCCAATTTCCTTTTAAAAAAAGCAAATTTTTTAAAAAAACTTGCTTTTTTTTATTTTTTTTAGCTTTTTTTTCAATATTTTTTCTATTTTTCTAATATTTTTTCTTTATTTTTTAAGTCAGCGTAATAAATTGTTTGGGTATTTTTATTATTTTTAGTACAAGTAATTAAAGTAAGCATTTGATTACTAATTCTCTTAAGAGCTAAAGTTCCGGTCTTGGGTTGGGTTTCGATTTCTTTTATTTCATACAAATAAAGATAGTTATCATAATATAATTTTACTTCCGACCCAATATTTAATTTATATAAATTTTTAAAATAAGCATTTTTTCCATTTCCCGAATGACCTAAAATAATAGGATTACTTAATTCTTGATCGGGCATGATACTTTCTGGATGCAAATAGATATTTTTATCTACATTATTTTGAGTATCATTATATATTTCTTTTAAAAAAGATATTTGGGGTATTTCCAGGATTGCATAATAAGTTTGCTCTTCTATTTTTGCTTCAATTTCTTTAGTTTCTTGATAGGTAGTTATTTCATTTTTAGTTTCATAACCAATGGGAATAGCAACACCTAGAAAAACTAAAAGATAACCAATTATTCTAATTATTTTTACCATGATTACATATAATTAAGCCAATTCCTAAAATAGCGGAACTAATAATTATAGTAGTTAAAAGTTCATTAATTCCAGTTTTTGGAACTTTAATAAGATGGCGATTATTTACGGTGACGATAGTTTCAATGTTATCTTTAATCTTTATTTCAATTTCTTCAGTTAATTCTTCATAATCGAAAGCCGGCTCTAATTCTTTTAAATAATACGTGCCTATTTCGAGATTATCAATAGTTATTAATCCCTCTTCATCAGTTAAATATTCCCCAATTAATTCTTTATCTTTATTATAAAGGCCAAAGACAACATTAGGTATAGCCTCTCCAGTTTGGGCATCAACTTTTTTAATTAAAAGTGATCCAGTCATTTTTTCATTAGGAATAGCTAATTCAATGGTATCATTTAAATTAACTATACTAAAAGATATTTTTTCGGAATTTAAGCGATAATTAAAAGGAGCTTCAATTTCAATTATTTCATAATCGCCATAAGGAATATTAGTAATATTTAAAATACCATCGGTCGTTGCAAAGACATCTAAACCATTTCTTTTTAGATATTCGCCAGTTTTTTTATTGCGGATTTGAAATTTAGCGGGTTCTAATATTAATTCTTCAGTAAGGCTATCAATTTTATATAAAGTTAGAGAACCCACTATTTGTTTATTTTTTAAAACAATATTTTCCCCATCTAAAGTATTATCATCTACAGTAAATTCTAAATCTTCGATATTTAGATAACCCTCTTTAGATGATAATTGTTTTAAAGTATAAGTCCCATAAGTTAATTTAAGCGTATATTTTCCTAACTCATTAGTTTTAAACTGCGCGACTAATTCTTGGGTTTTATTATCATATAAAGCAAATTCCGTGTCGGGTTCAAGATTATATAATAAGTCATAATCTTCTAAATATTTTTCAAAATCAATTCTTTTTTCAATCGCAATATTTTCTACCTCTAGTTCGGTATTACCCTCAACGGTAAAATAAATTTTTTCGGGATTTAGTAGAAAACCATATGGAGCTTCAGTTTCAATCATATAATAATTACCTAAATCAATTTGAGGAATTTTAAGAATACCCTCTTCATTGGTAAGGCCACTAGTATAAAATCGGCCATCTTCAGTATAAATATCAAATTTAGCATTAGCTAAACTTAAAGATGTTTTAATATTTTCCGTTTTTTTAATAGTTAGAGAGGGGCGATTAACATGAATAGTAAAATAACAATTAGTATTATAGACTACTCCTCTTCCAAAAACAGTTTGAGAGCCACCTTTATAATAAAGTCTTACTGGAGTAATCCATTTAGTATCATTATAAAATATTACACCATAATCCCCAGGTTTTGTATAGGTAAATGTTATATCATTGCCATTAGTACTAACTTTTATTTCCTTATCGGGAACAATTCGAAATTTACGTAAAACATTATTTTCATCAGTGTAGGTTACTGACTCACCAAATTCAGCATAATTCATGCCTTGAGATAATTCTTCAATAAATGAGGGGTAAATGCCCGCTGTTTCAGCAAGAAAATAAAGGTCGGCAACATCATCATCAAATTCCGTGGTTTCTTTGCCATTCTCATCAATAAAATATACTTCGCCGATACCTCGTTCTTTTAAAATATAATCCCAAATCGTAAATTGCGTGATAGCATACCATTTTAAATTACTTTTGGCATCATCAAATAAATAGCCAAAGTAAGCAATTTTATTAATCATTTCCATTTGCTCTTTACTAAGATCAGAAGTAAATTCCGTTATGGATTTAAATTCTTCATAATCCCCATCATAAAGCATGGTCCCGGGTTCAATACAATAAAGTAATTCATTAGTATCGGCGTTATATATTTGAAAAATTTGTTTAGTTCTTCCCCCATCTCCATTAACGTCTAAATGAAGATTGATGTCAGGAATAGCTTCACCTAGTTTAATATTAACATTTTTAGCATAAACACTACTGGTAACAATAAAGAATGATATTAAAAAAATGAAAAGTTTAAATAATTTTTGCATTTTCTTCCATTTCTAGGTAAAAGAAAAACTCGCAAAGTCTTTCCCCTACCATGGAAAAATAACTTTAACGAGTGAACGATTATTACTATAGCACAAAGTTTTAGTTTTGTAAATATTTTTTATTTTCATGTTAATCCTTTTTAAAAATGTCCCATTTTGATTTTTTTAAAATGTCCCAATGATAGTATGATAGAATATACCTTTG
>CANQXQ010000035.1 GCA_947627845.1 uncultured Bacilli bacterium | reverse complement strand
AGTGATAAAAATGAATGAAAATAAAACAAATATTAATTGGTACCCCGGTCACATGGAAAAAACCAAAAAATTAATAATCAAAGAATATGCTAATATAGATATAGTATATGAATTAATTGATGCTCGCATCCCCCGTAGTTCTAAAATTAGTAATATTTATGAAATGATTGGTAATAAACCTAAAATTATAATTATGACTAAAAAAGATTTAGCAGATCCTCTTATTTTAGAAAAATGGGTAAAATATTATGAAAATTTAGGAAGTGTAGTTATACCTGCAGATTTATCTGATGATAATGATATCAGAAAAATAATTAAAGCTACTCATGATTTAATGGAAAAAACTCAAACAAAAAGAATTGATAAAGGCCTTAAAGCTAAAGAAGTTCATGTTTTAGTCGTGGGTATTCCTAATGTTGGTAAATCTACTTTAATAAATAAACTTGCTGGTCGCAAAGTTGCTAATGTTGGAAATAGTCCGGGAGTTACTAAACATTTATCATGGTTAAAGACCAATCATAATATTATATTATTAGATACTCCGGGAATATTATGGCCTAAACTTGATAATCATGAAATAGCCTGTAATCTTGCCGCTTTTTCTTCTATTAAACTAGAAGTCTTGGATGTAAATGAAATAGCCTGTCACATTCTTAATAAGCTAAATAAATATTACCCGGAAAAATTAAAAGAACGTTACTCCCTTGAGCAAAATAATGTAGAACTTGATATTGAAGCAGCTTATGAAACTATTGGCCGCCAAATTGGAGCTATTCGGCATAATGAAGTTGATTATGAACGTGTAAGTAATCGCTTAATCAATGATCTTAAAGATGAATATATAAAAGGAATCGTGTTTGATCATGAAATCTAATTTATTAAAATATGAACAAGAACTTTATAAAAATAATATTACTTTAATCGCGGGAGTTGATGAAGCTGGGCGAGGACCTTTATGTGGTCCAGTGGTCGCCAGTGCGGTAATTTTACCTGTAAATTATCATTTAGAGGGTTTAAATGATTCGAAACAATTAAGTGAGAAAAAAAGGGAAGAATTTTTTAAAATCTTAAATAAAGAAGCAATTAGTATTGGGGTTGGTATAGTAGGCCCTAAAGAAATAGATGAAATAAATATATTAGAAGCTTCTAGAAAAGCTATGTATATAGCTTTAGACAACTTAAGCGTTAAACCGGAATATATTTTAAGTGATGCGATGAGTTTAAATGATATTGATATTCCCTCAAAACCCATAATCCATGGTGATGCTTTATCACTATCAATTGCCGCGGCCAGTGTTATAGCTAAAGTTACAAGAGATCATATTATGTATGACTTAGATAAGAAATACCCAGAATATAATTTTAAGAAACATAAAGGTTATCCAACTAAAGAACATATAAATTTATTAAAAAAGTATGGAATTATGGAAGAATATCGTGTATCATATAAACCAGTGAAACAAATAATGGAGGAGCAAAATGAAAAAAATCATCAAATTATGGCAAAATAAATTTTTTAAAAATTTCTTAATTTTATTTTTAAGTTTTTTAACGTTAGAAATAGAATTTCGAATAATATCGAAATTAAGTTTACTTAATTATTCTTTCTTACGAATTATTTTAGGTATTAGTATAATTTCATTTATTCTAAGTTTTATTTTAGCCAAACTTCCTAATATAGCTAGTAAAATTATTAATAGCCTTTTAATCTTTATTGTAACTATTTATGGTATAGCGGAATTAGGTTTTAAAAATTTTTTAGGTGTTTATGCCTCTGTCAGTACTAGTTCTCAAGCTGGGGCTGTATTATCTTATACTAAAGATTTTATTATGAGTTTTAAATGGCAATATTATTTATTAGCTATACCATTTTTATTTTTATTAATTTATTATATATTTTTAGATAAAAAAGTTACTTATGACTTACCTAAAAAAAAGAAAACGAAAAAAACTATTTTTAAAAATATCGGTTATGCCTGTCTTTTAATTTTATTAATTGGGGGTTATACTTGCACTTTAACTTTAAAATTTATGCAGAATAAAACGCAAGTAGATACCAGTTTAGAGTTATTTAAAAAGCCTGATAATCCTAGTTTAGCTATTAATGATTTTGGTTATATTAGTTTTGGCCTTTTAGATGTTAAAGAATATTTCTTTCCAGGAGCCGAAAGTGATTTAGCTGTCTCTTATGACCCTGATTTAATTCCTAACACTAATTTAGTCGTCGAAGAAAAAGAATATTTTCCTCATATCACAATTGATAATGAATTATGGAAGAATATTATTGAAAACGAAAAAAATAAAAACTATGATCAATTAAATAAATATTTTATCAGTAATAATTCCACAATGACTAATGATTTTACCGGTTTATTTGAAGGCAAAAATTTAATTTTAATTATGATGGAATCTGGCAGTAACTTAATGCTTAATGAAGAGTTATACCCTAATATCACTAAATTATATAACGAGGGCTGGTCTTGGGAAAATTATTATTCTCCTCGCAATACTTGTAGTACTGGTAATAATGAAATGAGTGGGATGATTTCTCTTTATTCGATATATAATAATTGCACCGCCAATGTTTATCGCAAGAATACCTATTTCGAAAGTATTTTCAATTTATTTAATGAAAAGGGTTACACGACAAATAGTTTCCATAATAATTTTGATGAATATTATTATCGGACTATTATTCATAAAAATATGGGTAGTAGTAAATTCTATAAAGTTCAAGATATGGACATTTATTATGGCACCACTTATGGAGATTGGGCAAGTGATGTTGATTTAATGGAATTTTATTTAAAAACTTTAGATGAAAGAGAAACTGGTACACCATTTATGTCTTGGCTTACTACTGTAACTGCCCATCAACCATATTCTAATCATAGTACCTATAATGATAAATATTTAGATGAAATGCCTCCAGAATTATCTAAAGATGTTCGAAGATATATGTCTAAATTAAAAGTTGTTGATGAAGCAATTGGCACACTAATTAATGGTTTAGAAGCCAGAGATTTACTAGAAGATACAGTAATAATTCTTTATGCAGATCATTACCCATACGCTTTATCAAATAAGAATTTAACCCAAGCTTATGGTTATGAAGTAAATATTGATAATAATGCAGATCAAGTACCATTTATTATCTATAATCCATCTTTAACTAATAAAATTCATGAAGAATATACTAGTTATATTGATATCACCCCAACTGTAGCTAATTTATTTAATTTAAATTATGATTCTAGACTATATATGGGCCATGATATTTTAAGTGATGAAATAAAAGATATGGTAATATTCGCGGATGGTTCTTGGAAAAACGCTTTAGGCTTTTATAATGCTAGTACCAATACTGTCAATTACTATACACCAAAAGTGTATAGTGATGAAGAATTACTTGGCATAAATGAAGAAGTAAGTTTAAAATTAAATATGAGTAGTTTAGCCATTAAAAATAATTATTTTAATTATTTAAAAAATAAATTAGATAGTTTTAATACCACTTCCGAAAATTAGAAAGGAATTATTAATATGAATAATTTAGTAATAGTAGAATCGCCTGCTAAAAGTAAAACCATTGAAAAATATTTAGGGGGAGAATATAAAGTAGTCTCCAGTAAAGGTCATATTCGGGATTTAGCTACAACCGGTAAATATGGTTTAGGTATTGATATTGAAAATAATTTTGAACCTAATTATGTTGCTATTAAAGGAAAAAGCAAAGATATTGCGGCTTTAAAAAAGATGGCTAAAGAAGCTGATAAAGTAATTCTTGCGACCGATCCCGACCGTGAAGGAGAAGCCATTTCTTGGCATTTATATGATGAATTAAAATTAAAAGATGCTGATTATGAACGAGTAGTATTTAATGAAATTACCAAAGATGTTGTTATCAATTCTATTCATAATCCCCGAAAGATTGATATGAACCTTGTTAAATCTCAAGAAACTAGAAGAATGCTCGATCGCATAATTGGTTTTCGTTTAAGTAAATTGATGCAACGTAAAACAGGCGGTAAAAGTGCGGGCCGGGTTCAAAGTGTTGCTTTAAAATTAGTGGTTGATCGTGAAAGAGAAATTGCTGCTTTTGTTCCCAAAGAATATTGGACTATTGAAGCCGACTTTAAAGATTTTAAAGCTAGTTTAGAAAAATATCATAATAAAAAAATTACTATTCCTAACGAAGTAAGTGCCGATGAAATTTTAAATAAATTATCTTTATCTTTTAAAATTGCAAATGTGGAAGAAAAAGAAAAATTAAAAGTTCCTAAGGATCCTTTTCGAACTTCAACTTTACAACAAATGGCCGCGAATAAACTTAACTTTTCTTCTTCTAAAACTATGCAAATCGCTCAAAAACTTTATGAAGGTATGAATATTGGTAAAGAAACTGTCGGTTTAATAACTTATATGCGTACTGATTCGACTCGTTTAAGTGAAGTATTTGTTAGTGATACCAAAAAGTATGTAAGTTCTAAATATGGCGATGAATATGTGGGAAGTGTTAAAGCCTCTAAAGAACCTAAAGGCGCTCAAGATGCCCATGAAGCTATTAGACCAACTAGTATTATGCGAACTCCTGAGTCTATTAAAGAATATTTAAGTAATGATGAATATAAATTATATCGTTTGATTTATATTCGGAGTTTAGCTTATTTAATGAGTAATGCGAAAACTAAAGCTACCACTTTGGAATTAGAAAATAATGGTTACCAATTTAAAGCAACTGGTAGTGTCTTAACCTTTGATGGTTATTTAAAAGTATATAAAGAATATGAAGATAGTGAAGATACGATTTTACCCGATTTTAAGAATTATCATAGTGATATTATTGTGGCTAGTAAAATTGATAAATTCCAACATTTTACTAAACCGGCCCCAAGATATACTGAATCTAGTTTAATAAAAGAAATGGAAGCTTTAGGAATAGGGCGTCCTAGTACCTATGCAACAATTATGAAAACCATTAAAGATCGGGGCTATGTTACAATTGAAGATAAAAAATTTATACCAACGGAAATTGGCTTTGAAACCACTGATAAACTCCAAGAATTTTTTAGTGATATTGTAAATGTAGAATATACCGCTAATATGGAGACCGAACTTGACCAAATAGCCGATGAAAAATTAGATAATATTCAAGTATTACATAAATTCTATGATGAATTTGCTCCTTTAGTCGAGAAAGCCTTTAAAGAAATGGAAAAGAAAGGACCCGAAAAAACTGGGGAAGTTTGTCCCGAATGTGGTAGTGATCTCGTAATTCGAAATGGTAAATTTGGTGAATTTGTTGCTTGTAGTAATTACCCAACTTGTAAATATATTAAAAAAGAAGAAAAGGAAGTAACCTCTTTTGGTAAATGTCCTAAATGTGGTCATGATATTGTTGAAAGACGCACTAAAAAAGGTAAAATTTTCTATGGTTGTAGTAATTTTCCTAAATGTAATTATGCGACTTGGTATGAACCTACGACCGAAACCTGTCCTAATTGTCATAATTTATTAGTTAAAAAAAATAAAAACATTGTATGTGAAGAATGTGGCTATACTAAATAGTCACTTTTTTTCACTCTTGAGTAAAAGCTATATTTGTGCTATATTAATACTATCTATTTCACTTGAGTAAAAGGAGAAAAAAATGACTATTTTAAAAGTATCAAATTTAAATAAAAAAATTGGTAAAAAAGAAATCTTAAAAGATGTATCTTTTGAAATTAATGAAGGGGAAATACTAGCTTTTATTGGTCCTAATGGGGCCGGCAAAACAACTACCATTAAATGTATATTAGGCTTACAAAAAATGACTAGTGGAACAATTACAATTAATGGCTATGATATCAAAAAAGATTTTGTTAAAGCTATTGCTAAAGTAGGGTGCATTGTAGAATCTCCTGATGTTTATATGTATTTAACCGGACTGGAAAACTTAAAATTGCAAGCCTCTTTATATAAAAATATAACTGAAGAAGAAATATATCGAGTTATTAAATTAGTTGGGTTGGAATCCCGAATTAATGATAAAGTAAGTAAATATTCTTTAGGTATGCGTCAAAGACTGGGGATTGCTATTTCTTTACTTAATAATCCTAATTTACTTATTTTAGATGAACCTACAAATGGTCTAGATCCCGAAGGTATCAAAGATTTACGTGAATTACTAGTCATGTTAGCTAAACAAAAAGTTGGCATTTTAATATCTAGCCATAATTTAAGTGAATTAGAAAGTTTTTGTAATAAAGTATGTATTATTCAAAAAGGGGTATTAATAAAAGAAAGTACCATTGCTAATTTAAAACAAGTAAATAATTCTAAATATATAATTAAACTTAATTCTACGAAAAATATTAAAAACTTCTTAAATAGTGAAGATAAAATTCAAGATGAACATTATGTAGAAGTTATTAAAAGTGAAGAAGAAATTGCCGAATTTATTAATTTATTAGTTAAAAATAATCTTAAAATATATGAAGTTAAAAAAGAGGACTTAACTTTAGAAGAAGCCTTTATTAATATAGCTGGAGGTCAAAATGTTTAATTTAATTAAAACCGAATTTATTAAAATTCTTAAAAAGAAAAGTTTTTTAATTGTCACTTTTATCTTTATTTTATATGCTCTATTAACTAATATTATCTATCAAAATATTAATAACATTGATGATGTATCTATTATTAATACGGAAGAGTTAAGAAATGAAAATGCTCTTTTAGATTTAAATAATCCTGAAGATTTAAAGGCGTATATTGCTAATCTTAAAACTATAGAAATTCTTAAATATGAGAAAGAATATTCTCATAATACCCAAAAATATCTTATTTCCCATTATTTAGAACCTGTTATATCTGAATATTTAGAAGCCGAATATATCACTAAAGATCCAGAGTTAATGCAAAAACTCGAATTAGATAAAAATCAAATATTAGATTTAATTAAAAAAGAAAACTGGGAGTATTTTGTAAATCAAAATATTACCACCTATGAAGCTAAATTAACTCAAGATTTAGATGACCAAACTAAAACTCGTTACGAAAATTTATTAGCTTTAGAAAAGTATCGTTTAACTAATCAAATTCCTTATGATGAAGATAATTATTTACATAATGCCCTTGATTATATAAAAACAGATATAACCGAATATTATAATCTTAAAAATGCTCAAAACTTAACTAAAGAAGAGCAAGACCGCTATAAATATATATCATCACAAATGCAATTAAATAAATATATATTAGAAAATAAAGTTGATTTAAATAATAATGCTAATTTACGAGCTGTTTTAAAAAACTTTGCTTCGGAATTTGGTTTATTTATCTTAATTTATGTCATTATGATTGCCGGTTCCATTGTTAGTGAAGAATTCAATAAAGGTACAGTTAAATTTTTACTTACCAAGCCTTATAAAAGAAATACCATCTTAACTAGTAAACTCTTAACAGTTTTACTCTTTATTCCTTTAATAATGCTTATGATGATTTTAATTGAATTAATTTTAGGTGGTATGATCTTTGGCTTTAGTTCTTTAAAAGTGCCAATTATTATTTATAGTGCCGGCATTTTAAAAAGCTATAATATTTTTAAGTATTTAATATTGTCACTTCTTACTACTTTACCGATGTATTTAATATTAGGTTTAATTGCTTTTGCTATTAGTACTTTAATGGCCTCAACTAGTGCAGCCGTAACTGTATCTTTCTTAATTTATCTTATCGGTAATGTTATTGCTAATTTAGCTTTAGCTTATAAATTTAAATTATTTAAAGTTCTAGTTTTTCTTCATTGGGATTTAAGCTATCTTTTAAATAAAGAACCAAGTCCTTATGGTTTTAGCCTTTCGGAATCAATTTTTGTCCTAGCTATTTACAGTATTATTATCTTATGTCTAACCTATGCTTATTTTAATAAAAAAGATGTAAAAAATGTTTAAATTGCGCTATAATAAATTTAGGTAGTGAGTTTTATGAAGTACAAAGAAAAGGGTTTAGTTATTAGTTTAATTGTTATTGCTTGTTTATGTTTAATTGGAATTTTGTTTTTACTTTTTAGTCCTAAAATAAAAGAACATGAAAATAAATTAGATAAACCTAAAATTAATATAGATGCGATAATTTCTCAAATTAAAGAAGAGAATAGTAGTTTATCTTTAGAATATGAAACAACCAATATTCAAGGTATTAAAAGTTTAGTTTATAAAGATAATTCTGATTTTAAAAGTATTATTATTGATACTAATACTGGGAAAGTCATAAACTTTAATGATTTAATCAAACCTAATTATCAAGCAAAATTTCAAGAAAAGGAAGAAGAATTATTAAAATTAAAATACCCTAAATTTATTAGTGATTCAATAATTAATAATAATCCAACTAAATTTTATTATGTTAAAGATAATGAAATTATTATCTATTATTATGATTTAGAATTTCCTTATGATTATAAAGAGCAAACTTTTTTAAGAATAAATTATAATGAACTAAAAAATTTCTTTAAATTTACTCCAGAGTATGATTTAGAATACCAAAATGAAGATGGTTACAATTTTGATCCTCATAAAAAAAGTGTTGCTTTAACTTTAGATGATGGACCAACTAAAATATATAATCATTTCTTTTTAGAAGCTTTAGCTAATAATAAAGCTCATGCGACTTTCTTTATGGTTGGTAATATGATGCAAGGCTGTGAAGAATGCGTTAAAAATACTTATGCTTCTGGAAATGAAATAGGTTCTCATACCTACGAACACATGAATATTAAAACCCATAGTGTTGCTAGTGTTCAAAGTAGTTTACAAAAAGTTGAGGATTTATATACTTCTTTAACAAATGATACTATTAAACTTGTAAGACCACCTTATGGTTCTTATAATAAAACTAATTTAACTAATATAGCTGATCCTTTAATCTTATGGAATTTAGATACTGAAGATTGGCGTTATCATGATGTTAATCATATTGTTGATTATATCAAAAACAATGTGTCTGATGGTTCCATTATTCTTATGCATGAATTATATGAAACAAGTTATCAAGCTCTAGAAGAAATTTTACCATGGTTATATGTTAATGGTTATAATGTCGTAAGTGTAACTGAACTAGCAAATCTTAAAAATAAACCATTAGAAATAGGCCATGCTTATTATAATTTTAA
>CANQXQ010000034.1 GCA_947627845.1 uncultured Bacilli bacterium | reverse complement strand
ACCTTAAACTCTTGTATTTACTTACCAAAATAGTCATTTCTTCTATTTTTGGATTTAACCGATACCTCCATGCCCAGGATCAATCACAACCTTTTTTTTAGCTCTCTCATCCATGTTTATCACCTAATATAAGATATGAAATAACCAAAAAACTGTGAAAATCCAATTATTAAATCAAGGCTAAATTATAATTCAACCAAAAGTTACTTATCATTATTTTTAATTGCCCAAATTCCATTACCGACATTTACAAATAAATCTGCTTTATTTTGATAAGCATTTGCTTCCCCACAAAAACGTTGTAAAGTACATCTAATAGTTGCTTCAATGTTTTTATTATTCAACTTTTCGGGATAATTATTTTTTACTATTTCCCCAACTTTTAGATACAAATCACTTAATTTAGCTTGACCATTTAATGTAACCAATGCATCATATATTATTGATACCCAATTTGAATCATCGTGTAATAAAACATAATCTTCAGCTTCTTTTTCTAACATAATAGAACTTTCAATATTCTCCAAATTAGTCGAAGGATTATTACCTAATTCTTTCAAAGCATCCGAAATCATTTCCACAACAAATAATTTTTTTCCAACTTTCTCTTCATATTCTCTTTTTAAAAAATTATAATTATCAACAAATGTCTTATCTCTAGATACAATATATAAATCTTCCTTACAATTTTTTAATAATGTTTCCCAAATAATTTCATCACAACAAGTATTTTTGTTACTAGTCGGAGGATTCCCAATATATTTTCTCTGAATGGCTAATTCAACAATTTTCGCATCTCTTTTATATACTTTATTACAAATAAGTTTATATAAAATATACACTGGATCTTCATCCGCGGTTAAAATTAATTTTTCACAAGCTTCTTTAATTTTTATAATATTTGCATTTGCCGACTTCACACTATTTAAATAATCATCAAAAACCTCTAAACTGCTTAAAAAGTTTTTATCAAAAATAGGTATTATTTGATTATTTAAAGTATCAATAAATTCTCTAATAGTTTTTTCTCTGTTTCTTAAAAATTCATCTAAAGCTTGTTCTGTATTGATAAAATAGTTGTTATATTCTTTAAACTCTTTTTGTAAAATTTCTAAATTATCATTCTTATTATAACGATAAAAATCTAAAAAAATATTTGTATCTATAAATATTTTAGCCATATTAACTCCTATATCAACTAAATTCTAGCAAATATTAATTATTTGAACAAGGACTTTTAGATATTTTTCTTAAACAAATTACAAAAAATCCCTCATAATATTGATCTGGCATCACGGTAACTGCTCCCTTTATATTCGTAGTTAAACAGGAAATACTCCCCAATATTTTTTCATCAATTTTCACAACTTCCAATTCCATGCTTTTTAAAAATTTTTCAATCATCAATTCATTTTCCTTTTTTAAAATTGAACATGTCGAATATACTAATATTCCGCCTGGCTTTAATAGCAGCAACGCTTTATTTAATAATTCTTCTTGAAAAATAGTTGATCTTTTAATTAAATCCTCATCAAATTGGGAAATTATCTCCTCATTTTGGACATATAAAGTCCCTGAACCACTACAAGGAGCATCTAATAATATTTTATCAAATTTAAAATTATCATCTAAATATCGCGCATCTTCATTTAAAACTACTACTTTTTTAACTCCTAGTTTATTTATGTTGTATTTTAATCTTTCACATCTAACCTTGTTTTTTTCAACCGCCGTTATCATTGCTTGATTATTAGAAATAGCCGCCAGTTGGGTGGTCTTACTTCCCGGTGCGGCAGTCATATCAAGTATAATCTCATTGGCTTTAGGCGCTAACACTGAAGCTGGAATCATTGATGATAAACTCTGTAAATAAATTTCTCCCTTTTGATAAATATCTAATGACCTTATAAATTTTTCATCTTTATTTAAAATTATTAAAGCATCATCATACCATGAAACTTCTTCATATTTAATATCATTATTTTTTAAAACCTCTAATATATGCTCTTTTGTACTTTTAAGCGTATTTACTCGCATACTCATAAATCTTTTTTGGTTTAAACCCGCCATAATTTCCTTTGTTTCTGTCGCATTATAATCTTTACTTATTATATTTTCTAAATCTTCTAACCGCATCTAAATACTCCTTCAAAAAAAAGTACTTACCATAAGTACTTAATCAACATATTTTATAACTACTCTCCTGTTTGGTTCTTCGCCAATACTTTCGGTTTTAATATTTTTAAAATCAGTTAAAATATTGTGCACAGCTCTTCTTTCATAAGAGTTCATGACATCCATTTCAATATCCATATGAGTTTTTAAAACTTCTCGCGCTAAATTTTTAGCTAATCTTTCAATCCGTTTAATTTGTCTATCTTTGTAATCTTCCACATCCAACATAATTCTTGGTGCCCCAACGGGAATTAAATTCTTAACAAATTGCCGCACTACCACGGTTAAAGCATCCAAATTTTGACCATTTTTTCCAATTATTATTGGATTATTTGATGAAAATATTTTTAAGGTTGTAATGTTATCTTTAGTATTAACTTCAATATTAGCTTCTATTCCTAAAGCTTCAATAATATTTTTTAAATAGTTTAAGGCTTCATCAACCACATCACTTTTTAAAAAGCCTTCACATTCATAAGTAGTTCCTTTAAATAAGCCCCCTTTTACTTCTTTAACATTATAATAAACATCTTCTACTTTAGCATTTAATTTTTGAACTACCCCATTTATTGCTTCTTCTTTAGTTTTAGCATTTTCCTTTACTACATTCATGATTATTTTCCTTTCTTCTTATTTTTTTCTTTCTTCGGCTTAATTATCACATCTTTATTATTTTCTCTTTCATCTAATTTTTTAAAGACATAATTTTGAATAACTACAAATCCGTTAGTCGCAATCCAATATAACGCAATCGCTGTTGATAAATATAAGGATGCTACCGAAATCATAATAATCATAAATTTAAACATAAATTGCATTTGTTTGTCCATTTCCGGATTTCCTGAATTATTGGCTCCCATCGCATTTTTAAATGATAAATAAGTTGTTAAAATAATAAGTAATATAATAACAATATATAACCATTCATGATACTCAAGTAAGCCCACTATTGGAGTTTTTCCTAATGTTAAACCTAAAAACTTATCCTCGAATATCGCCGGAGTTCTGTTGATAGCTTGTAAGAAAGCAAAGAATAATGGAAGTTGAATAAAAGCTAATAAACAACTACCAAATGGACTAATATTATATTTCTTATAAACTAACATCATTTCTTGAGATTTAGCAAGCATTGCTTCATTATCATTTTTATTAGCATATTTTTTTTCGATTCGCGCTAGCTCTGGTTGGGCTTTTTTCATATTTTCTGATTGTTTCATTGTTTTTCTTGATATTGGCATTAATATTAATCTTATCGCTAACCCAATAATTATGACCGCTAATCCAAAATTATTAATTAAATAACCAAGTTTTAAAATAATAAAGGCTAAAGGTTTAACAAATATACCTTCCCAAATTCCTGAAGCTTTATTGCTATTTAATTTAAAATCCGCACACTTTGGTAGTTTATCATATTTTATTTTTGTTTGATCTTTGTATTTCGTATATAGCTCATCTAATTCTTTATCTTCTGGCTGACATAAAATATCTTTTTGTAAAACTTGACCCGTTGCCTCATTTTCTACTGGTTTCTTGCCATCTAATATATAATTGCTATTTCCACATCCGGTTAAAAATACTGAAGCAATTACTACTAAAATAACTACTTTCCATTTTTTCATTTATATTCCTCTTTCTAATAATTCTTCAAAATCTAATTTCATCTTTTGAAAATCTTTCTCAAGTACACTCTTCTTCACTATTATAATATAATTTTGATACTTTTTAAACCTTTTTTTATTAGCATCAATAATAACTCTTAATTGTCTTTTTATTTTATTGCGAACAACGGCATTTCCTAATTTTTTACTAACAGCTAAACCAAACATTGGAAATGCTTTATTTCCATCCTTATAATATATATAAAAATATTTTGATTTAAGGACTAAACCTGTTTTGATAATATCATCAAAATCCGTACTTTTTTTAATCATCTCATATTTTTTCATGAATAATTTCACTTACTTTCAAAAAAAATACCACCTAAAAAAGTGGTTATCTAGCTAAAACTTTACGACCTTTCTTACGTCTTTTACTCATAACGTTAGATTCTTTACGAGCAAAAAATCCATGCTTTTTAGCTTTCTTACGATTATTTGGTTGATATGTTCTTTTCATAACAGCACCTCCTTAAAAATTCCAAGTATTTTCATTATAATATTATCTTCTCGTTTAGTCAAGAATTTTAAATTTACTTTACTTGATTTAACACTATATTGTTCTTGTTTGCATATTAGTTAAAACATTTTTAATTCCCATTTTTCTATTTTTAACTTCTTCAAGCTCTTCATTTGTAGGACAAATAACTGTAGCATTAATTAAAGCATAACCTAAATCTAAAGCTTCTTTTTTAGATTGATAATCTTTCATTCTTTGGGATCCAATTAAAGCATAATGAAATCTTATATAATATTCATTAAAAGTTTGAGCATTAATTTTGTTTAAATCTAATTCTTCACAAATTTGGTCAATTGTCTTAAATACCATTTAAAATCCCCTCCAATGATGAGTATTATATCATCATCTATATTTTTTGTCAAAAAACTCTTTATAACATATTATTTTTAACTAAACCCTCCCACTCTTTATTCTTGCACATCCTTAATATAATATATAGAAATTTATTTTCAATTTTCTAACATCCTTTAATTTTTTATTGAAAATAAATATTTAATCTTACTTATCAACATATAATTGTTGATAATGTTAATAATTTTTTTCATAAACAACTTATTAACAAACTAATCTTATTACAAACTTAACCAAGCATATCTTATTAACAGCCTATTTTAAATAAAAAGTTTATAATTCCAATTTTATTAACAAAATTCTATTTTTCAAAACTCCTTATAATTCCTCATCAAAAATATTCAAAAAGCAAATTATACACACTACTAACGTTAATTATCAAATTTCATCATTGTTAATTGTTAATATTTCTTTCCTAAATTTTGTTAGTAATGTTGATAAATCCAATTTTTCTTGATATTATAAGGGCTAGAAGTTGTTTATAACTTGTTAGTAAAGTACAATTTCAAATTTTCTACTTTTCAACGGCCTATTTTTGCGTTACAATTAACTTATCAAAAATCATGAGACTGCGGGGTGAGGTTTTTGGACAAAGAAGAATTACTACAAAAGTTTTTAGCTAGCATTAAAGAAGAAATTAATCCAGCTTCTTTTAATGCTTGGTTCAATGACTTAAAAATATATGAACTAACCGATGTACAAATAACCTTTGAAGTTCCCATGGAAATTCATAAACGCATGCTTGGTGATAATTACTATTCTTTAATAAGTAACACTTTATCTAAAATAACTAATATAGAATATGAAATAAATTTTATTTTAGAAGAAGAAATAAAAGATGAAATACTCCCACCTGTGGACAACTCGGAATTTACTAACAATAATTTTGAAACTAATCTTAATCCTAATTTAAACTTTGATAACTTTGTTGTTGGTGATACTAACCGTTTAGCTAAAGTTGCCGCGATGGCCGTCGCTGAAGCACCCGGACGTATTCATAATCCTTTATTTATATATGGTAAAAGTGGTCTTGGTAAAACTCATTTAATGCACGCTATAGGTAATCATATTGTTGCTAATTCTAATCGTAAAGTTCTTTATTGTACCTGCGATGAATTTATGACTGAATATACCAATATTGCTAATCCTGATAATGCCAAAAATACTTTGGAATATGCGACGGAATTTAAAAATAAATATCGCAATGTTGATGTCTTAATTATTGATGATATTCAGTATTTAGTCGGGGCCGAAAAAACTCAACAAGAATTTTTTAACACCTTTAATTACCTGCATCAATCAAATAAACAAATAATCATTAGTTCTGATCGTTCACCTGATGATTTAAAAATCCTTGAAGAGCGCTTAAGATCTCGTTTCATGTGGGGCCTACCAGTTGATATTTACCCCCCTGATTTCAACTTACGATGTCGAATTATCCGCAAAAAAATCGAAAATACTAGTTTAGCCAATCTCATTAAGGAAGAAAGTATTGAATATATTGCTAATGCTTGTCCTAATGATGTTCGCTTTTTAGAAGGAGCCATCAATCGACTTATGGCCTATACTGCCATGATTGTTCCTAAAAGTATTGATTTGGAATTTACTTGTGAAGCCTTAAAAGACTTTGTTAATAAAAATATTTATTCAAATAATAATATTACTAAAATTCAAAAAGCTGTCGCCGATCATTATAATATTACCATCGATGATTTAAAAGGCAAGAAACGAAGTAATAAAGTCGCTCATCCAAGGCAACTCGCCATGTACTTATGCCGAATGGAAACCGATGAAACCTTTCCACGAATTGGGCTAGAATTTGGAGGTCGAGATCATTCAACAGTCATATTTGCTTGTGATAAAATTGAAAAAGAACTGGCATCAAATAATGAATTAGAACGAACCATCAAAGAAATAAAAGCTAAATTGTAGATAAAACTTTAAAACATTGTGTATAAACAAATACTTATAAACAAATAAAATTAAAATAAAGTCCTAAATTAAAAGAAAAAATAAACTTACAAACATTATTAACAGTATTATAAATACTAATAAAAATTAGAAAGAAGGAATGAATATGAAATTTTCAATCGATAAAAATATTATCTTAGAAGGTCTAAATAATGTTATAAGAGCTATATCTACTAAAAATGTCATCCCTGTATTAAATGGTATTAAATTTGAATTAACTACTGAGGGTTTATATCTAACTGCTAGTGATTCCGAATTAACTATTAAAGTTTTAATTGAAGCAAGTAGAATAAAAAATATTGCTAACTATGGCGGTATTGTAATTCAAAGTAAATATATTTTAGATATTGTCCGGAAAATGCCAAGTGATGTTATTAACTTTGAAGTTATTGACGGTTTAAAAATTAAAATCTATACTGATAGTAACCAATATAATTTAAATTGTTTAGATATTAATGACTACCCAGATGTTAAATTAGAAGTTAATAAAGAACCTATTATAATTAATGGTGATATTTTAAAAACAATTATTAATCAAACTGTTTTTGCTATTTCGACTCAAGAATTACGTCCTATATTAACTGGTGTTAATTTTAAATTTACAAAAACCGATTTGGAGGCGGTCGCAACTGACTCTTATCGTCTCGCCAAAAAGAATATTAAACTTAACGCGCCGGTTGAAAAAGAAGTGGAAATCGTTATACCTGGTCGGAATATCATGGAACTTGAACGCATTATTACCGATAATGAACCTCTAGAAATCCATATATTTAATAATAAAGTTTTGTTTAAATATAAAACTATTAATTTCCAAACTAATTTGTTAAGTGGTAATTACCCTAATACATCTAATTTAATTCCAAGTGAATTTGCTTATATTATTAAAGTTAATAAAAAAGATTTTAATGATGCCATTGATCGCGCCGCTTTACTTACATTAGGTAAAGATAAAAATATTGTTAAAATGTCTTTAGATAATACTAAAATGACTATTAATTCTTATGCTTCCGAAATAGGTAAAGTTGAAGAACAATTAACTGTCGAAACTAATAATAAAGAAAAATTAGAGATATCATTTTCTTCAAAATATATGCTAGAAGCTATTAAAACTATGCAAGAAGATGAAATATTACTGCTTTTAAATAGTGATGTTAAACCTCTAATTATTAAAAGTTTAACTGATGAATCATTAATTCAACTTATTTTACCAATAAAAACTTATTAAATTTGGTAATTTGCTCCAAAATTCGACAAAAAATTCCCTTTTCATATGTTAACATAGTAACTTATGTTGAAAGGGGGCAAAATTATGCCTTATCGTATAACCTTAAAAACTAATGCTTTATTAGTCAATCAAAAAGGAACCCGAATAATTGAAGAAAATAGAATATTTATGACTTCAGAACCCTTAATTAATATTATTAGTGATAATTGTTTTAATTATGGTTCCAGTTTTGAGGGCCGGCAAAAAGGAAGTACTTATCTCCTTGGAACTAGTTATAAACCACCAATCATTTTAAATGAAGTTGATGATTTAATCTTAATTCCTACCCATTCCGTCCGGAATAAATCTTGTGCTTGGATTATTTTAAATAATATTTTAAATTATTCGCCTAACGGTAAAAAAACCACGATTGAATTTAAAAATAATAATAAAATAGATGTTAATGTAAGTTATAATGTCTTTGATAAACAAGTTTTAAAAGCAACTCGTTTAGAATCAATTTTAAGAGGACGAAATAATCAAAAATACCTTTAAAAAGGTGTTTTTTTGTGCTATAACACGAGTTTGACAGTTAATAAAGCAAAAAATCACCATTTAGCCAAGTGTTTATAAGGCTTTATAGTGATTTCTATTTTGTATAATCATATACCTATATTATTTATCATTGTTCGTAAATTTTTGATTTCTTGTATGTTGTATTTTTGAAAATTGAAAACTATATTGTTTGATTTCAATATTTTTTCTATTTCTTCATTTATTTCTGTTATTTTGTAATAATCTAAATAAATTGAATCTGCTCGAAAATTATTTAAAGCTTCTTTTATTTTTTCAGCTGTTATTCCTTGTTCCCATCCATCTACATTAAGGGTGGTTTTATTTTCGTATTTAAGTATCTTATATTGGATTATTCTTATTATTGTTAATGCTATAAAACATATTAGAAAGTGAGCCTTTATATGTTCTTCTGTCCATACATATATCGGTCTTCCTTCTAAATCACTTTTGATGATTCTAAATGAATCTTCTATTCTTGATAATCCATGATATCTATTTATTATTTCTTGATTATCTTCATTTATTTCAGATGTAACAATAGAATAATAACCTAGTGTTTCTTTATATTTTTCTAGCTTTTTATTTAAGAAAATTATTACTTTTTCAGGATGTATAATTTCTCCTGTTTTTTTATCGACATCTACAGTTTTTATAAATTTTTGACTTTTTCTTTCTTTATCTTTTAATTTATCCGGGTTTTCTTTACAATTTTCTAAATATTCTATAAATTTTTTATTTTGATTAAATTCTCTTTCATAATGTTTCTTACTCCAATAGATGATTTC
>CANQXQ010000033.1 GCA_947627845.1 uncultured Bacilli bacterium | reverse complement strand
AATATAATAACATATCTTTACATATTTTGAAATAATTTAGAAAAAATTATTTATTTTTTTACATTTTATGATATAATATGGTCATAATAATAGTTAAGAGAGGTTATTCAAATGAAAAAATTTTTATTGATGTTTAGTGTTATAGTAGCAATGATGGTAATTATGCCAAATGTTAAAGCAGCCGATGCTTATTATAATGTTTCGGTAGAGCAAAGTGAATGGAAACAAAAAGATGATGGAACTTATTACATAACTAAGACATTCTATGTAGAAAAAACAGTAGGTGGGTATGTATACTTAAGCCTTATCGAAACTTATAATGTCGATATTAAAAGTGAACTTGAGGGAAGTAATTTCCAATTATTAGGTAAACGAACTACTGATGATGGCATGATGTATTTACTTAAGTTAAAAGATGGAGTTACTATAAATGGCAAAACAGAAGTTATAACTGTAACAGCCGATATTATAGATCCAACAACTGAAGAAAATCCAAAATGTCAACTTGATTATTCACCGATGGGACTTTCTTGTTTAGAGTTTGAGGGACATTATTTTGATACTAAAGGTAATGAAGTTTCGGCGGAAGATTATACCGCGGCTTGTAGTGGTACCCCAACTACTCCATCAAATCCTAATGATGTAGAATCACCTGATACTGGAAGTGTTATTCCTTATATAGCCGTGGGTGGAGGCTTAATCGCTATTGCTGGTTTATACTTATATAGTAGAAGATCAAATAAAGTTTATAAAATATAATTTAAAGCCTAGAATAAAAATTCTAGGTTTTTTTTGGTATTTTTTTCTCATTGACTAGGTTTTAAATGTATATTAAAATAATTGTAGGATGGTTTCTATGGAAAGTTTTATCATAATAACTAACAATAATAATAAAAAAAATATATTACGGAATTTAAGTAAAAATAAAAGATTATATAATTTAAAATTTTATTCTTTTAAGGAGTTAAAGAAGAAAGTTTTTTTTGACTATGATTTAAATACTTTAGAATATGTTATGAATAAGTATAAAGTTAATTTAGATATTGCGGAAATATATATTAATAATTTATATTTTTTACAAAAATTAGACAATGAAAAAGTCAGTTTTTTAAATAGTTTAAAAGAAGAATTAAAAGAAAATAAATTATTAGAGGAAGATAATGATTTTAAAAAAGCTTTAAAAAATAAAAAAATAATCGTATATAATGAAGAAATATCTAAAGAAAAACAAATAATATTAGATAATTTAGGTCAAGACTATGAAATAAGAAATGATGATACAGTTAAATATAAACCGACGATATATCAAGCTAAAACTATGGAAGAAGAATGTGAATTTGTCTTAAACGAAATAAGTAAATTATTAGAAAAAAAGATTGATATAAATAAAATAAAAATAATTATACCGAAAGAATATGAAAGTATTATTAAAAAATATAGTAATTTTTTTAATATTCCTTTAAATTTACAAAATACTAGTAGTTTTTTTAGTACAAGTATTGCTCAAGAATTTTTAAGTAATTATGATAAAATGGCTTTAGAAGATAATATAGCAATACTTGAGGAAAGATATGAGAATGTTAATGATTTAATTAGAATTATTAATAAATCCGCAAAAGTCATAAATAAAGATTACCGCAAAAAATTTATTATAAAAGATTTAAAAGAAGAAAAAGTAACTAATACTATTTATGATAAAGCCATAAGTGAGGGGAGTATAGATGATTATTATGATAGGGAAGAATATGTATTTTTATTAGGTTTTAATATTGATAGTTTTCCTAAAATATATAAAGATGATGATTATTTAAATGATGAAGTAAAAGCTAAATTAAAGATTGATACTAGTTTAGATAAAAATATTTTTGAAAAAAAGAAAGTTTTAAATAATATTCAAAGAATAAAAAATTTAGTGATTACTTATAAACTTAATGATAAAAAAGGAAAGTGTTATCCCTCATTATTAATCAAAGAATTAGGGGTAGAAGTAAAAGAAATAGAAATAGCTAAAAATATTTGTTATTCTAAAAGACATGCTTCTTTAAAATATGGAATGATGCTTGATAATTTATATAAATATAATATTAGAGATGAGGATTTATATTTATATCAAAATAATTTAGAAATTAATTATTTAGGGTATGATAATAGTTTTAAATATATAGATAATAATATACTTAAAAAAAGTTTTAAAGAGGGCTTAACTTTAGCTTATACTAATATGGAAATGTATAATGAATGTGCTTTTAAATATTATGTTAGTCGTATATTAAAGCTAGATATTTTTGAAGAAAGCTTTAAAATTATTATGGGTAAAGTGGTGCATCATATTTTAGAATTAATAAATAAACGAGATATTTCGATTAAAGTAGAAATTATGCAATATATTAAAGATAATAATTATAATTTAAATGCGCAAGAATATTTTTATTTAGATAAATTAAGTGAAGAATTAGGTAAAGTGGTCGAAGTTTTAAAAAAACAAGCGAGGAAAAGTAAATTAAATAAATATTTATTAGAAGAAGAATTATATGTCTATAAAGACCGCGATATAAATGTAACTTTTAAAGGTTTAATTGATAAAGTTATGTATCAAGAAATAAACGGGAAAGAAGTAATTGTAGTTGTAGATTATAAAACGGGTAATACTATTATAACTTTAGATAATTTAAAATATGGATTAAATCTCCAACTGCCGATATATTTATATTTACTTAAAAATTCCGAACGTTTTAAAGAGGCTGTAATTGGGGGATTTTACATTCAAAAAGTTTTAGATAATGTGCCTAATATTTGTGATAAGCCATTAGAAAAGATAAGAGAAGATAATTTAAAATTACAGGGATTTTCTAATAGTGATGAAAATATTTTAGCTTTAATTGATGAGGATTATAAAGATAGTACTGTCTTAAAAGATGTAAAATATAAACAGGATGGTAGTTTAAGTGCTAAAGCTAAAGTCTTAAGTAATGAAGAAATGGAAAAGTTAAAAGAAGCAGTTAATTTAAAGATTGAAGAATGTATTGATAATATTTTAAAGGGTGAATTTAATATTAATCCTAAAGTATTGAAAGATAAAAATATTGCTTGTACTTATTGTCATTTTAAAGATATATGTTTTAAAAAGAAAAAAGATGAAGTAGTAATTGGTGGTGATAATGATGGAAAAGACGAAAGAACAGAAGTTAGCAATTGAAAAAGAGGGAACTAATATTTTAGTTTCCGCGGGGGCTGGATCAGGGAAAACGGCCGTGTTAACCGAAAGAGTATTTAGAAAAGTGCAAGAGGGAATTGATATTCAAAAAATATTAGTTTTAACATTTACTAATGAAGCTGCTTTAGAGATGAAAAATCGGATTAGAGAAAAATTAGAAGAAGCCGGGTTAACTAAACAATTAGAATATCTTGATAGTGCTTTTATTACGACTTTTGATGCTTTTGCTTTACATGTAGTAAAAAAATATCATTATTTACTTAATATTAATAAAAATGTCGCAATTATTGATGCTTCAATTATTGATTTAGAGAAGAAAAAAATAATTCAAGATATATTTTTAGAATTATATGAAAAAAAAGATCCAGATTTTTTAAAGTTAATTGGGGATTTTACTAATAGAGATGATACTATAATTAAAGAAGCTATCTTAAATATTAAAAATAGTTTAGATTTAATTTATGATAAGAAAAAATATTTAGAAGAATATATAACTAACTATTATAATGTTAATTATGTAAATAAAATATTTGAAGAATACTTTAACTATTTAAAAAGTTTAGCCTTAGAAGTAGAAGATAATTTATATATATTAGAAGATCTATTAGATGAAAAGTTATACTTAAAAGTTTATGAACAATATAGTAAATTAATTAAACCTAAAACTTATAATGATTTATATAAAGTCCATGATAAGATTAAACCAGTGCAATTTCGCAATATTAGTGAAGAGGCGGTTAGATATAAAGATAGTTTAAAAGAAAAAGCTAGTTTAATTTTAGAGCTTACAAAATATAGGGAAGAAGAGTTAAAAGAGCAATATTTAATGACGGAAGATTATGTAAGAGCTATAATAAAAATAATTTTAATTTTAGATGAGAGATTAGAAAAATATAAATTAGAAAATAATGCTTTTGAATTTTTAGATATTGCGAAAATGGCAATTAAAATAGTAAAAGAAAATCCGAAAATAAGAGAAGAATTTAAAAATAATTATAATGAAATATTAATTGATGAATATCAAGATACTAATGATTTACAAGAAATGTTTATTAAAGAAATTGCTAATAATAATGTTTATATGGTTGGTGATATTAAACAATCAATCTATCGATTTAGAAATGCTAATCCACAAATATTTAAGCAAAAATATGAAGAATATGAAAAACATTTAGGGGGAGAAAAGATTGATTTATTAAAAAATTTTAGATCACGAAAAGAAGTTTTAAATAATATTAATGAGATATTTAATATTTTAATGAGTGATGATTTAGGAAATGCTAATTATCTTAAGAATGGTCAAATGGTTTTTGGTAATTTAGCTTATGAACAAGAGGGAGCTAATAAAGAAAATCATGAGATGGAAATATGGCTATATGAAGATGACAAAACTTTTAGTAATACAGAAATAGAAGCTTTTAAAATAGCCCAAGATATAAAAGAGAAAATTAAAAATGATTATCAAATATATGATTTTAAATTAAAAACTAATAGAAAAGTTTTATATAGTGATTTTTGTATTATTTTAGATCGCGGAACCCAAATGGCCCGGTATAAAAAAATATTTGAATATTTGAATATTCCTATGGAAGTTTATAAAGATAGTGATTTGAGTGTCGCGGATGATATTTTAATTTTAAAAAATATTATTAGTTTAATTTTAAAAATAAATAAGCAAGAATATGATACTGAAATGAGATATGCTTGGGTAAGTATAGCTCGGAGCTTTTTAAGTAATTTAACAGATGAAGAAATATTTAAAAGATTAGAAGATAATATTTTTTATGAAAGTGATATATATAAGAAATGTTGGAGTTTAGCTTCCAATTTAGAAATTAAAACCCCAAAGATTTTATTAGAGGAGATTATAGATAAGTTTGAATTTTATGATAATTTAATTTTAGTCGGGGAAATAGAGTCAAGTATTAATAGATTAGATTATTTAAAAGATTTAGTGCTTGGAATGGAAAAACTCGGATTTACGATTGCTAATTTAAAAGATTATTTAGAAGAAATGCTAGAAAATAAAATGGAAATTAGATATAAAGAAGCTAAATCGAATTTAAATTGTGTTAAAATAATGAATATTCATAAGTCTAAAGGATTACAGTTTCCAATATGTTATTTTGCCGGTTTTAAAAAAGATTTTAATTTAAAAGATTTACAAAGTAGATTTTTATTTGATAAAACTTATGGAATTTTAGCACCTTTTTATAAAGAGGGAATAGGAATACCTTTTACTAAAGAATTAATTAAAGATAATTATTATAAAGAAGAAATATCAGAAAAGATTAGATTATTTTATGTTGCTTTAACTAGAGCCCAGGAAAAAATAATAATGGTTATGCCTAATTTAAATAGCGATTTAGTAAAGAAAGAACCAGTTAGCTTACCGGAGGGGAGAAACTTTCGCTCATTTTATGATTTTTTAAGAAGTATGGCGGGTAATTTAAAAAAATATGTCCAGTACATAAATTTAGATAGTTTAAATTTAACTAAAGATTATGATAATATTACTTTAAAAAAACAAGTTTTAAAGAATGAGGCATCTAAGATAATTACTTTTAAAGAAAATAATATTAAGGCTAAACTTATAGAGAAAAAACATGCCTCTAAAACAATTAAAAAGATTATAACTAAAGAAGAAAAAGAAACTTTAGAGTATGGGACTAAATTACATGAAATGTTAGAATATGTAAATTTTAAAGAAGAAAGTAATAATAAATATGTTAATAATTTAAAAGCTAAATTTGATTTTGAAAAAGCCAATATTTATCAAGAATTAGAGTTTATTTATGATTTAGATGATGAAGAATATCATGGAATAATTGATTTAATGCTAGAGTATGATGAGGAAATTAAGATAATAGATTATAAATTAAAAAATATTGGGGATGAAGAATATCAAAAACAATTAAAGGTTTATTATGATTATATAAAACAAGTTAGTAGCAAAAATATTAGTTTATATTTATATTCTTTACTTGATGATGATTTAAAAGAAGTTAAAATTAAGCAAATTAGTTAATAAATATTGAGTTAAAACATTAAATATGATAATATATATTTATATAGGAGGATTATATGAGTATAGGTTGGATTATAGTAATTGTAGTCGTAGTTCTTTTAGTTCTTTGGGTAATGGGAACTTATAATTCTTTGGTTACTTTAAGAAATAGAGTAAAAGATGCTTGGAGTCAAATTGATGTTCAATTAAAAAGAAGATTTGATTTAATTCCTAATTTAGTAGAAACGGTTAAAGGCTATACTAAACATGAAAGTGAAACTTTAGAAAATGTAGTTAAAGCGCGTAATACTTATTTAAGTGCTAGTTTACCAGAAGAACAAATGAAAGCTGATGGAGAACTTACCAAAGCTATTAACAAATTATTTGCTTTAACGGAAAGTTACCCTGATTTAAAAGCTAATCAAAATTTCCAAGATTTACAAAAAGAACTACAACAAACTGAAGATAAAGTAGCTATGTCTCGTCAATTTTATAATGATATTGTTATGCAATATAATAATAAAGTAGAGACAGTGCCATCAAATATTATTGCTAGTATTTTCAAATTTACAAAAGAAGCTTTCTTCCAAGCTTTAGAAGAAGAAAGAGAAAATGTTAAAGTTAAATTCTAAAGGCTTGTTTAAAGCCTTTTTTTAGGAGATAAGATGAAAAAATTTTTATTATTACTAATATTATTATTAAGTTTACCTCTAAATGTTAAAGCCGCGGATTATAAGATTACGGATCAATTTATTGAAGCTAATATTTTAAGTAATGGGGATTTAGAGGTAACAGAACTTATTGTCATGGATGGAACTTTTAATGGTTATGAAAAAACTTTAACTTATGCAAATAGTTCTTTAGATGATGATTATACTTATGATTATAATTCCAATATTTATAATGCTTATGGGTTAAATCTTTTAGATATTAAAGCAAAATATGTTTCTAATGTTAGTTTTGATACGATTAATGATACCGATTTTGAGGTAATGACACAAAGAATCATGGGTGAAAATGGTGATAAAGGAATTTATACCATGCGAACCGATTACAATAGCTATACTTACCGGTTATATTATGCCTCTAATAGACAAAGAGTAGCTTTTAAAATAAGATATAGATTAGACCGCGTTATTGTTAATCATTTAGATGTAGCCGAACTTTATTGGAATTTTATTACTCCTAATTATTATGATGATATGGAAAATATCATAGTTAAAGTTAATTTACCGGGTGTAGATAATTCCGATAATTTCCGAGTTTGGGCGCATGGGGATTTAGCGGGAGAAATAACTAAAAATAAAGATAATTCGGGAGTTGTTGCTTCCATTAAAGAAATGAGTGCCGATTCTAGTTTAGATATTAGAATTACTTTTGATAAAGATTTAATTACTGATAAAACGAAAGTAAAAGAAACTAATGTCAATGCTTTACCTAAAATACTTAACATTGAGGAAAAAAGAGCTAATGAAGCCAATGAATTAAGAGAAAAATTACAAAAAGAGTGGCATAATACAGTTTATTTAACAGTGGGGTTATATATAGCTATGGTGATTTTAGGGCTATATATTTATTTTAAATATGGTCGTAGTCCAAAACCTAATTATTATTCTAAATATAACCGCGAATTTATTAATGATTATAATGTTGAAGTAATTGATTATTTAATGAATAGAAAAATAACTCCTAATGCCCTTAGTGCTTCCATAATGAATTTAATTTATAAAAAGAATATTAGTTTAGAAGAAAATAAAGAAAGTAATAGTAAAGAAAAAGCTTATACTTTTGTGTTAGAAAACAGAGATAATTTAAATAGTAGTGAAAATATTTTAGTAGATTTTTTGTTTTCTACCGTTAGTAAAAAAACTAATGCCGATAATAAACCAATATTTACAATGTTAGATTTAAAATTATATGCGAATGGAGTTAAGACTTGTGATGAGTTTATTGCGAGTTATACGAAATGGAAGAATGATGTTTTAAAACTGGCGAAAGAAGAAAAATTTTATGAGAGTTCTTCTCGTCCAAAAGTTATCGGAGTTATAATGCTTATTATTTCTTTTTTAGTCTTTTATTACGGAAGTTCGGTAGGAACAGATTTTGTACCGAATAATTTCATTTTTTTAGCAGGCATGATATTTATGCTTTATACCATTCTAGTTTATAAAAAGTCAGTTAAAGGTAGTGAGCATTATGCAAAATGGCAAGCTTTTAAAAACTTTTTAGATGATTTTGGAGCTTTTGAACTAAAAGAATTACCAGAAATAATATTATGGGAAAGATATTTAGTTTATGCGACAATATTTGGGTTAGCTAAAAAAGTTCAAAAAGCCATGAATGTTAAAATAAAAGAATTAAATATTACAAATGATTATGTTTATTATCCATCATATTTCTATTTAGATTTAAGTAATTCTATTAATAACTCAATAAGTAATGCGATAAGTGGAGCTTACAATAGGAGAAGTGCTAATTATGCCAATAGCCATTCTTCATCTTCTAGTGGCGGTGGCTTTGGTGGTGGCTTCTCATCAGGCGGCGGCTTTGGTGGCGGTGGCTCTTCAGGACATGGCTTTTAAAAAAACGTCTTTAATTAGATGTTTTTAATTAACCTTTAGGATGTTTGACGAGTTCGTCAAACAAAAAACCACCTGCTATGCGGGTGGGAATTTAATACTTATAGTAAATAAGGCATCTCAAGTGTTATAATGAGGTTGTTCAAGCCGAATTATGACACGAAAGGAGAGATGCCTTATGGCTAAAAGTTTATCACATACAAAATATATGTGCAAGTATCATATAGTATTTATCCCTAAGTATAGACGTAAAGTAATATATAATAAATTAAGAAAAGATATTCAAAAATATATAAAAGATTTGTGTAAATGGAAAGGTGTAGAAATAATAGAAGGTCATATGATGCCTGACCATGTACATTTGCTAGTTGAAATACCTCCTCGAATGAGTGTATCTGTGTTCATGGGGTATTTGAAAGGCAAAAGTGCAATGATGATATTTGAGTACCATGCAAATTTAAAATATAAATTTGGAAACAAGCATTTTTGGGCAGAAGGATATTACGTAAGTACAGTAGGATTAAATGAAGCAACAATAAAAAAATATATAAGAGAACAAGAAAATGAAGATATGATACAGGACAAAATGAGTAAAAAAGAATATATAAACCCTTTTAAAGGTTTGCTAAAGTAGTCAGTACACAGGGCTTGAACAAAGAGAAAGCCAGCATTCGTATGTGTGCTGGTAAATATTAAAGCCTTATAGGCTTAGAGAAAACCACGCCTTTTAGACGTGGTTAGTTATTC
>CANQXQ010000032.1 GCA_947627845.1 uncultured Bacilli bacterium | reverse complement strand
TTGTTAATACAACTCAATTATACTACTTGAATCACTTTTTTTATATATAATCGTTTCACATCAATTGTAATACAACATCTTCATAATTATTGTCAAATAAAAGAAAAAAGTTAACTTAAAATTAACTTTATCTATAAGGAACATAGCCTCCATAAGAATAGTAAGAATAAGGAACTCCATAACCTGGTCTTGGTCCTGGACCATAACCATAATTCGGAGCTACATTATAAATAGGTCTTGGTCTTGTAAGTCCAACCGCCGCCCCTCCGACTAAAGCTCCCGTTAAAAATGGAAAAAAGAATTGCCGGTCTCCTCCTTGAACTCCAAAAGGCCTACCATACATATTTTGATAATTCATTTCAATCACCTCTAATGTAAGATATGCCAAAATTTTTATTACTAATAGGCATTTATAATTAATTTAAACTACTTCAGTTGAATACCAATAATAACCGGTATCATTCTTTTTAAAAACATGTTTATATTTTGTAAACTTTTCTTTATTTTCTTTTAAATAATTATAAAAATCTGTTTCATAATCTAATTTAACTTTATAGTTATTATAATAATCACCTAAAGTTTCCTCAAAATAATTATAATGTCCCGCATATTCATAAATAATTAGTTCTTTTCTAGAAGCTTTATAACTATCTACATAACTTACAAATAAATCGCTAGTCTCTCCTCCACCGGTACTTAAAAAATAATCATCTTGATATATAAAACCTAAAGTCGCGTTATAGACATCTTCTATCTTTTTAGTTTCTTCTAAATTCTTTAAATCTTTATTATAATATTCTTCCATTTTATTTTTAATATACTCAAAAGGAAAATAATACTTATCTACATAATCTCCCTCATAATAGAATACTTCCCCATTTTTTATCGGTAATTTTAAATGCATATCAAAATCACAATTTTCTTGATCCCAACAACTGAGTTCTTTATCTAAAATCTTTGTAATTAAGAACTTTTCAGGTATATCATCTAAAATAGTTTTCTTCTTATCATATATTTTTAATTCTTCAATACTTGGAACATAACTTAAATATTTATTTAAATCTTCCTCATTGATATTTATCTTTATATAATTTCTCCTAACTATAAATAAAATAAAAACTAATAATACCCCTAAAACTATTAAAATCTTTTTCATAATCTTTTCCCTTTTTACTAAAAAAGAACTAATTTATTAAGCCTAAATAATAGTTCTTTTTTCCTTTTTTAATAATTATTACTTTATTATCAATTGTATCTTTACTATCAATTATATATTCTAAATCAGTTATTTTTTTATTATTAATACTAATTGCTCCGGCCAATATAAATTCTCTAGCTTCTCTTTTACTTGAGCAAATTCCATTATTAACCACAAAATCTACAATATTATCATTTAAGTTAATAGTAATTTGAGGCACTCCCTTTAAGGAATTAATTATATCTTCACTTGTAAGTTCCCTTACTTTTTCACTAAATAAACTTTCACTTATTTTTAAAGCTTTTTCATATTCTTCATGACCATGTAAGAATGTAATAACTTCTTCAGCTAATTTTTTATGAGCAATTCTTTTTTCTGGGGCTTCCTTATGTATTTTTTCTAATTCTTCTATTTCTTCTTTACTTAAAAATGTTAACTTTTTAAGATAATCAATAACCATTTCATCTTCGGTATTAATAAAGAATTGATACATTTCATAACTACTTGTTTTATTTATATCAAGCCATATAGCATTACCCTCACTTTTACCAAACTTTGTTCCATCTTTTTTCGTAATTAAAGGCATTGTAAAGGCATAAGCTTCTTTTCCAGTTTTCTTTCTAATTAAATCTATTCCCGCGGTAATATTTCCCCATTGATCTTGACCAGCCATTTGCATTACACAATTTTTATGTTCAAATAACCATAAAAAGTCTAAAGATTGCATTATCATATAACTAAATTCTGTATAAGTAATACCGGCCTCTAATCTTCTTTTAATAATATCTTTATCAAGCATATAATTAACACTAAAATATTTACCATAATCTCTTAAATAATCAATGAAATTAATATCTTTACTCCAATCCCAATTATTAACAACTTCAAATCCAAATATTTTTTTTACTTGACTCGTTAAGGCATCAACATTTTTTTGCACTTCTTCTTTAGTAATCATTGTTCTTTCGGCACTAGGTTTAGGATCCCCAATTAAACCAGTTGCGCCCCCAATAAGTAAAATAGGATTATGTCCTGCTTTTTTAAGTCTTGTTGCCATTAAAAAGGAAGAAAAATGTCCTATATGTAAAGAATCTCCCGTTGGATCAGTTCCAATATAAAAAGTTAAACCCCCTTTATTTAATAACTCTTCTAAATCTGGACTTGATATATCTTTGATTAAACCTCGCCACTTTAAATCTTCAAAAAATGTCATTTTAGGCCTCCTTAAAATTCCCTTTTTCCATTATAACTAAATCTTCTCCATTTTGCAAGACTGCTTTTATTTCTAAATCACTTGTTCCAATAAAGAAATCCACATGTTCTTTTGAATAATTAAGTCCTCTTTTATATAACTGTTCATTATCAAGTTTTAATCCATCCTTAATACATTCGGCAAAAGAAGCCCCAATTGCTAAATGACAAGCTGCATTTTCATCATATAAAGTATTTTTAAATATTACTTTAGTTAAGGAAATAGGTGAATTATAATCTACTAACGCGACCTCGCCTAAATAATGTGAACCCTCATCTGTTTCAATAATACCTTTAAGTATTTCTCTTCCCTCTTTAGCATCAAAATCAATAATTCTTCCCTCTTTAAATTTTAGCCAAAAATCTTTAACTACTTGATTATTAACTAAAAGAATTTTAGAGGCATATATCACACCATTAACTCTTCTTAAATCGGGTGAGGTAAATACTTCTTCCGTGGGCATATTAACAATATTTCCCTCATCAGCACTTTGAAATAAATAGTCTTTTGGCAGTCCTATTTCTAAATTAGTTCCTAAACTATTTTTATAAATAAGCTTATCAATATGTAAATCATTTAAATATTTAGCTCTATTTTTTAATTTAGTCATTTTTTTATTCCAACTACTAATAGGATCTTCATCATTAATTAAACAAATTTTAAATATTAACTCCCAAAGTTCATCTAAGCTTAAATTTAAATCTCTTGCCCAATAATCATTTGGCACTGCACATATATTCCATTTTATTAACCCTCTATGTTGAAAGTCTCGATATTCTTGAATACTATTCATCTGTTTTTGATTAACTAAATTTAAAATATTTTTATCAACATCTTGAAAATAATTAGGAAGAGGACTAGTAAGTCTTAAAAACGCAAAACCATCTTTCGCCATTTTATTATATTTAGTTTTATCTATTAAAGGCGAACTTAATATTTTATTTTGATCATTAGTTAAATATAACTCCTTTTCTTTACTTGGAAAACTAATTAAAGTCTCTATCTTATTAATTCCTATTAAATGTGCTTCATCTATTACTATCTCGACAAAATCATTTATTATATTATCCGCGATAATAAATAATTTATCACCCTCTTTAAGCCTTAAGCATCCCTCAAGTAAAAATTTTGCATATTTTCTTTTTTTGTTCATTTTATCACCTTTATTATCTAAAAAAGGTTAATATTAATTAACCTATTGTTTATAATTTGTTGGCAGTATTTCATACCCGGCATAATTAAACCAATTATCATCTAAATCTATGACACAATTAGCTAAATCAGTATAACTTACTTTAAAATAGAATGGTACAAAATAAATATCACTACTTATTTTAGAAGCATAATAACTAGTTACATTATTATAATTATTAATCTTCACAGTCACATCTACATACCAATAACCATCTTTATAATATGGTGTTGTAATATTCTTTTCAAAATTACTTTGTTTTAAAGAATAATCTCTAAGCATATCACCTGATGTTATTGGAATAGAATACTTATCATTACCCCCGACCATGGAAATACCCCGGTAGAAAGTATATTTTACATAAGCATCATTATAATCAGTTAAAGTATTTAAATAACCAATCTTTTCTACTTTTAATCCTTTAGCCTTAAGATTATCAAATTTTATTGTCCATTTATATTCTTTAGTTTTTTGATCAGCCCCAACATAACTAATTGAATAATATGTATCATTAGTTATTTTACAATACATACTATAAGTTGGATTTATCTTTTGCCATTTAGCTACTAATACATAATCTTGATAAATAGGTGTACTAAAATTAAACTCTTGATTGTTGTAATACCACCCTTTAAATTCATAACCACTTTTAGTTGGATTACTTGGTTCAAAAGCTTTATTACCCGCTAAAACTCGCTGTACACTAACACCTGTTCCTCCATCACTATTAAAACTTACATGATAATAGGTATTATTTTCATTTTTTTCCCATTTAGCATATAATGTTAGAGTATTTGTAACCGGACTATTAAAATCATATTTTTGCATTAGATTACTATCAATATACCAACCCTCAAATACATAGCCGTCCCTTGTTGACGTAACATATAAAGCTTTATCTCCATATTTTATTGTTTGTTTCGCAATGCTATTACCTCCATTACTAACAAAATATACGGAATAATAAACATTATCTTTACAATCATTTTTACATGTATAAACATAATTTATATTATATTTATAAACTTGTTGAACCACCGGTTTTTTATTACTATTATTTTGATTTGGTTTTACATTATTATTAACTCCACTATTATCAACAATATCACTCTTATTATCATCAATAATATTGCTTTCATCAACTAAAGTAGTTAAAATATAATCGTTTTTATTTTCACATACTAAATTTACTTTTATATCATATTCATTATCTAAAGATTTCGTTGCTCTTACATAACTTCTATTACTATCGCAAGCCTGTCCTTTTTCATCTTTTAATTCTACCAGTAATTTATTAAAAAGCATATTTTTTAAACTTATTTCTCTACTTTCTCCTATCTTAGTTGGTAAATTATCATTATAAAAATATTCAAATCCCGCATTCTTTAAAGCCTCCATATTTTCTATATAGACTTGATTAGCTAAATCATAACCATCTTCTTTTTTAAAAAAAGCTAGATAAACTAATACTCCTATAACAATAATAATTAATAGTACTCCTGTCACTTTTAGCCAACTTATTTTATATTCCTTTTCCATCATACCACCCTTACTTTCTACTTAACTTAAGTATATCGTCTAACCCTAAACTTGTCAATCATTTATCAAAAAAAACAAGTTTTACTTACTTGTTTTTTCCACTTTTTTTATCAGTTGTTTTATTTTCTTTTTTAGGTTCATCTTTTAATTTAGCAGTTATACTTTCTAAAGCTTTAATGGTTGATTCTTTTACTTCCCGGGCAGCTTTTTCCACGACTGGTGTTCCTTTTTTAACTGCCATATCCACTAATTCATCCGTCTTATTTTTAATCTTTTTAGCCCCGTCTTTAATTGCTTCCATGGCGGTTTCTTTATCTAAATTTTTTAAATCAGTCTTAATTTCTTCGACTTTATCTTCAATGGCTTTTTTTATATCTTCGGCATCCATTTTTTTAGCTTTCAAAACTAAATCGTCCATTTTCTTTTTTAAATCTTCTCTTGTTTCTTTGCCACTTTTGGGAGCAAATAATATGCCTAACCCAACCCCGATTCCGGCGCCAATTAAAAATTTACCTAACCCACTCTTTTTTTCTTTACTCATCTTTATTCTCCTCCTCTATATTCTTATGCTTATTTCTTGAAAATATTTTTGATACTAATGTAGATACTCCATCAACTATTCTATCAGTCATCATTACTAATTTATCAGTTGTAAAATCTACAATATGGAACAAGCCATTTAATGACTCTACCTTACTATTAACATCATCTACCACTTTTTCCACTTTCTTAATTGTAATAATTGACTTTATACCTAATATTATGCCAACAACTAATAATATTATAAGTAAAATATAGATAATTATTGGCAAAAAAGATAACCAAAAGCCCATTATTCACCATCCTCTCTATTCTCATACATCGAATCTATTAAATCAAATAGATCACTTTCTAATGTATCATCTTCATCTTTTTCTTTTTTACTTTCTTCTTCTAAATTCTTTGGCTCTTCTTTTATTTCTTCCTCTTCATTGTCTTCTTCTTCAAAATATTCGTCTGGAATAATCTCATCTTTTTCATCTTTTAAAGTAATTACTTCATCACTGCTATCTTTAAGTAATTCGTCAATAGTTCTTGCTTTCTCAAGCTTTTCCTCTAAAATTTGATCATCAAGTGATTTTTCATTTAATTCAATTTCTTCTTCTTTTTCTTTAGGTAACTCTCCAAATGCTTTTTTTCTTACACTATCAACATCTAATTTCCTTGGAATTTCTTCTTCTCTACTAGTTATATCATCGGGAGTATAATTTTTATCTAATATTCCATAAACAGGACTAATTATTGGTGAGGGTTTAAACTTTGTTTGGGTTTTTTCTTCTTTCTTTTCTGGTCTTTTATATTCTACTCTTTTAGCTTCTACTTTCTTTTCATGTTCTAAAACATTAGTTGGTCTTAAATTTTGTCTTGGACTCATACTTTCAAATTCTTCTTCATCAAAAGCTGGAAAATTAAAAGTTTTTTCGGATTTAAATATTTCTCTTTCGGAAACTTTTTCCGTATTAGTCACTATTTTATCTTCTTTAATATTCTTTTCTTCCATACTTTTTTCTTCATTAATAACTGGCTGTAAATCATCATAAAAACTCGACTTAACTGGTGTTTCTTCTTTTTTTGGCATTTCTTTATAAATCGGTTCTTTATTTTCTTTTTTCTCTATTATAGGTATTTCTACTTCTTCTTCTTCGAATAAAATATTTTTAAGTTTATTAATTAAACCCATTCCATTCACCTTCCTAGTTTATATAATCTGGATCTTTTATTCCAGCATTTTCTTCATTATCTGTGGTAAACTCTAAATAATTATCACTACCAACAATTTCAAATATATCAAACATTTCTTCTTGTTTGAACTCTTCATCATTACTTAAATAATTTGCTATTACATTATCATTATACGTAACTGAAGTTATAATGCTCATAAGATATGCCACAATTTCTTTAATATCTTCTTCATACCCTATTACCTCTATTTTAGCATAATTATACATAATTTCAATCAAATATTGATTATTTTTATAATTATTTATCTCTATATACCCTATTTTATCTTTATAATTTATCATTTTTGAATAATAAGCTTGATCATTTTCTTTATAATTAAACTTAATATTATTATAATAACTTACAATATCAACATATAAATAATAGTTATATTTATTATCAGTAAGTACTTCATTAAAATTATCACTACTTTTTAATACTAAATTTTTCGGTAAATAATATCTATACCCTTTTCTATTGATATTTAAGGTTTTAACATTACTATTAAGCATATTATTTATAATATCATTCAAATTAGAATTTTGAATACTAGTGCAACCACTCATCATTACAACAATTACACCTAGTAGGAATATTTTTTTCATTTATAGCCTCCTACATTTCATAATTATAACTAAAAATACCTCAAAATGCAATTATTTAACATAAAAAAAATAAGCCCTTGCTTATTTATAAATAAGATTCAAACTCTTCCCGATTATGTTCTTCAGTCGCATATAATTTTTCGGCTAAATTAATAACTTCTTCATCTATACTCTCTTTATCTTTGTACATATTAAGTTTTTCTTTAATGGCAATAACTCCTTTTTCATTACCCTCCATCATTAATTTAACAATATTTTTTTCATCTTTATTAATTGTCATGGCTTCACTCATTATTTTACTAGCTAATTTTTTTAAAGCGCTAATCTCTTCTTCTTTAGCGCCAAATTTCTTTGCTAAAATCCTTTCGGCATCATTACAAAATTTTTCATATTCTTTTCTTTGCTCATTAATAACTTTAGCAATTTCTTCACTTTCTACTTTGTCCATCACCGCATCAATGCCAATTAAACCCATCTCAGCATTTTGATAAATTAAATTTAAAAATTCTACATTTTCTTTTCTCATAAAAAATCACCCATTTATATTATGAGTGATCTTTTAAAATTTATGTATTAAACTTCTTGAACCACGGCAATAATCATTGGTTTACATTCTGTTTCCCCATATAAATAATTGCTTAATTCATCTCTAATTTCCGTTTTAATTTTATTATAATCTACATAATTAGGCGTAATATTTCGCTCAATTATATTTGTACTAATCTTCTTTATTTCACTAATCATATCTAAACTATCTTTAATATAAATAAAACCTCTTGTTGTTACTTCTGGACCCACTAATAAAACTTTATCTTTTTTAGAAATAGTCGCACTAATTAATACAATTCCATTTTCACTTAACATTTCCCGGTCTTTAATAACTAGTTCACCTATATCATCACTAGAATTACCATCAATTAAAACTTCATTAACTTTAATCTTATCATTTTTATCAATTAATTCCCCATTATCAAACTCTACGACTTCGCCATTTTGTTTTAAAATAATATTTTCTCTAGGCATCCCTAAACTATAAGCTAAATCAGCATTTCCAACCATATACCGATATTCCCCTTTAACAGGCATATAATATTTAGGCCGCATAAGCTTAATCATTTGCATTAAATCTTCACTTGAAGCATGATGTAAAATTAATTTATCACTTGGAATATTAACAATCTCGCAACCTAATTTAGCTAAATCATTTTGTAATTTAACTAATACTTTTTCATTGCTATCATATCTTGGTTCCGAAAAGGCAATCGTATCATTGCTTTTTAATTTAATAAATTTATCATACCCATTATATATTTTTGATAATGCGGAATAAGGACTAGCTTTATCATCACAAATAAGTAAAATAGCATTACTATCATTTATATTAGTTAAATCTCCTAAAGTATCATTTTGAATTGTTAAATAGCCATTACTTAAACCAAAATTAACCATATTTTGTAATCTTTTACCCATAATAACAATTTTTCGATGACTATTAACCGTGGCATCAAATATTTCTTGAATTGTATATAAATGAGTTGGTAAAACTAAAAACATAACTCTACCCTCGGCATTTTTAATAGCTTTTTGAAAAACATCTCCTAATTTATGTTTAGGTGAAGTATGGCCAATATTTTCACTATAAACTGACTCTGATAATAAACATAACACTCCTAATTTTCCAATATAAGCAATTTTCCCTAAATCCATATCATAAGCCCCCATCATGGCTGGATCAAAAATAAAATCACCTGTATAACATATTGCTCCATCTTTGGTATTTACCACATACATAACAGCATCTGGAGCACTATGCGAAACTGATATTGGAAATATACTTACATGCCCAAAATTAATCTTTTTATGAGCTTTAATTTCGATAATATTATCACTACTAACACCCATTTCAATTAATACATATTTAGTAAATTTAGTCGCATATACTTTTAAATTAGGAATTAAAGAAAGTAAATCGGCGGTTGCTCCCATATTTTCATAATGACCATGCGTAATAAATAAACCTTTAATTCTTTTTTTATTTTTAACTAAATAAGAAAAATCGGGAATAATATAATCAATACCTAACATATTTCCACTAGCATATTTAAGCCCACAATCAAATAAAAATAAATCATTATCTATGTCTATAGCATACATATTCTTGCCATTTTCATCTAATCCACCCAAACTAAAAATCTTTATTTTACTCATAATTTCAACTCCATTTCTATAAATAAAAAAAGTTCTAAAGCACGTTAATTATATCAAAAAACAATAAACTTTACAAGTCCATACTTTAAACTTGTTAAACCTTTTTGAAAATGTCAGTATAAAATTTTTTGAAAATGTCAATATTATAATTCAGTATTATAATATGATAAAATATACCTTTGGAAAGGAGGTATATTTTTATATTATATGCAAAGAGATAAAGAAAAAGCTCTTAATCTTTTAAAACAAAAAATAAATGGTGAAATTAAAATTACTTATCGTGAAATAACAAAACAAACTGGTTATCAAGAAAGACACTTAATAAGATTATCTCAACAAATAGAAAAAAAGGGTATT
>CANQXQ010000031.1 GCA_947627845.1 uncultured Bacilli bacterium | reverse complement strand
AGTTTATCTTTGTTTCTTATCAACTCATTTGCATTAGTAAATGCAAAAATGGGACATTTTTAAAAAATCTTAACATAAGTATTTCCCACAACTTATGATTAATTAGATTTAAATACAAATAATTTACTTAAAACATAATTACCAACCGTAACTACTACTTGCGATATTAAAGTAACAATTATTACCCATAGCTTAGTATCAAGTTTTAAAAGAGTAACAAAGAACCACATAATAAACATATCAAGTAAAAGGGTAACAATTCTACCACTTACAAAAGAAATAAATTCTTTAAAATAATTATTATTATGGGAATGAAAAACAAATATTCTATTAGCAAAATAAGCAAAAATAACCGCGCCAATCCAAGATAGAATAACTGCGACTTGTAATTCCAATTTTTTACTAGCATCTAAAACCGTAAATAATAAACCAAATTTAATACCCACACTCACAATGGTTGTGAGAACCCCTACAATTAAATAATCAATTATTTCTTGATATTTTTTATATAAGTTTTTAATATTATTCATAAAATAGTCACCTAAAACTATTATACCAAAAAATGTCAAAAAAGATAGTTTATTGGCTAATATTGGGTAAATATTTTTAATAAATAATAATACACTATAAATATGTACACAGGTATTACTACGTACATAATTTATTTTAATATCAATCTAATATTATAAGTATTAACGATATTGAAAAGTAATATCTAAAAGAATGAGGATTTATCTCATTCTTTTGTGTTTCTTAATCTTTTGTAGTATAATAAAAATAGAAAGAGGAAAATTTATGAATCCAGTTATCTTTACTATTTGGGGTATTTCTATAAAATGGTATTCTTTATTCATTTTAATCGGTATATTAATCGGTATATTTTTAGTCATGAAAGAAGCAAAGAAGTTTAATTTAAATAAAGATGATATTTTTAATTTGTGTTTTTATGGTATAATCTTTGGCATTATTGGAGCTAGAATCTATTATGTCTTATTTAATATTTCTTATTATCGTTATAATTTAATGGAAATATTTGCCATTTGGAATGGGGGACTAGCTATTCATGGTGGTTTAATCGCCGGTGTTATAGCTATATATGTTTATGCTCATAAACATAAACTAAATTTTATGCGTTTTTTAGATATTGTTGCTCCCGCCGTAATATTAGCTCAAGCTATAGGTAGATGGGGGAATTTCTTTAATAGTGAAGCTCATGGTTTTGCGACTACTTTAAGTGTTTTAAAAAAATTATATATACCCAATTTTATTATTAAAGGTATGAATATTGGGGGCGTTTATTATTTACCAACATTTTATTTTGAGTCTTTATGGTGTTTACTAGGCTTTATTGTTTTATTAATTATTCGGCATTTTAAATATATTAAAGTTGGCACTACTACAGCAATCTATTTAATGTGGTATAGTTTTGGTCGTTTCTTTATTGAAGCTTGGCGTACTGACTCTTTAATGTTTGGGGGCTTTAAAATGGCTCAAATAGTGTCACTTACTTTATTTATTGGTTCTTTAATATATTTAATTTATCTTTATCATAAAGGTAAATATGTAAATCTCTATAATGATATTAATAAAGGGAGGATGAATTAATATGTATGATCTAATTATTATTGGCATGGGTATTTCCGGAATAAGCGCGGCTATTTATGCTCATCGCTCTGGCCTAAATGTTTTAATTCTTGAAGAAAATGCTCCCGGCGGCACAATAAATAAAATCGCCGAAATTGAAAATTACCCGGGTTTTAATAAAATAAGTGGTCCTGATTTAGCAATGAACTTATTTAATACGATTAATGATTTAAATATACCTTATAAATTAGAAACCGTAACAGATGTTATTTTAGAAGAAATAAAAACCGTTAAAACGAAAAATAATGTTTATCAAAGCCATAATTTGTTAATTGCAACCGGTCGTAAGCCAAGACTTTTACCTTTAGAACATATAGAAGAATATTTAGGTCATGGCATAAGTACTTGTGCTTTATGTGATGGTGCTTTATATAAAAATAAAGATGTCGCTGTAATTGGGGGAGGCTCATCAGCTTTATCAGAAGCTTTATACTTATCTAAAATTGTTAATAAAGTTTATTTAATCCACCGAAGAGACGAATTTAGAGGAGAAGAAACTTTAATAAATGCAGTTCAAAAAAGTAAAAATATAACTCTAATATTAAATAATGAAATAACTTCTTTAATTATTGAAAATGCTATTTTAAAAGGAATAAAATTAAAAGATCAAGAATTAAATATTGCGGCTTTATTTATTTATATCGGAAGTGATCCTAATACTAAATTTTTAGCAAATACCGCTTTAAAAATGGAAGATGGTTACATTTTAACTAACTATAAAGGCGAAACTAATATTCCTGGTGTTTATGCTAGTGGTGATTGCACGAAAAAAGAAATTTATCAAATAGTGAATGCTGCAAGTGAGGGAGCTATCGCAGCCCTTAATATTGCCCAAAAATAAAACCTTATAGCTAATTGTTATAAGGTTTTTAAATACTTAAAAGAGACCGGGTATATTAAAGATATTATCTTCTTCTTCATTCTCTTCCTGATTAAAATCATTATCATCTTGATTTTCATCATTTTCATTATCAATAACTCCACTAGAATTATTAATATAAATTGTCAATTCCTGAACATTGTTAATAAGTACTCCATTATTAACACTTTGATTAGCAATCATCCCCATAAGAATATTCGGATTAAAATAAGGACTATCTTGATCAACAAATTCCATATTAAGTTCTATATTATGTTCTTCGGCCCAAGTTTTTGCATCCGTAATAGATTTTCCCACAAAGTTTGGCATAGTAATTAATCTTTCTCCAGTTGTAATACCCTCACCAGTAACTTTCGATATATAGGCCTCATTACTATCAAAACTAAAAGTTTTAATTAATTCTCTTTTTTCTAACTCTAAATTAACTTTCATTAAATTAACAATCGCTTCTAAGCTTCCTGGAAAATACCCAATAGCCTCAGTCATATAACCATTATTACTTAATCTAACTGGAAGATTATAATATTCTAAATAAGTTTTTTCAATTGTTAAAAATTCGCCATCATCTAACGTTTTAGCAATCATACTTTTTAAAACATCATAAGCTGATAACATTTGATTTCTTGTCATATTAGTATCAATATTATTAGTTATGGCATCTAATATAGTTTGTAATTTACCAATATTACTCTTATTCGCGGCTTTTTTAGCTAAAGCTTCAATTATCTGCTGCTGATGTTTATTTCTTGCAATATCACTCATTAAATAAGCATGCCGACATCTTGCATAAGCTAAAGCTTGTTCTCCATTTAATGTTTGTAATCCAGGATCCATACAAATTAAATGTTCACCAAATTGTCTTAAAGAGTCTTGTTCACAAATTTTACCTTTATGAGCATTTATATAAACTTTATAATCTGGTGCTTCAACATCTACTTCTACTCCCCCTAAAGCATCAACTAAATCTACAACTCCTTTAAAATTAATTTTAACATAATAATCTATTTTAATATCAGTTAATTGTTCTATTGTTTTTATTACACAATTAGTGCCATAAGCCGCGGATGAATTAATTTTGGCATATCGATTACTATTACAAGCAATAGGGACATAAGTATCTCTTGGAATAGAAAACATTGTCGCATTTAATGTATTGGGATTAAAAGTAATAAGCATTAGGGTATCGCCATTAAAAGAAGTACTAGCATTTAATCCATCTTTTTCAGAATCTACTCCCATTAATAAAAGAGTAAATGGTTCAGTTAAACTTTTATTACTAATAATTGTTGTGTCTTGATTTTCCATTTTTTCACTATAAGAATAATATATTTTAGTTTTATCTAATCCCTCAAATTCTTCATTACTAAATATAGTTAAATAATTAGTAGTTAAAAATATACCATCAATTTTCTTTTCTAATAAATCATAAATCATTTCATAATAACTAGCATAATAAGTAATATTATCTTCCTTTAATTTTTCTTTTTCTACTAATTTTAAAGCTAAAACATTACCCTCAATATCTTTACTATTATTAATCATTCCAAGCTTACTATCACTAGTAATTATTGTATCATTAAGAGTAACTAAATTACTGGTATAAGTAACATATTTATCATCAACTAAATTATCAATACTAGTATTAACCAGTCCAATATAATAATTTATTACTAAAATACCCACGGTTAATATAACACTTATCGCGGTTATGATTGCTAATTTTATATGTTTCTTTAAAATTAAATTAATAAGCCCACTAAAAAAATAAAATACTAACCAAACCCCTAAAACCACTAAAGCAATACTTCTTACGACTGATTCTACATTAGTAAGTAAGATAATATTTTTAAATAATAATCCATAACTTACTGCATATAAGAACATAGTTATAAAGTATATAATTAAGAATATTTTATTAACTCTTTTTAATTTTTTAATTAACACTTTCATAAATTCAACCCTATCTTTATGTTCACCTAATATTATATAATATATTCCCCTATCTTTCAAATTATTTTGTCGATTTACATTCCTTTTACGACGATTTTACCCGAGTTATTGTTCTAATCTTCTTCTTATTATATAATTATTATATATAATGCGAGGAGGTAAATATGAAGACTAAAATATTTTATTCATTTCTAATCTTTATATTTACTTTCTTTATCTCTTTAACTCTAGTTAAAGCAACCGAATATGTAGTTTTTTTAGACGCTGTTAATATTCGGACAGGACCTGGAACTAATTATAGTCGAATTAAATTAGGTTTAGTCGGTAGTACTTATAATTTGAAAAGTACAAATATTATTGCGGATGAAAATAAAAATGGTAGTTGTGATGCTGGTTGGTATAACATTGATGCCGATGGTGAAAATGGTTATATTTGTAGTACTTATGTTAGAGCTTACATTGATGGCGAAGAAGAAAAAACTACACCAACCTCTACTTGTGAAGCCGAATTAAAAGAAGCTGGTTTTCCTGCCAGTTATTGGAATAGTTTATGTTCTCTTAAAAATAAATACCCTAATTGGCAATTTAAAGCTCTTAATACGAGATTAGACTTTGCAACCGCTGTCGATCAATTTACCAGTTGTGGTTCTTCCTTATTATATAATCCTCAAAGTGCTTGGATTGATAAATCCTGTAGTTATAATGAGGGTGGTTATGTTACTGTTAATCAAAGTGGAGTTGCCTATTATTTAGATCCTCGTAATTTTTTAACAGAAAGATATATCTTTCAATTTGAAAATAATCGCTATAATAGTAATCTTGAAAGTAGCTATGCGGCTATAAGTAAATCAATTATTGGAAATACTTCCTTCTATAGCTATCATCAAGGTTTAAATAATGACTTACCTAGCTATATTAGCCAAGCTGGTAAAGAAACTAATATTAATCCTACTCATTTAGCATCGCGGATGTATCAAGAATTAGGCACGGGCACTAGACTCAAAAACTTATATCAAGGTGTTTTTAATGGTTTAATCGCGGGAACTAATTATAACTTTGTTGGTTATTATAACTTTTATAATATTGGGGTTACTGGCTATTGTGTAACTCAAGGTTTAGGAGCTACTTATTGTGGATTAACTAAAGCCAAAAATATGGGCTGGAATAGTGTTTACGCGGCGGTAAAAGGAGGCGGCACATTCCTAGATAGTGATTATGTTAGTGAGGGTCAAGACACATCTTATTTAGAAAGATTTAATGTTGTCCCTAAAACCACTTCTAGAATGTATATGCATTACTATATGGCTAATCTGCAAGCCCCATCCAGTGAAGCTTCAACTGCTTATAATGCTTATGAGAAAAATAATTTATTAAATAGTGCTTTTGAATTTTTAATTCCCGTTTATAACAATATGGATGGCGAAATAACTAATAGTAGTAGTGGTGCCATTGGAGGTGGAAGCTATTCTGAACCTACAACTAACTCTATTTCATCTATTATTACTTCCGCAGGTTATCGCTTGTCTGGTTCCTATCTTTTAGGTATTACTCCTGAAAGTTCAGTTAATACCATCAAAAATAATCTTGAAGCAATTTCTGGAAATAATACGGTTACCATTAATGCTTCATCTTCTATAATCGCGACCGGTAGTACTATTACTATTAAAAATAGTGAAGAAACAAAAACCTATACGATTGTGATTAAAGGAGATACTTCTGGTGATGGCAAAATCAATGCTCTAGATTTATTACAAGTGCAAAAAAATATTTTAGGTACATATAGTTTAAAAGACGCTTATAAATTAGCTGGTGATACTTCCGATGATGGCAAAATCAATGCTCTAGATTTATTACAAGTCCAAAAGAATATTTTAGGTACTTACACTATAAATCAATAGAAAGAAAGGAAATAAAAATGAAGAAACTAAAACTTTTAATATTTACGTTAATTACTTTAATAATTACTCCAACTCTTGTAAATGCGGCAAGTGGAACCATTAAAGTCACGGGAACCTCGACCGCGGTGGTCAATAATAAAGTTACCATAACCGTTACTTTATCAAGTAATTCCGCCATAGGTAGTTGGGATATGATTTTAAATTATGATAAATCTTTCTTACAATTAACGAGTTCTAGTGCTGACTCTGGAGGTAATCGCATGCTTGGGGTTACTCCAAGTGCAAATGGAGTTAAAAGTAAATCTTATACCTTTGCTTTTAAAGCCTTAAAAAAAGGAACTACTAATATTTCCGTTAATAGTTATGAAATTTATGCTTTAGATGGAAGTAGTATGACTATGACTACCTCTAGTAAAAGTTTAAAAATTATGACCCAAGAAGAATTAGAAGCTACTTATAGTAAAGATAATAACTTAAAAGAGTTAAGTGTTGATAAATATGAACTAGATAAAGAATTTAATAAAGATACTTTAGAATATACGGTTAATGTTCCCACCGGCACAACTTCTGTTGCAATAAACGCGATCGTCAATGATAATACTGCGACTGTAAGTGGAACAGGGGAAATAGAAGTAACCGAGGGCTTAAACACTTTACCTGTTGTTGTTACTGCCCAAAATGGGGACCAAAAAACCTATACCATTATTGTTAATGTTGAAGATCAAAATCCTATTAATGTTGTTTTAAATAATAAAAAATATATTGTCGTCAAAAATAGTATTTTATTAGAAGCTCCTCCTACCTTTGTTGATACTATCATAACTATTAATGAATTTGAAATTCCTGCTTTTATCAATAGAACCGCCAATATTACTTTAGTTGGTTTAAAAGATACTTATGGCAATATTATCTTAAGTGAATATAAAAATAATGAATATAGTGTTTTTAATGAAGTTAGTTTAAATGATTTATTATTAATACCAGTCTCTTTTGATGAAGAATTAGATTTAATCAAAACAACCGTTACTATAAACGATGAAAAAGTAGATGCTTATAAATATAGTGAAAATACTGATTTAGTTATTATCAATGCTCAAAATTTAAATGATGGCAAAAATAGTTTATATTTATATGATCCCCTAACTAAAACAGCAACTCGTTATGACTCCACTTATATTGATGAAGCTAACAATACCATTGAAAATTATACTTATATTATATTGGCTTTTGGTGGTGCTTCTATCTTAATGCTTATCATAATCTTTAGCTTACTTCATAGCTTGAAGAAAAAGCAACGAAAAATTCGTAAGTTTATTGAAAAGCAAGAAGCAAAAATGGAAAAAACTCGAAAATTAAATGATGTGGTTGATGAAGTAAAAAAGATAACCGAAAAAGAAAAACATGAAGTAAGACAAGATACAACTGAATTAAAAACGGAAGATAAAAAGAAGAAAAAATCCAAGAAAAAAGCTGAAGAAGAAGTTACAATTAAAGAAATTAAAAATGAAAAAGATTTAACTAATGAGACTAAAGAAACCAAAGAAATTATAAAAGATAAAGAAAACATAGAAGCAAAAGAAAGCAAAAAGGAAAACAATCCTTCGAAAGAACCTAATAAAGAACCGGAAGAAGAAGTATATAATTTATTTGAAGAAGATCAAAAAAAGAAAAAGAAAAAATAAATTAATTGAAGAGATAAAATAGTTTTCTCTTCTTTTTTCTGCTATAATAAATAAAGTGGAGGAAGTTATGGAATTAACAGATATAAAAGGCGTAGGCCCTAAAATGCTTAAAAATTTACACGATTTAAATATTAATACTACAGAAGATTTATTAACCAATTTTCCCTATCGTTATGATATATTTGAACCAGTTATATTAGACGAAAATTATAATAATGAGAGAATAGCCATAAATGTTTTAGTTGAAACCACACCCACGGTTGCCTACATCAAAAGAAATTTCAATAAACTACAATTTCGTTGTAATCATAATAATAAAACTATGTATGCTGTAATTTTTAATCGAGCTTTTTTAAAAAATAATATAACTTTAGGTAAAACTATAACCTTAATTGGCAAATATGATTATCAGAAAAATACTTTTATATGTGATGACATAAAATTAAATCCTCTAATTAATAAACAAATACTTCCCATCTATCATACCAAAAAAGACTTTAAAAATAGTGATATGCGTAAAATAATTGCATCAGCCCTAGATGATGCCGCGGCTCTTAAAAATTATATTCCGCTTTCTTTAATAGAAAAGTATGAATTTCCCAGTAAAAAACAAGCAATCAGAATGATCCATAATCCCCATGACTTTGAGGAAATCCAAAAAGCCAGTTTATTTTTTAAATATGAAGAACTATTCTTATTTATGTTTAAAGTAACTTACATGAAAAAAGAAAATGCCAATATTTATAAAGAAGAAAAGTATTTTAATGATGAAGATATTAATAATTTTATTAAGTCTTTACCTTTTAATTTAACTAATTCTCAAGAAGAAGCTTTAGGTTTGATTTTAACTGATTTAAAAAGTAATAAAAAAATGAACCGTTTAGTTTTAGGTGATGTTGGAAGTGGCAAAACCATTATTAGTTTTATTGCCATGTATGCTAATTTCCTAGCTGGTTATCAAAGTGTATTAATGGCCCCCACGGAAGTATTAGCTAAACAACATTATGAAAGTGCTTTAAATTATTTTAAAAATACTAATCTTAAAATTAGCCTACTAGTGGGAAATCAAACAAAAAGAGAAAAACAAGCCGTATTAGATAATTTATTAAATGGCAATATCGATATTTTAATTGGTACTCATGCGATAATTGAAGAAAACGTTAAATTTTATCGTCTCGGTTTAGTAATAACAGATGAACAACATCGTTTTGGAGTTAAGCAACGTGAAATTTTAAAAAGTAAAGGTGAAATACCTGATGCTTTATATATGAGTGCAACCCCCATTCCCCGAAGTTATGCTCTAACTTTATATGGTGATTTAGATGTTTCCTTTATTACCCAAAAACCTAGTGGCCGAAGAGAAATAATTACGAAAATTAAAAAGTATAGTGAATTAAAAGAGGTATTAACTCATATCTTAAATGAAATCAAAAATAATCATCAAGTTTATGTCGTCGCCAGTTTAATAGATGATAATGAAGAATTAGACTTAAAAAGTGTTGAAACCTTAAAAGATAAATTTAATCTGGCTTTTAAAAATAAAATTCCAATTGAAATTTTACATGGTAAATTATCTTCTCGCGAAAAAGAAGCTATCATGGAAAGATTTAAAAACAATGAAACCAAAATTTTAATCTCCACCACGGTTATAGAAGTTGGTGTAGATGTTAAAAATGCGACTATAATGGTCATATTTGATGCTAATCGTTTTGGCTTAGCAACTCTTCATCAATTGCGGGGAAGAGTAGGCCGAAATGATTTAGCAAGTTATTGTTATCTTATTTGTGATGAAGAAACTGCAAGATTAAAAGTTTTAGAAGAAAGTAATGATGGTTTTTATATATCTCAAAAAGATTTAGAATTAAGAGGTGAGGGGGATTTATTTGGTATTCGTCAAAGTGGCGTCAAAACCTTTAAAATTGCTAATCTAAAGACTGATACTAAACTACTTATGCAAGCTAAAGCTGATAGTGAAGAGTACCTAAATTCTAAAGAATATAAAAACAATTTATCTTATTATAAAATAATAAAAGAATTAGACAGACTAAATTAGAAAAATTGTAAATTAGAAAAATCACGAAATGTAATTGACAAAAAGAAAAATTTCTTATATGATTATTATGACATGATAAACATCATGTCCGAATCACTTTTACGACTTAATGTGAAAGTGAGTCAACCAAAACCCCCTGAAGGAGCGCAATAGCGCTCCATTTTTGTTGAAACCCTTTATTTATAAGGGTTTGTGAGAC
>CANQXQ010000030.1 GCA_947627845.1 uncultured Bacilli bacterium | reverse complement strand
GAATTTTTAAAAAGATGTAATGCTAATGTTTATGCTCATCATGATAATTATAGTTTAGGCGACCATTTACTTAAAGATGCTCTTACTACTTATAAGTTAATTAAAACAAATAAAAAATATCAAAAAGCTAATTTAAAAGTGGCTCTATATATTGCTTTATTTCATGATTTATATGAAAATCCCTGGCAAAATTCTCTTCATAAAAAAGAGCATTTTATTAATAAACATGGTTTTGTGCATCCCCTAGAGGCCGCCATTAATGCTCTTAGCTGGTACCCTAAATATTTTAAAGATGACAAAACTGCTTTTTTAATTATCGATGGCATTATTCATCACATGCATCCTTTTCCGGTCAGATGTGCGCGGAAAAAAATCCAAACCATCGAAATCAGTAATGGTCTTAAATTTAAAAAATTAAATATAAAATATCAAAGAATGATAATTAAATCTTCTAATCGTTTTAAAATATTTGGCTTATCTTTTTCTCGTAGTAAATCTTTAGAGGGAAGAATTGTCGCGAAAGCTGATAAAATTGTTTCATTTAAAAAAGAATTAAGAAATTTTAAAAGTCTAAAATCTTGTCTTACTGGTCGTTTAAAACATATAAATTAATAAATAGGATGGTTGTTATGAAAAAAGTATTTAAAATAATTTTAGTAATTTTTCTAATATTTTTAATATTTATTGGAGGCTTATATTATTATCAAAAACAAGTTTCTAAAACAGAAATAGCTAATCTTAAACAAGAACTAAATAGTAGTTTTAAAGAATATTCTAGTCCTCTTGAACTTGGAACTTTATGGAGTTATGACCGCTTTATCGAAAATTTATTAGATGAAAATAAATTAGCAAATACTAATATTACTATTACGGTAAATGGCGAATTACTAGAAAGTTACTACGAATTTTTAGAAGTAGGCGATGTATCAGTCACTATAACTTTAACTAAAACTTATGAAACCAAAATTCTTAAAAAAGTTTCCCAAAACCTTGAAGTAACCAAAACTTTGAAATTAGCAGTTGTTGCTTGACAGTACCCCTAGGGGGTAGTATAATCATTTTTGGAAGTGATTATATGGAAACTAAACTAACCAAAAGGCCCGATGATGCCAAGAAAAAACTCGAAAATAGACTAAAAATCATTGAAGGTCAAGTTCGGGGTATAAGCGAAATGATTAAAACTGATCGTTATTGTCGTGATATTTTAATTCAAATATCAGCCATTAATAAATCTTTAAAAAGTATAGCTAATATTATTTTAGAAGATCATGTTAAAAATTGTATAGTTCGAGATTTAAAAGCCGATAAATTAGAGGTAATTCCCGAATTATTAGATTTGATAAGGAAAATGGAATAATGAATAAAGTTATTTTAAAAATAGGTGGAATGAGTTGTAGTGCTTGTTCTAATCGTTTAGAAAAACATTTAAATAGTAAAGAGGGCATTCTAAAAGCAAGTGTCAATCTTGTTTTAAGTGAAGCTGTAATTGAATATGATGATACCCTAACTTTAAAAGATTTAGAAAGTTTTGTTAAAGAGGCTGGTTATGAAAGTCTAGGCTTATATGAAGAAAAAAAGTCAAATAAACCCAATCATACTCGCGTATTATTAATTCTTTTAGGCTTATTAGCTCTCTTAATTATGTATATCGCCATGGGAGATATGTTTCATTTACCTGTAATTATTAATAAAAATACGCATTATAAAACTTATGCTCTAACTCTTTTAATTTTAACTATACCATTTTTAGTATATAGTTTTGATATTTTAAAAAAGGGTATTAAAAACCTAATTCATAAGTCTCCTAATATGGACACATTAGTTACATTAGGTGTTTTATCAAGCTTTTTCTATAGTTTATATAATTTAATTATTATCTTTTTAAATAAAGGCACTCCAAATTTATATTTTGAGTCTAGTGCTTTAGTTCTTTATTTTATTAAAATCGGTCGTTATATTGAACAAAAAAGTAAAGATAAAACTAAAAAAGCTTTAGAACAATTAGTTACTATAACTCCTGAATATGCTTACTTAAAAGTTAATGATGAAATAAAAAAAGTAACGATTGATGAAGTTAAAAAAGGCGATATTTTAGTTTGTAAGCCGGGTGATAAAGTCGCGGTTGATGGCGAAGTTATTAAAGGTGAAGCTTATCTTGATGAAGCTTTTTTAACTGGTGAAGCTCGTCCTAGCAAAAAAGAAGTAAACTCTAAAGTTTTAGCAGGTAGTATTAATTATGATGGTTATATTGAATATACCGCGGAAAAAATTGGCCAAGAATCAACTATCTCTCAAATCGTCAGATTAGTTTTAGAAGCTACGGCGACTAAAGCTAAAGTCGCGCGTCTCGCCGATATTGTAAGTAGTTATTTTACGCAAGGTTTAATTTTAATTGCTCTAGCTACGTTTATCTGTTATTTAGCTCTTAATTATGAATTTAATGTTGCCCTAAATCATTTTGTGAGCATCCTAGTTGTTTCTTGTCCTTGTGCTTTAGGTTTAGCAACTCCTTTAGCTTTAGTAGTTAGTTTAGGAACATGTGCTGAAGCAGGTCTTTTAATTAAAAGTAGTGAAGTTTTAGAAAAAGTTAATAGTATAGATACTATCGTTTTTGATAAAACGGGAACTCTTACTTTTGGTAATTTAAAAATTGCTAAAATCTTTAATTATTCTAAAGAAAGTGAAGAAGAAATTTTAACCCTCATCAGTAGTGTGGAGTCTCTTTCTAATCATCCCATAGCTTCCGCTTTTAAAAGTTATGCTAAAGATCATAAACTAAATTTACTCGAAGTAAATAATTTTAAAAATTTAAATGGTCTAGGTTTAACTGGCACTATTAATAACTCTCAAATATATCTTGGAAATGCTCAAATTCTCCAAAAATTAAATATTAAAAATGTAAAAAAAGCTGATGAACAATCATTAACTAAATCTGGTCATAGTATAGTCTATTTAGTTAAAGATCAAGAACTTGTGGCTTTAATTGGAGTTAAAGATATTATAAGACCAACCACTAAATTAGCTTTAAGTAATTTAAAGAAATTAAATAAAGAATTAATTATGCTTACTGGCGATAATCTAGAAAGTGCTAAATTTATTGCTCAAGATTTAGCTTTAGATCAAATTCAGGCGGGCTTAACTCCTCAAGAGAAAACCCAAATTATTAAGAGTCTTGAAAAGAAAGGTAAAAAAGTCATGATGGTCGGGGACGGTATTAATGATGCGCCAAGTCTTGCCACTTCGACTTTAGCTGTAAGCATTGAAAGTGCCACTGATATTGCTATCGATTCGGCTGATGTTATTATTTTAAATAATAATTTAGATTTATTAACTACTTTATTTAAAATAAGTAATAAAACTTTAAAAATAATTAAAGAAAATTTATTTTGGGCTTTCTTCTATAATGTTTTAATGATTCCTATTGCCATGGGCTTATTTACTAAATTTAATCTGACTCTAAATCCTATGCTTGCTTCTCTTGCGATGACTTTTAGTAGTCTTACGGTTGTCTTTAATTCTTTAAGATTAAAAAGAGGTGCAAAATGCTAGAAGTAAAAGAAATAGAACGTAGTATTATCAAAAAATATCGAAAAACTATATGGACTAAATTTATTAAAGCTCTAAATGAATATGAATTAATAAAAGAAAATGATAAAGTCATGGTTTGTATAAGTGGGGGAAAAGACTCTTTTCTATTAGCTAAATGTATTCAAGAATTGCAAAGACATGGTAAAATTCATTTTGAAGCTCATTATGTTAGTATGGATCCTGGGTATAATGAATATAATCGTGAGTTAATTATCAAAAATGCTCAAAACTTAAATATTCCCCTCGAAATATTTAAAACTGATATCTATGATGTAGTGCATACTCTTAACTCTAAAAGTTCTTGTTATTTATGTGCCCGAATGCGAAGAGGCCACTTATATAATAAAGCTCAAGAATTAGGCTGTAATAAAATTGCCTTAGGTCATCACTTTAATGATGTTATTGAAACAACTCTTTTATCAATGTTTTATTCTTCCGAAATTAAAACCATGATGCCTAAACTTCATAGTGATAACTTTCCGGGTTTAGAATTAATTAGACCCTTATACTTTGTTAAAGAAGAAGATATAATTGCTTGGAAGAAAAGTAATAATTTAGAATTTTTAAATTGTGCTTGTCGTTTTACCGAAAATTGTAGTATTGATAATTCTACTAGTAAAAGAAAAGAAATTAAAGAATTAATTAAAACATTAAAGAAAACTAATCCCGACATTGAATATAACATTTATAAAGCTTTAGATAATGTTAATTTAAATTGTGTTTTAGGTACTAAAAAAGATGGTGAATATCATAGTTTTTTAGAAAAATATTAATTATTAAACATATATTTAATTGGTGATATTATGTTTATTGCCCATCGGGGTTTAGTAAAAGAAAATCTTAAAGAAAATAGTATGGCATCTTTTGTGGCCGCGATTAATGATCCTAAATATGCTGGCTTTGAATTAGATATTTATACTACTTTAGATAAAGAGTTTATTGTAAATCATAGTCCTTTAGTTGATGGTAAGTTTATTTGGTCATATAAAGCTCAAGAATTACAAAAAAAAGGTCTTGTTAAATTAGAAGATGTCTTAAAACTAAATACATCTAAAATTATATTAATTGAAATAAAGGATTATAAAATTAATACTTCTAAATTAACTAAATTATTAACTAAATATCAAACTAAAAATATTTATGTTATGAGTTTTTTTAAAAATGTTATAGCTAAATTTAAAAAACCCCCGTTTAAGCTCGGGGTTTTAAATTATATTTTAAATAGTTCTTCAACTTATAATTATGATTTTATTGGTATTATTTATGATATAGCGAGCATTTCTTTAATTGATGCTTTTCATAAATTAAATATTGAAGTCTTTTTATATGCTCTAACTAAAAAAGATCATTATCTTTATTCTAATGTTTATTATATAATTGATAATTATTTAGCTTGATGTTTTACTAAATACATAAATATAATGATAATACTTATTCCTAAAACTAAAGCAACTATAGGTAATATATAATACATTTCAAGTTCTAAAACATAGTTAAAACCGAGTATGCGATCAATTAAGAAAGCGGATGCTATAATAATTCCTATCGTTATTTGTTTATTAAACTTATATGGTAAAGTCTCTTTAATAGAATAAATACACATGGTTAAAGTAATAAATAAATCCACGACCCAAATTAAAGAGAAGATATTTTCTACTTTTTCAATAAAATTAAAAACTTTTAATTGTTTTAATACCATATATTCGGGAAATCTAAATATTTTAGTTAAAGCTTCCCCAAAGACGCCATTTACACAAATCATCGTCGCAATTATTAAAATACCAGCTAAAATATAAACTTTGAGATTGTTTTTAGTCTCATTATTAAAATGTAATATTAAAATATTAGGAAATGTACTAATTCCGGCAAAAGTAAGAGCTGTCTTTAAAAAACTTAAAGGGGTCGTGGTAAGAATAGGTTCAAAGTTAGGTAAAACAAAAAGGGCACTTAATCCTAAAAAAGCTAAAATAGCCGCGATAATACTAAAAGGCATTAAAACATTGGCGACCCGGGTAATTACTTTTAAGCCTTTAAAAGCTAAATAAATGGCAATAATTAAAAAGGGGATTAATACATAAAGTTCTGGAGTTGTTGTAAGTAAAAAACTTATTGTAAATGTAGTATATAATACTAACGAATAAATCATAATTATAAAACTCGCAATTCCGAGTAAAACGCGTGCTATAACCCCCATAATTTTATTACTTTTATAAAGATCATTTAATGATCCTTTTTTAAAACTAATAACATAATTATAAAAATAAGTAATTATTAAACCTAAAAGTAAACCCAGCATGGCTCCTAGATAAGAGTCTTTACCACTATAATAAAATAGAATGCCAATCCCAAAACCTAAAAAGCAACTTCTTGTTAAAAAATAAATTATACTTGCATTAGACTTCATATATTAATCCTTTCTTATTAATTTTTAAATCTAAATTATAGGTAAAATTTTGATGAGTCCATAAAAAGTAATCATCTTGGCGATATTTGTTATAATAAGTTTTACCTATTTTTAAAGAATTAACTTGATAATATTTTTCAATATCAATAACTTTTTCCATTTCTTTCGCAATAACTTTTTTAAATATCTCTTGTAATTCTTGATAAGCTTTAGGATCATGTAAATCATACCCACACTCATCTTCATTAATTCGCCCATTAAGCATACCACTAATTTCTACTTTTTCTTTACTAGGTTTAATTTGTAATTTAGCTTCATATATACTTACCACGGTTTCTTTATTATCATTACAAGTTTTCCGAAATAAAACGGTATTAGCTTTAAAATTATTAAGTAAATTCATAATACTAGCTTGATTAGTATCTAAAATAGTTGCTAATTTAAAATCTTTAAATAAAGCCATACCATCTAAAAATATTTCTTTGTCTTTGATGTTTACCACTGAACAAATTGCATCTTCACCGGGGGTTAGCATATTACCTAAAGTTTTGGTAAATGGTTCATAAAAACCTACACTAGATGTTTTACTGCTTTGTTTAAGTAAATCAGTAATAAAAGTACTTGCGACCGGTTTTTCTTTGCTTGTTGCTTTTAAAACATCTTCGGCTTTATTATCTTTACTTACTACTAAATACATTTCGTTGCGGATTTTCGATGCTCTAATTATATATTCACTAACTTCTTCTAAATGACTTTTAGCTACTTCTTCACTAATAATAACTACTTCTACATGATCGTAGTAGGCAACTTTGTCCATATTATTACCATTATTCATAAAAGCTTCGGTTAAAGTATGACCTTTCGCACTAACTAAATAAGCACTTGAAGCTCCACTTGTTTCTCCCGTTTTTTTAGTGCTTAATACTTCAAAAGTAACTTTGTACATCTCATCTTCATAATCAATTCCAACCCCCGCAATAATCGCTAAATCATTTAATTCATTATAATCATAACAACCACTTAATAATAAGATAAAACTAATTAAAATAACTATTTTTTTCATGGATTACCTCCCATTTTAGTATAATTTTTCTTGGTAAGTATTTTACTTCGTTTTTTATCTTCTTTAAGCGGTCTTTTTAAAACTGATTTAAAAAAGTAAGCTTTATCAAAAGGTGCTATAGGGTAAAAGTAAGGTTTTCCAAAAGAGTGTATATCATTTATTCTAATTAAGAAATAAAATACTCCAAATAAAACTCCCAGTATTCCATAAAATATTGCTAATATTAAAAAGACAAATCTTAAATTTCTTAAAGCACTTGTTACTTCGGCCTCGGTAAATATTAAACTCGCCATAAATGTTAAAGAAATAACAATAATCATAATTGGTGATACTATTCCGGCATTAACTGCCGCATCCCCTAAAACTAAAGCCCCTAGTATGGAAATCGCACTTCCATAGGAATTGGGAAATCTTATGTCACTTTCCCTAAGCATTTCACAAATAAAAAGCATTATAAAAGCTTCTACGATTGCTGGAAAGGGGACACCATCTCTTTGAATAGCAAAACTAACTAAAAGAGGGGTGGGAATAGTCTCTTGATTGTAATTTACTAAAGCTATATATATTGCTGGAACAGTCATTGATAAAAAAAAGCAGCTAATTCTTACAATCTTTAAAAAATTGACATTCGTACTCTTATTATAAGTATCTACTCCGGGATTAATAAAATCTATAAAAAAGGCCGGTATGATAATCACAAAAGGCGAAGTATCAATCATTATGGCAATTTTACCCTCTAATAAAGCTTTAGCCACATTATCTGGTCTTTCAGTTAAAACATAAGTAGGAAAGTGGACTTTGTTTTCCCCACATATTAATTGCCCTAACATCGATGAGTCAGTGATACCATCAATATCAATTCGCTCAATCTTTTCTTTAATTTCTTCTATAATTTCATTTTCGGCTATATCATCAAAATATAATACACCCACTTTAGTTTTGGTTTTTCTTCCTATCGTATATTCTATCGTCTTTAAAGTATTTGACTTAATTCTTCTTTTAATTAATCCTAAATTAATTTGATAATTTTCTCCAAAAGCATCTTTCGGCCCATTTATCGCTGGTTCGGTGGTAGGTTCACTAACACTTCTATTAATATCAGCTTTAGTTTCAATCGCTAAAACCTCACTACCTAAAATAACACAAGTAAACCCATTAGTAATGTAATATTCTATTTCATCATATTCATTTACCTTTTTAGTATTGGGGCCCGGTAAAATACTATTTAAATTTCTAATTATTTTAAATTTAGAACTACTAATATTACTTAAATTTTTTAATATATAATCATTTACTTTATCACTTGAAGAAACTGTCTCTAAATATATAACATATATAGTCTTAAATAAACCTATCTTAATTTCTTTAATTGTTAAATCTGGAACATCCATAAATTCTTTTTGCAATCTTTTAACTATTAAATTCATAGTTTTCACCTAATCTTATTATTCCTTAAAAAAGCTTTTAATATGCGAAAAAATTACTTGACTTAAACTTTTATTTAGTGTATGATTAAAAAGTAGTTAAAAACGGAGTAGTACTCAAGAGGCTGAAGAGGGGTCCCTGCTAAGGATCTAGGTCGGCGAATGCTGGCGCGGAGGTTCAAATCCTCTCTACTCCGCCATTAAAAAAATTAATCCGATTATCGGATTTTTTTCTTTTGCATATAATATATAGAAAGTGCATATTTTTTTTATGGGAGGGGGATTTTATTTGGTATAATTTAGTAAATTACCAATAAAAGGATTTATTCTAGCACTAAAAAAGGGAAAAATCTACAAAAAATTAAAATTTTAATCGAAAAAAGTCGAAAAATTTCAAATTTATGTATAATTTTTATAAAAAAAATTATGAAGAATATTGACACACTCAAAATAATATGATAAGCTTATATACGAAAAGGAGGAAAAAAGATGAAAAATCTTAAAAAGTTATTAGGTTTAATGGTTGTTCCAACTTTAGCTTTAGTTGGAATGGCAAACGTTAACGCTGCATCAACTTGTTTAGACAGTGGCGATAAAGTAGTTGCCCGTTATGGCGGAACAGATTATTGTGCTAAAGATGTTACTACTGCAATATCTAAAGCTGAAGCAGCTGAAGCTACTGAATTAACAGTTACATTCTTAGACGATGTTACTGAAAGTGCTAGTGATGTTGAATTAACAACTTTAAAAAGTGTAACTATTAAATTGTCTGGTTTTGACTGGGCATTAGGTGCACAAAAAATTGCTGTAGCCTCTGGCCAAACAGTAGAAATTCAAGGAAAAGGAGACGTTTCAAGTTCAGCAACTAATATGGTAGAATTAGGCGTTGGTGGTACTTTCAAAACTACTGGTGTTCTAGATATTGGAGCTGATACTTTTGTTCAAATTACAGGTAGTGAAACTGGTTCTAAAGTTGCTACTTTAGATATTGGAAAAGATACTAATGTTACTGCTAGTACAAATGGTGTTGTAACTGCAACATCATCTAATAATATTAAAGCTACTATTAATGGTACTTGGGTAACAGCTAATGAAGCAGTTAAAATTGCAGATGGTGAAAACGTTTCAGGTAAAATTGCTAGTGTAACTATCAATGGCACATTAACATCTAAGACAAGCACAGCTATTAGTTTAAGTGGATATGTTAATGTTGAAATGAATGCTACAGTTACTGGAGCAGATACTTCAAATGCCGGAGCTTTATACATAGTTTCAAATGGTGCAAATGTTAACATTACTGGTGGTAAATATGTTGCTACAAGTGGTGACACTGGAACTTCTGCTATTATTATAAATGCAGCAGCTAAAGAAACAGTTTTAAAAATCTCTTGTGGTGAATTCCAAGCAAGTAAATCTACTGTAGCTGCAATCAGCTTTGGCGATGACGAAACAGTAAAACATAATGCTGGAAATATTACAGGTGGTACTTTCAAATATGGTTTAACTGATAAAACATCAGATTTAACTGTTGAAGAAGCAATCAAATTATTAACTGGTGGTGTTAATTATACTACTGGTGAAGACAAGACTGTTACTATTGCTTGTAATTCTAAACCATCAACAGGTACACCAAGTGATACGCCAAGTGAAAAAGATCCTGGAACTCAAGCTGGTCCTGGTGATGATGAACCATCAAAGAGTCCTGCAACATTTGATGCTATTGGAAGCCTAGTAACTATGGCTATCTCTAGTTTAGGTGTTGTTGGAACTGCAACAAAAAAATTATTCAGATAATTTAAACTAATAACTATTTAAGTTAGGGTAAACCCCTAACTTTTTCCATGTCTAAAAAAGTCTATAATATATCTTGTAATTTATAATAAAATATAGTAAAATAATTATTGTATTGAGGTGTTAAAAAATGAAAAAGAAAATGAGATTAAAATTACCGATAATAATTATAATTATAGTAATAGGTATGGTGGGAATAGGTTATAGTAGTTTTAGGATTGTAAAATGGCATCAAAGCAATAATCATACTAATAAAATGATTGAGGGTCTTGAAGATATTCCCCAAGAGGAAGTACCAGCTCCCCCAGAAGATCCTGGTGTAGATTTACCAAATCAACCTGAAGAAAAAACTGAGGAAAACAAAGAGGATCCATATTGGGATTATATTAATTTACCATTAACAAGTGTCGATTTTACCGATTTATTAGAGAAAAATAGTGATACTGTTGCCTTTATTAAAGTAAATGGCACAAATATTAATTATCCTGTAGTTCAAGCAAAAGATAATGATTATTATTTAAGAAAATCATTTGATAAAAGTACTAACGATGCCGGCTGGATTTTCATGGATTATCGTAATAACATGACTAACTTATCAGATAATACTATTATCTAT